>NZ_JBWKCM010000007.1:41741-167128 GCF_056436485.1 Streptomyces sp. NPDC043746 | reverse complement strand
TGTGTTGGGGCGACCTAACCGGGCTGGACTGGGTTTTGTTACCCTACCTGACCCGGTGGTGGGGGGGGTTGGGGGGCCTGCCCGCCCCCCCCCCCCCCCGGGGGGGGGGGGGGCCCCCCGAGGCCATGCGGTGACGGAAGGCGGTCAGCCGCGCTGGATGCCCGTGGTGTCCTGGAGCACACCGCGACGGCCGTCCTGCGTCTGGGCGATGAGGCCCTGACCGCGCTGCTCGACCGCGAGGTACCAGGTGCCCGGCGCCAGCTCGGCGATCGGGTTCGGGGCGCCGTCCTCGCCGTACAGCGGACGGGCCACCGGGACGGCGAACCAGAACGGGGTGAAGTCGCCCGCCGGGGCCGCGCCGCCCTGCGGAGCGGCCTGCTGGGCCTGGGCGGCCTGCGCGGGGTCCGGCTGACCGGGCTGGCCGCCGGCCGGGGCGCCGGGGTAGCCGTAGCCCTGGCTCGGCTGGCCGCCGTAGGGCTGCTGCTGGCCGCCCGGGTAGCCGTATCCCTGGCCGGGCTGACCACCGTACGGCGGCTGTACGGCCTGCGGCTTGGGGGCGCCGACCAGCGGGGCCTTGAGCGCGGGGACCAGTGGACCGGCGATCGCGCCCGCGGCGAGCACGATCGTCGCCAGCAGGCCCAGGATCAGACCGGCACCGGCGTTGTTGACATCGATGATCGTCCAGAACGCGGTCCACAGCGCGAAGACGGTGAACGCGGCCCCGAACTGGCCCAGGTCGAGCCCCGCGACCTTGCGGCCCGGCATCATCCGGCCGACGACCAGCAGCGCCGCGCCGATGATCCCGGCGAGGTAGACGCTCATCAGAAGGCCGAGGGAGTCCCAGGCGTTCGTGTTGAAGCGGGAGCAGTCCACGCCGGCCGGGCAGTCGTAGTTGGCAAGGTTGAGGAAGGAGGCGATGAACAGCACCACCGCTGCTCCGATCACCACGCCGTCGCCTCGAGTGAGGGAGCGGATATTCACGTGAAGGTCCTTAGTCGGTCGTCTCGTCGGGGCGGTCGTCGCTGCCGCCTGGTCGGCGGGCGCGGCGTGAAGCTCGGGGGTGGCTCCCCATCGTACGGATGAATCTATCGTCTGACCGGGCGGGTTGCCCCCGTGCCCGGTTCTTGGTCAGCTATCCCCCCCCAATATCCCCGCAGATCCATCCCCCGGTAGGGCAGTCCCCGGTAGGGCAACCCCCTGTGGGGCAGTCTCCTGTGGGGTGGCTCGCGTCGTCGGACCTACCCCTTGAGGTAGGCCGCGATGCCGTCCGCCATGCCCTGGGCCGCCTTCTGCCGCCAACCCGCGTCGGTCAGCAGGACGGCGTCCTCCGGGTCACGCATGTTGCCGCATTCCACGAAGACTTTGGGCACGGTCGACAGATTCAGTCCGCCGAGATCGCCGCGGGTGTCCAGCCCGGTGCCGCCGCCGATGTAGTTGGAGGGTGCGCTTCCGGTCGCCTTGACGAAGTGTCCGGCGATCCGGGCCCCGAGATCGGCCGAACTCTTCACGATCTTCGAGGTGTCCGCCCCGCCGCCCTTCACCGCCGCGGGCAGGATGACGTGGAAGCCCCGGTTGCCCACCGCCGAGCCGTCCGCGTGCACCGAGACCACCGCGTCCGCCTCCGCCTCGTTGCCGATCCGGGCCCGCTCGTCGATGCAGGGTCCGAACGGCCGGTCGTCGTCGTGCGTCAGCACCACCCGGGCCCCCTGCGCCTGGAGCAACTCCCGCAGCCGGTGCGACACATCGAGGGTGAACCGGGCCTCCGCGTAACCGGCGTCCGTGGCCGTACCGGTCGTGTCGCACTCCTTGCGGCCCGTACCGATGTCGACCTGCTGGTTGATCTCCTCGGTGTGCTCCCGGTTACGCGGGTTGTGGCCCGGGTCGATCACCACGGTCCGGCCGGTCAGGGGGCCCTGGGGGAGCGGGGCGGTGGGCGTCGCTCCGGAGGGCCGCGACTCCGTGGGGGGTGCGGAGGGGGACACGGGCGCGGATGCGGTGGCTTCCGCTTCCGGGCCGGGCTTCGCCGCGCCGGTGTCCGTTCCGCCCGGGTTCTGGGCGCCGCCGCAGCCGACGACCGCCGTCAGGCAGAGCGCGGCCAGAGCGGAGGCAACGAGGAGGGGCCGGGCACGGCGGGTGGGGGGAACGCTGTCGTCGTACGGCACGCGGCGATGCTATCCGTACGGGTTGGGAGGCGGCCGGTTCCCGTACGCGTACGGTCCGAATGCCTGACCCTCTGGATGCCGGACGTGCCGATGCCCCGCTCCCGTACCCGTACGACGCGCTCGGTCCCGTACGCGTACGGCTCAGACCGCCGCGCCCGTGCGGCGCAGCACCCGCAGGGAGTCCGTCACCGACACCTCCGTGAACGCCCCCGAGGCCAGTGCCCGCAGATACACCCGGTACGGGGCCTGGCCGCCGTCGGCCGGGTCGGGGAAGACGTCGTGGATCACCAGGAGGCCGCCCTCGGCGACATGCGGGGCCCATCCCTCGTAGTCGCCGTTCGCGTGCTCGTCGGTGTGCCCGCCGTCGATGAAGACCAGGCCCAGCGGCCCGGCCCAGACCGCGGCCACCTGCGGGGAGCGACCGACCAGCGCCACCACGTGCTCCTCCAGCCCCGCCCGGTGCAGGGTGCGGCGGAACGTCGGCAGGGTGTCCATCAGCCCGACCTCGGGGTCCACCACCGTCGGGTCGTGGTACTCCCAGCCCGGCTGCTGCTCCTCGCTGCCCCGGTGGTGGTCCACGGTGAGGGCGCTCACCCCGGCGGTCCGGGCCGCGTCGGCCAGCAGGATCGTGGAGCGCCCGCAGTAGGTGCCCACCTCCAGCAGGGGCAGGCCCAGCGCACCGGCCTCGGTGGCGGCCGCGTACAGGGCGAGCCCCTCGTGGACCGGCATGAAGCCCTTGGCGGCCTCGAACGCGGCGAGCACCTCCGGGGACGGGGAGGGGGTGGCGGCGGTCACGGGGTTCCTCCAGGCGGGGCGGCTGACGGCGGCGCTCCATCGTGCCGCATGCCCGGTCCGGCGCTCCCGGCGGGGCCCGCCTTACACCGGGTTCGACCTGCGGGTACGCAGCCGGTGGTCGGCCTGGCGCAGCAGCTCGGGCCCGTCGTCCAGCGGCGGGTAGATCCACTGCTCGGTGACGGCCCGCTTGTACTTCTTGGCCTCGTCCCCGGTCAGCTGCACCGCCCGCTCCCAGCCGGTGGTGTAGAGACCGCCCGCGTCACCGAGGTCGAGGCAGGTGACGTACGGGCCGGGGGCGAACGGCTCGGGGTCGGCGCCGAGCAGCGTGGCCGCCGCGTTGCGGCCCGCGAGTTTGCCCAGCGGGATCGCGTACTGGCAGCTGGGGACCGTGCGGTGGCCGTGCCCGGTGGGGGCGGTGGCCGCGTCACCCGCCGCCCACACCCCGGGGACCCCGGTGACCTGGAGGAACGCGTCGACCTCCAGCCGTCCCGCCCCGTCGTGGCGGCCCGGGACCAGCCGGGCCGGCTCGGCGGCCCGCACCCCTGCGGTCCACACGGCGGTCCGGGCCGGCAGCCGGGAGCCGTCGGACAGGGTGACCGCGCCGGCCTCCACCGCGGTCACGGTGACGCCCGCGCGGGTCTCGATGCCGAGGTCGGCCAGGGCGCGGGCGATCACCGGGGCGGCGGGCGCCCCCAGGGAGGCGCCGACGGTGTCGGCCCGCTCGACCAGGACGACACGGACCTGTGCGGCGGCGCCGCGCGGAGCGGCGACCGTCCGGAGCCGGCGCACCAGCTCGGTGGCCACCTCCAGCCCGGTCGGGCCGCTGCCGACCACCACCGCCGTCCAGCGGGCGGGGGCCGGGGTCTCCTCCGGCAGGTCCGCCAGGGAGTACAGATGAGTGTCGAGCGCGGTGGCGCCCGCCAGGGTGTCGACGTCGTGGAGGTGTTCGGCGCCGGTGATCCCCGGACGGACGAGACGGCTGCCGGTGGCCAGGACGAGCCGGTCGTAGGCGATCTCCCGCGCCTCGCCCGCACGGTCGACGGCGGCCAGCGTGCGCCGGTCGGTGTCGATCGCCGTGACGGCGGCGGCGGTACGGCGGACCCCGGCCGGGGCCAGGATCCGGTCCAGCGGCACCCGCATGGTGTGGGGATCCGCCTCGTACAGACGGGGACGTATGACCATGTCGTCCCCGGGCGTCACCAGCCGGACCGTGTGCCCCGGCCCGGCGTTCCCGGTCGTGCTGCCCCATCCGTCCTGCCGCTTCTCCGTCAGCAGGCGGGCGGCCGCCGCCGCGGCCCACACCCCGGCGAACCCCCCGCCCACGACCACGATCTCCGACATCGGCTCTTCCCTCCTCAGCGGCACCCGGCGATCCGGTCCAGCACGGCGTGGACATCGGCCATGAGCGTCCTGTCGGACAGCTCCGGCTCGTCCGCCAACGGGGCCAAGGATGCCAACAGACCCGCCAGGCGGCCGTCGTTGACCCGGGTGAGGGCCATCGAACCCTCCCAGAGGACGCCGCGTATCCGCTGCCCGGTGAGCGCGCCGTCGCCCGCTGCGGAGGTCATCAGGAGGTCCGCGATGCGCGACTCCAGCTCCGTCGGCGTCCAGCGCGCGGTGGCGAGGTCCTGGGCCAGCTCGGCGGTGAGGTTTCTGAGGCGCGCTACGGACGCCGGTTCCCACAGGCGGTGCGCCGGGGCGGTATGCGATGGCCGGGTCACGGTGCCGGTCCTCTCAGGTCGGTGGTGCGAAGGGGCCCCAGGCTCGGCCATCGAGACCAAGGAACGGTCGGGGCGCGGTCAAGGGCCGGTGGCGCGTCGGCCCAGGGGTCGGGCCGGTTGCCTTCGTGCGGCTGTGAGGTGAGGTGCCGCGGGAGCGGACGTGACGGACCGGGGTCGCGGAGGTGGCGGGCTGTGGGCGCGGACGTGACGCACCAGGGGGGCGAGATGACGGACCGGGGGCACGAAGTGACGGACCCGGGGCGAATCGGCCTCCCCTGCACAGGCGTATGCCCCCGCGCGGGCGAGAATCCCGGCCATGCCCGCCGTCTGCACCCAGGGCCGCGCGCCGTCGGCCGGGTGGGTGCCCCCGTCCGCCGGCAGCAGGGGCGGATCCGGCGACTACGATCAAGGTGCTGGGCGTCGGCATATGCCCGTCTGGCGGACAACAATCTTCGCCAGAAAGTTCGAAGATCACCGTCTCCGCGCGTGGACGCCCCCTCCACCAGCGCCTTTGCCAGCCATTGGCTCGCCCTTGGTCAGCCCGTGTGAGCCTCCGAACCGCAGGGAGTGGCTGGATCGTTACTCCAGCCCGGCTCCTGTGGCAGCACACCGCCAGGGGCTCACAAGAGACCGCACACCGGTCGGGGGGACCACGCATGACGAGCACGATCCCGCAGTTCGATCAGGCCGTTCACGCCACCACGGGGCGCCTGAGGCCGCCGACCACGGCCGCCTTCAGGCCGTACGAGAGGGCCCACGACGGGCTCCTCTCGGCGCTGGGCACGGAGTTGTTCGCCTCGATGCCGCGCCGTGATCAGCGGACCAAGGGCATGGCCTACCTCCAGGGACTGCTGGAGGCCGAGGGACGCAAGTCGATACGCAACATCGCCGCGCTCTTCGGCGGCGACGCCACCGAGCAGAGCCTGCATCACTTCATCGTCAGCTCCACCTGGGACTGGACGCCGGTGCGCCGGGCGCTCGCCCAGTACGTGGAGCGGGTCACGCAGCCGCAGGCGTACGTCGTGCGCCCGCTGATCATCCGCCGGGCGGGGGAGACCTCCGTCGGGGTGGAGCGGCGCTTCGTACCGGCGCTCGGCCAGGTGGTCAACGCGCAGCAGGCGGTGGGGGTATGGGCGGCCGCGCCGGACTGGAGCAGCCCGCTGAACTGGCGGCTCCAGCTCTCGCCCCGGTGGCTGGCCGACCGGCGCCACCGCCGGCAGACCGACATTCCCGACACCGAGGTTCCCGAGAGCCTGGACCAGTGCTCGGTCAAGGCGTACCAGGAGCTGATCAAGAAGTCGCGGCTGCCGATCCGACCCGTGGTGATGGACGCCCAGGAGACCGACGTGGCCGCGGTGGTGGGGTGGCTGCGCGCCGCCGACACCCCGATGCTGCTGCGGATCGACGGCACCCAGCGGCTGACGGTGGAGGAGCCGGCGTTCCCGCGCCGGGGCGTCAGCATGACGGCTCAGCAGATCATGTCGCTCGTCTGGCACATGCGGAGGCCGGGGCGGCGGCCCGGTGAGGGGCCCACGTCCCCCGGCCCGGTGGTCGCCGTCCGGGTGACCCTCTCCCACGCCGGGCGCCGCGAGGGGCGGCCCGACAGCAGCCTGGTGCTGATGGGGGTGGCCGAGCACGGCCACTGGCCCGCGGAGCTGTGGCTCACCGACCTGACGACGTCGAGCGTCGGGGAGCTGCTCCAACTGGCCTCCTACGCGCGACGGGTGGAGCGGGACACCAAGGAGGTCGCCGACCGGGTCGGCATCCGGGACTTCTCCGGCCGGTCGTTCGCCGGCTGGCACCGCCACACCACGCTCGCCTCGGCCGCCCACGCCATCGCGATGCTGAGCGGCCGGGCGGAGCCGAGGCTGCTGAGCGGAACCGGCTGACCGGGGGAGCGGCACCGACTGACCGGTGGCCGCAGGGCGCCGCCCGCGCGAGGGGTGCGAACGGTATCGCGCCCCCGGGACCGCCGGGCTGTGCGGGAGCGCTTCCGTCAGGTCGCCACCCCGCGTCCGGACGGACCTGACGGACCTGGGCGACGGACCTGACGGACTGGACCGGCCAGTTGACGGATGGCCCCGGAGGGCGTTGGCCGCGGCCCGGGCCGGGACACAGGATTCAGGCCTACCGAGCCGATCGCCAAGGAGCCGCAGGACATGACCAAAGTAGCCGTCATCTACTACTCGTCCCAGGGGAACGTCCACAAGCTCGCCGTCGCGGCCGCCGCGGCCGCCGAGAAGGCGGGCGCCGAGGTGCGGCTGCGCAGGACCGCCGAGCTGTCCACCGAGACGGTCGTCCCGGGCAACGACGCCTGGAACAAGGCGTGGGCCGAGCACCTGGAGGCCGTCCAGGACATCCCCGAGGCCGCCGTCGAGGACCTCGAGTGGGCGGATGCCGTGCTCTGGGGGACGCCCGGTCGCTACGGGCTGCCCGCCGCCTCGCTCAAGCACTTCATCGACCAGACCCTTCCGCTGCACATGCGGCGCGGGCTGGTGAACAAGGTGATGTCCTCCTTCACCTCCACCGCCACCCTGCACGGCGGTCAGGAGAGCACGCTCCTGGCCCTGAACAACGCCTTCTACCACTGGGGCGCGATCATCGTCCCGCCCGGCGTGGCCGACGCGATCCAGCTGGCCCCGACCAACGGCAACCCGTACGGCGTCAGCAGCGTCTCGCGCAACGAGGCGGGCAACGTCGACGACGACAACCTGGCGGCCATCGAGTACCAGGCCCGCCGCACCGTGGAGATCACCGCGGCACTCCAGCGGGGACTGAGCACGACCTGACCCGACGCGTGCGCCGGACCGTCACCCGTGGGACACCTCCACGAAGAAGGCTCCGTACGGCCCCGGCGCACGGGCCGTCGCCCGGCCGTCCCGCCCGCCCTTCCCGGGTGTGGGCGGGCGGCCGCAGGTTCCCTTCCCCTCGCACGGCGTGCCCCGCACGGCCGACCGTGCCAGTCATCCCGGAGGCACCGTGGAGAACGCCCTGCTCGACATCCGCCCGCCCGCGCTGCACCAGCCGCAGTGGGAGGACCCTTCCCAGGTCGACCGGATCCGCAAGGAGCTGGCCGCCCGGTCCCCGCTGGTGAGCGGGGACGACGTCCGTCGGCTCCGGGCGCTGCTGGCCCGGGTGGCGGCCGGCGAGGCCCATGTGATCCAGGCCGGCGACTGCGCCGAGGACCCGGCCGAGTGCACCCCCGGCCACGTCGCCCGCAAGGCCGCCGTGCTGGACCTGCTGGCCGGGGCGCTGCGGCTGGTCACCCGGGGGCCCGTGCTGCGGGTGGGCCGGATCGCGGGGCAGTACGCCAAACCGCGCTCGAACCCCACCGAATGGATCGACGGCGTCGAACTCCCCGTCTTCCGCGGGCACTTGGTGAACGGACCCGAAGCAGACCCGGACAGCCGACGCGCCGACGCCCTGCGGCTGCTCACCGGCTACATGTCCGCCCGCGACACGATGACCCACCTGGGCTGGGAGTCCACCGGCTCCACCCGCTTCGGCATCGACCCGGCGGTCTGGACGAGCCACGAGGCGCTGCTGATGGACTACGAGGTCCCCCTGCTCCGCCGCGACGAGGCCGGTCGGCTGCTGCTGGGCTCCACCCACTGGCCGTGGATCGGGGAGCGCACCCGGCAGGTCGACGGCGCCCATGTGGCACTGCTCGCCGAGGTCGCCAACCCGGTCTCCAGCAAGGTGGGGCCGACCATGACCCCCGACGAGCTGGTCGCCCTGTGCGAACGGCTCGACCCGCACCGCGAGCCGGGCCGGCTCACCCTGATCGCCCGGATGGGCGCGGACCGGGTCGCCGATGCCCTGCCGCCCCTGGTGACGGCGGTCCGGGAGGCGGGGCACCCGGTGATCTGGCTGACCGACCCGATGCACGGCAACACCGTCAAGGTCGCCGGCGGCCTGAAGACCCGGTTCGTGGAGACCGTCCGGCGCGAGGTCGTCGCCTTCCACCACGCGGTGCGGGGCGCGGGCGGCGTCGCCGGCGGCCTCCACCTGGAGACCACCCCGGACGCCGTCACCGAGTGCGTCACGGACGCCTCGGCCGCCGACGGACTCGGCTCGCTCTACACCACGTTCTGCGACCCCCGGCTCAACCCGGAGCAGGCGCTCTCCGTCGTCTCCGCCTGGAGCCGATGACCGCCGCGCCCCCCCCCACGTACCGCCCCGCACCACCGCATGGATCGCCCGTACCCGCACGGATGGAGGCTCGGCAAGAGATGGACAACACCATCGCCCTGGTGACCGGAGCGGCCGGAGGCATCGGCAGCGCCGTCGTCCAGGCACTGGCGGAGCGCGGCGCCTCGGTGGCCGCCGTCGACCGCGACGCCCGGGCGCTCGACCTGCTGGCCGGTGAGCTGACCGCGAAGGGGCTGCGGGTCACCGCGTACCCCGCCGACATCAGCCGTGCCGACGACGTGGAGCGCACGGTGGCGGAGGTGGAGAGCGGCCTCGGTCCCGTAGACCACCTGGTCAACGGGGCGGGCGTCCTGCGGCTCGGCGGGGCCGTCGAGCTGAGCGACGACGACTGGAACACCACCTTCGCGGTCAACACCAGCGGGGTCTTCCACGTCTCGCGCGCCGTCGTCCGCCGGATGAAGGAGCGCCGCCGCGGCAACGTCGTCACCATCGCCTCCAACGCCGCCGGCACCCCGCGCACCGAGATGGCCGCCTACGCCGCCTCCAAGGCCGCCGCCGCCATGTTCACCAAGAGCCTCGGGCTGGAGGTGGCCCGGCTCGGCATCCGCTGCAACGTCGTCGCCCCGGGCTCCACCGACACGCCCATGCTCACCTCCATGTGGAGCGACGCCTCGGGCCGCGACCGGACGATCGCCGGCCTGCCGGAGGCCTTCAAGGTGGGCATCCCGCTGGCCCGGATCGCCCAGCCCGCCGACATCGCGGACGCCGTGGTCTTCCTGCTCTCCGACAGCGCGGCGCACATCACGCTGGAGACCCTCACCGTCGACGGCGGCGCCACCCTCGGCACCTGACCGCGCCCCCACCGGACCCGCAGACCAGCGCAAGGAACAGACCAGCGCAAGGAGAGGACACCATGGCCGGTATACCCGCCATCGAGCCGTACCCGATGCCGACGGCAGGGGACCTGCCCACCAGCACCGCCCCCTGGACCGCCGACCCGGACCGCGCCGTGCTGCTCGTCCACGACATGCAGCGCTACTTCCTGGCCCCCCTGCCCGACCCGTTGATGGGCCAGCTCGTCTCCAACGCCGAGCTGGTGCGCGACCGGTGCGCGGAGCTGGGCGTCCCGGTGGCGTACACCGCCCAGCCCGGCGACATGTCCGCCGAACAGCGGGGGCTGCTCAAGGACTTCTGGGGGCCGGGCATGAGCGCCACGCCCGCCCAGCGGGAGGTCATCGGTCCGGTAGCCCCCCGGCCGGGCGACTGGATGCTGACCAAGTGGCGCTACAGCGCCTTCTTCCGCACCGACCTGCTGGAGCGCATGCGCGCCGCGGGCCGGGACCAGCTCGTCATCTGCGGGGTGTACGCGCACATCGGCGTCCTCGCCACCGCCGTCGAGTCGTTCAGCAACGACATCGAGACCTTCCTCGTGGCGGACGCGACCGCCGACTTCTCCCAGGACGACCACCGGATGACCCTGGAGTACGCCGCCAAGCGCTGTGCCGTGGTCACCACCGCCAAGGAGACCTTCGCATGACCGGCCCCGGCGGCGCCCCGCGCGCCCGCGACCTGCTGGCCGAGGTCCTCTCCCCGCGGCCCCGGCCGTTCGCCCTGCTGTACCGGCCCGAGGCCGGTGGCCCCGGGGTGCTGGACGTGCTGGTCGGTGAGGCCACCACCCCCGCCTCCCTCGCCGACGTGCCGCTGTCGGACGACGGCCGGGACCCGCACGGGCCGTCGACCCCGCCCGGGGCGTCCCGGCACGAGACCCTGGTGGTGATGCCCTACCGGCAGATCACCGAGCGCGGCTTCGACGCCCCCGACGACGGCTCGCCGCTGATCGCCCTCACCGTCCTCGACCAGCAGACCGTGCCGCTCGCGGAGGCAGTCTCCCGTATCGGGGACCTCCCGATACGGCTGGAGGGCGGCCGGTTCGACCTGGACGACGCCGAGTACGCCGAGGTGGTGCGCCGCGTCATCACCGACGAGATCGGCCAGGGGGTGGGCGCCAACTTCGTCCTCAAACGGTCGTTCGTCACCCGGATCACCGACTACCACCCGCGCAGCGCGCTCACCCTCTTCCGCCGGCTGCTGGAGCAGGAGACGGGCGGCTACTGGACGTTCGTCGTCCACACCGGGGACCGTACGTTCGTCGGCGCCACCCCCGAGCGGCACATCAGCGTCCGCGCGGGCACGGCCGTGATGAACCCCATCAGCGGTACCTACCGCTACCCCGGCACCGGCCCGACCCTGCCGGAGGTCATGGACTTCCTCGCGGACCGCAAGGAGGCCGACGAGCTGTACATGGTCGTCGACGAAGAGCTGAAGATGATGTCCCGGATCTGCGACGGCGGTGTCCGGGTCACCGGCCCGTATCTCAAGGAGATGGCCCGGCTCGCCCACACCGAGTACTTCATCGAGGGCTCCACCACGCGCGACCCCCGCGAGATCCTGCGCGAGACCATGTTCGCCCCGACGGTCACCGGCAGCCCGCTGGAGAGCGCGGCCCGGGTGATCAGCCGTTACGAGCCCGGCGGGCGCGGCTACTACAGCGGGGTCCTCGCCCTCGTGGGGCGGGACCGGCACGGCGCCCGGGAACTGGACTCCGCCATCCTCATCCGCACCGCCGACATCGATGCCGGGGGCACCGTGAACATCGGCGTCGGCGCCACGCTGGTGCGCCACTCCGACCCGGAGTCGGAGGTCGCCGAGACCCGGGCCAAGGCGTCGGGGCTGCTCGCGGCGCTGCGTACGGGCCGGAGCGGCCGGTTCGCCGACCACCCCGACGTACGGTCGGCGCTGGCCCGCCGCAACGACGGCATCGCCGGGTTCTGGCTGGCCGAGGAGACCGAGCGCTCCCGCCCCCAGCCCGCGCTGTCGGGCCGGCGGGTGCTGGTGGTGGACGCCGAGGACACCTTCACCTCCATGATCGGCCACCAACTGCGTTCCATGGGCCTGGACGTGGCGGTGCACCGCTTCGACGAGCCGTACTCCTTCGACGGGCACGACCTGGTCGTCATGGGACCCGGCCCCGGCGACCCGCGTGACACCGCGCACCCCAAGATCGCGCATCTGCGCGGGGCGGTCCGCCGACTGCTCGCGGAGCGGCGGCCGTTCCTCGCCGTCTGCCTCAGCCACCAGGTGCTCTCCCAGGAGCTGGGCTTCCCGGTCGTCCGCCGTGCGGTTCCCAACCAGGGCACCCAGAAGGAGATCGACCTCTTCGGTTCGGTGGAGCGCGTCGGTTTCTACAACACCTTCGCCGCCCACAGCACCGACGGGAAGAAGGACTGCCCGGACGTCGGGACGGTCGAGGTGAGCCGCGACCCGGAGAGCGGGGAGGTCCACTCCCTGCGCGGCCCGCACTTCGCCTCCGTCCAGTTCCACCCCGAATCGGTCCTCACGCAGGACGGCATCCGGATCACCGGCTCGCTGCTGGCCGGGTTCCTGGGCGACGGGGACCTGACGCGGAGAGAACCCTCCGCGGCCCTGTGACGGGCCGGGGGCCGCCCCGACTCCCCCCGCCCCGCCCGTGATTCCCGGCAGCGCCGCCCCCCGGGTACACCCCCTGCTGACACGCACAGCGAACGACCAACGCCGAACAGCGAACCACGATCTGAGGAGCTACAGCGATGCTTCCCGCGCAGTCCAGCGACAAGGGTCTCTACATGGGCCTCGTGGCCGAACGGGCCGCGGCCCAGTACGGCGACCAGCTCATCATCCTCGACCACGACCTGGCCCTCTTCCCCGAGGCCGGGCGCGAGATCACCTACACCCAGCTCGCCGATTACATCGACGACACGGCGGCCCGGCTCCACGCGGCGGGCGTCCGCCAGAGCCAGCACGTGGCCATCCACAAGTCCAACGGCTTCGACATCAACATCGTCTCCAGCGCCGTCGCCCGGCTCGGCGCGGTCCCGGTCCAGCTCTCGCCCGCGCTGAACGCCGAGAGCGTCCTCGAACTGCTCCGCCGTCTGGGCGCCCCGTTCCTGGTCACCGACACGGCGAAGCTGGAGGGCCCGTTCGCCGGGGCCCCGCTGGACGAGATCACCAACGAGGTCATCGTCGTCGCCGGTTCGCACCCCGGCGCGATCTCGCTGGCGGACCTGGCCGGGTCTCCCCGCCAGGAGCCGGTCGTGCTCCACGCGGACCTGCCCGCGCTGATGACGCACACCTCCGGCACCACCGGACTGCCCAAGCTGGTGGTCCACTCCGCCCGTACCCTGCACGGCCGCTACCGCCCGCAGGCCAAGCTCTTCGACATGATCCGCGAGCACGAGACCGTGGCGCTCCATGTCTCCTACGTGCACTCGCGGATGCCGCTGGCGCTCGCCGTGCTGCTGCCGCGGGGCCACAAGATGGTCGTCATGAACGACGCGGACCCGCAGAAGGCCGCCGAGCTGTGGGCGAGGACCCGCCCCGGCTTCATCGAGTCCCACCCCAACTCCTTCATGGAGTGGGAGGAGTTGGCCGACCACCCGCTGAAGCCGCTGGCCTCGGTGAAGTACTTCTCCACCACCTTCGACGCCATCCACCCGAGCACCATGCACAAGCTGCTGCACGCCAGCGAGCGCAGCTCACCGCTCTTCTACCAGATCTACGGGCAGAGCGAGACCGGCCCGCTGGTCGGCCGCGGCTTCACCCGCAAGACCGCGCTCGGCGCCGACGGCCGCTGCCAGGGCTACGCCTTCCCGGGCGACACCAAGTTCAAGCTGGTCAGCCGGAACGGCAAGGAGGTCACCCGGGACAACCCCGGCTACATCGACGTCCAGGCCGCCGGCCGGGCGCTCGGCTACTTCGGTGAGCGCGAGCGGTACGACACCCAGGTGCACGGCGGCTGGTGGCGGGGCATGGACCTCGGCTACCGCACCGAGGAGGGCTGCCTCCACCTCCTGGACCGCGAGGTGGACTCCATCCCCGGCATCCACTCCACCCTGGAGATCGAGGACGTCGTCCTCGGCCGCCTTGACGAGCTGACCGAACTCGTCGTCGTCCCCGGCCCGTTGGGCGAGGCGGTCCCCGTCCTGTCCACCCGTGACGACCGGCCGCTGGACCGCGACCGCTGGAAGGACGCCACCACCCGGTGGCCGCAGCTGGCGGAGCCCGTGCAGATGAAGATCACCGAGCTGCCCCGCACCGCCACCATGAAGGTGCAGCGCATCGAACTCGCGGCGCGCCTGCGCGCCCTCGCCATCGGGCAGTCGTCCTGACCGCGGACGGACCGGCGACAGAGGGAGGAGGGACCGAGATGGCTGTCGGTGACGCCGACGTCCTGGTCGTCGGGGGCGGCCCCACCGGACTGCTCACCGCGTGCGAACTGCTGCGCCGCGGCGTACGGGTCCGGATCGTCGACCGGGCCCAGGAGCCCACCGGAGTACCCAAGGCGCTGTCGCTCTGGCCGCGGGTGCGGGACATCCTGACGGACCTCGGGGTGGGCGACGAGGTGCAGCACACCTCGGTGCCCGTCCGGGCGTTCCGCTACTTCTCCGACCGCCGTCCGGTCGCCTCCCTCACCTTCACCGAGGAGCTGGCGGCCCGTCAGCTCCCGCAGTACGAGACCGAGCGCGTCCTCACCGAGCGGCTGCACGCCCTGGGCGGCAAGATCGAGCGCGGGGTGCGGCTGCTATGCCTGGACGACGTGGACTTCTCCGGGCGGACCGAGCCCGGCGGCACCGTGACCGCCGTCCTCGAACACGAGGACGGCGGCGGGGTGGAGCGGTTCACCGTGCCCTTCGTCGTCGGCGCGGACGGGGCGGGCAGCGCGGTGCGGGGGCAGCTCGGGATCGGCTTCGAGGGCTCCACGTACGAGATGGCCTTCGCGCTCATCGACACGTACATCGAGGGCCATCTGCCGCCGGACGAGATCTCCTACTACCAGACCACCAACGGCACCCTGGTGGTCGTGCCCCAGCCGCGGGGGGTGTTCCGCTTCCTCTCGGTGATGCCCGACGGCGGCGAGATGTCCCGCGAGGCCATGCAGGAGATCATCGACACCCGGGGTCCGCACGGCGTACGGATCACCGAGCCGGTCTGGGAGACCGTCTTCCGGGTCCACGCCCGGCGGGCCACGGACTTCCGGCGCGGCCGGGTCTTCCTGGCCGGGGACGCCGCGCACGTGCACAGCCCGGCGGGCGGGCAGGGCATGAACAACGGCCTCCAGGACGCGCAGAACCTCTCCTGGAAGCTGGCGGCGGTGCTCAAGGGCCGCTCGCCGCTCGCCCTGCTGGACAGCTACGGCACCGAGCGCGCCGAGGCCACCCGCCGGATCGTCCGGGACACCGATCTGCACACCCGCGCCCTGACCGCCCGCACCGCCCGGCGGGCGGCCGTCCGCGACACCGCGTTCCGGCTGCTGGACCGCTCCGGGGCGGCCGCGGCGCTCTACGCCCCGGTCATGGCCGGGCGGCGGCTCGCCTACACCCCCGAGCGGGCCACCCAGCAGCCCTCCGACCGGCGCTGCCGGGTACGGAACCGGCTGCCGGGAGCCGTCGGGCCGGGCTCGGTCTTCCCGCGCGCCCTGGCCCTGGCCCTCGGTACGGCGGGCCCGGAGGCGGACCCGGAGGCATGGACGCTGGTGCTGCGCCCGCCCGCCGGAGACGCCCTCTGGGCGCCCCGCGCGGAACGCGCCCTGGCGGCGGGCCGGCCGGGGCTGCGGGTCCTCACCCCGCCGCCGAAACTGCTGGCCGGCCACGGGATCTGCGGCGCCCCCGGCTACCACCTGATCCGCCCGGACGGCCACATCGCCGCCCACGGCCACCTGGCGGACCTGGACCGCCTGGAGGCCGAACTCGCCCTCGGGATCATCGCGGAGGAGGGCTGAGGCGTCCGCGGCCGGACCGGCGCCTGCCTCATCCCGGCACCCGCCCGGCCACCTCGGGGCCACCCGCCGCCGGGCCTCAGCCCCGGGCCCGCGCCGGGCCGGCCGTGTGGCTGCCCGGCCGGCCCGCCCCCTCACGCCGGTGCCCGGCCGGTACGGCGGCCCCGGCCGCGCCGCGTCACCGTCTCGTCCTGCGGCGGATCGGGCAGGGCCAGGCACAGCGCGTCCAGAGCCGCCGCGAAGGCGTGGTCGGGCGGGGTTCCGTAGCCGATGACCAGGCCGTCGCGCGGGGGCACCGTGCTGTCGGGGTGGCGGTAGGCGTGCAGGCCGTCCAGGGCCAGCCCCTGCCGACGCGCCGCGCGCAGGGCCAACTCCTCTGTACCGTCGGGGAGTTCGAGTACCGCGTGCAGCCCGGCCGCGACCCCGCTGACCTTGATGTGCGGGGCCCGTTCGGCGATCATGCGGGCCAGCTGGTCGCGGCGGCGCCGGTAGTGCAGCCGCATCTGGCGCAGGTGCCGGTCGTAGGCGCCGCGGGCGATGAAGTCGGCCAGCGTGAGCTGGTCGAGCACCCCGGACCACATCTCCCTGGGCCCCTTGACCGCGAGCACGTCGTCCACGAGCCACCCCGGCAGCACCATCCACCCCAGCCGCAGCGCGGGGGAGAGGCTCTTGCTGGTCGAGCCGATGTAGACGACCCGGTCGGGGTCCAGGCCCTGCACGGCGCCGACCGGCTGCCGGTCGTAGCGGAACTCCCCGTCGTAGTCGTCCTCCACCAGCAACCCGCCGTGCGACCGCGCCCAGTCGACGACCGCCGTCCGCCGGTCCGGGTGCAGCGGCCCGCCGGTGGGGAACTGGTGCGCCGGGGTGAGCAGCACCGCTCCGGCGCCGGTGCCGGGGAGTTCGTCGATCCGCGCCCCGGAGGAGTCGACCGTCAGGGGTGCGGTGCGCAGCCCCGCCTCGTGGAGGATGCCCCGGTGGAAGTCGAGTCCGTACGACTCCACCGCGACGGTGCCCTTCAGCACCCCGCCCAGCAGCTCCAGGGCGTGGGCGAAGCCGGAGCAGACGACGATCCGGTCGGGCTCGGTCCGCACGCCCCGGGCCCGCGCCAGGTACTCCGCCAGCGTCTCGCGCAGCTCCACCCGGCCGCGCGGATCGCCCACCCCGAAGGCGTCGTTGGGTGCGGCGGCGACGGCCGAGCGCACCGAGGTGACCCAGGCGGCGCGCGGGAAGGCGGCCGCGTCGGGGGAGCTGGGCATCAGGTCGTGCACGAGCCGCCGGCGCATCTGCCGCTGCGGTCGGCGCTGCTGGTCGGGGTGGAGCGGGGTGGTGCGCCTCGCCACCCGGGTGCCCGAGCCCTGCCGGGCGGTGAGCCACCCCTCCTCGACCAGCTCGGCGTAGGCGGCGGCGACGGTGTTGCGGGCGATGCCCAGGTCACCGGCGAGGCTGCGGTAGGGCGGCAGGCGGGTGCCGGGCGCCAGCCGGCCTGAGCGGATGGCCTCCTGTAACGCGTGCATGAGCTGGGCCCGCAGACTGCCCTCGCCGGAGAGTTCGAGGTGGAAGTCGGTGCCGACCGAGGTGCCGGACGGGGGGTCGGCCGGAGTGTCGGCCGGGGCGTCGGGGGAGGGCCCGGGTTCGTTCTCCGCGTCCCCGGAGCCGGGAGTATTGACCCATGTTTCTGCCATGGGAATGCACCATACCTGGGGTCGTTTCCGCGCTTACGGTCAATGCATGACCACTTACCAGGTGCCTCAGCGCATGAACTTCACCACCGTCGCCCCCAAGGTCTTCAAGGCCGTTCTCGCCCTCGACGCCGCCGCCCGCGAAGGCATCGACCCCGTTCTGCTGGAGCTGGTGCAGATCCGCGCCTCGCAGATCAACCGCTGTGCCTACTGCATCGACTACCACACGTCCGACGCCCGCAAGGCCGGCGAGTCGGAGGAGCGGATCTACCAGCTCTCCGCGTGGGAGGAGTCGAGCCTCTTCACCGAGGCCGAGCGCGCCGCCCTGGCCCTGACCGAGGCCATCACCGTCCTGCCCGAGGGCGTCTCGGACGAGGTCTACGCGGAGGCCGCGAAGCACTTCGGGGAGAAGGAGCTGGCCCAGTTGATCGCGCTCATCTTCACCGTCAACACCTGGAACCGGATGAACGTCGCCACCCGCAAGACGCCCGGCACCGAGTAGTCCACAGCACCCCGCGGGCGGTGGCCGCCTCCTCGCCCGTCGGCCACCGCCCGCGTCATGCCTCGACCATTTACTGATGAAGGGCTGACCAAGCCATGACCACCGTCCAGTCCGGGGTCCCAGCCGACACCGGTCGTTCGCCTGTCAAGGGTTGGCTCGCCGTACTGGCGGTCACCCTCGGCATCTTCTCCCTGATGACCTCCGAGCTTCTCCCCGTGGGGCTGCTCACCCCCGTCGGCACCGCCCTGGACGTCTCCGAGGGCACCGCGGGCCTGATGGTGACCGTACCCGGCCTGGTCGCCGCCGTCTCCGCGCCGCTGGTCACCGTGGCCACCGGGCGCATCGACCGCCGGATCGTCCTGGTGGTGCTGATCGGGCTGATGGGCGCCGCGAACCTGGCCTCCGCCTTCGCCACCAGCTTCACCGTGGTCCTGGTCGCCCGGTTCCTGATCGGTGTCAGCGTCGGTGGCTTCTGGTCCATCGCGGGCGGTATCGCCCTGCGCCTGGTGCCCGCCAAGCATGTCGCCCGTGCCACCGCCGTCATCTTCGGCGGCGTGGAGACCGCGTCCGTCCTGGGTGTGCCGCTGGGTACGTTCATCGGTGACATGAGCAGTTGGCGTACGGCCTTCGGCGCCGTGGGCATCCTCGGCCTGGTCTCGCTGGCCTGCATGCTCTTCCTGATGCCGAAGATCCCGGCCGAGCAGTCCCTCTCGTTCTCCGCGCTGCCGAAGGTCTTCAAGACCAACGCCGGGGTCCGGATCGGTATCGCCCTGACCTTCCTGGTCATCACCGGCCACTTCCTGGCCTACACCTTCGTCCGGCCGATCCTCCAGGAGGACGGGATCCGGGCCGGTGCGATCGGCGCGCTGCTGCTGACCTTCGGCGTCGCCGGCATCTGCGGCAACTTCATCGCCGGGGCCCTCATCACCAGGAGCCTCCGGAAGACCGTCATGGGCATCTCGGTGGTCCTCACCGCCGGCATGGTGATCCTCGCGGTCGTCGACGCCAACGTCTTCACCGCCGGAGCCATCCTGGTCCTGTGGGGCCTGGGCTACGGCGCGGTGCCGGTCACCTTCCAGAGCTGGATCATGGACGCCGCGCCGGAGGCGACCGAGGCGGCCACCTCGCTGTACGTCTCCGCGTTCAACCTCTCCATCGCGCTCGGCGCGCTCTTCGGCGGCTTCGCCGTCGACGGCATCGGCGCCACCAGCGTGCTGTGGATCGGTGCCGCACTGGCCTTCGCGGCCCTGTTCGTGGTCGGCGGCTCCCGCCGCGCCACCGCGGCCGAGCCCGCCGCCCCGTAGCGGCCACCCCCGAAACCGCCCGTCCCCCGTGGACGTCCCCCGCGCACGGGGGACGGGCTTCCTCGCTCTGCCCGATTCACCCCAGGGCCCCTTCGCGCGCCCTGGACGCCGCCGCCCGCCCGGTCCGGCGGCGTCCCCGACCATCGAACCGAGGAACGGCATGACCGAGAACACCGTCCCTGTCGCAGGAGTGGTCCGCCCCGGAGACGAGGCCTACGAGGCACTGTCCGTCCGGGGCCTCAACAAGCGCTTCACCGCCGAGCCGGAGAAGTTCCACGTCGCCACCACCACCGAGCAGGTCGTGGACGCGGTGCGCGAAGCGGTCTGGGAGGGCAAGCGCATAGCCGTACGCAGCGGCGGCCACGGCTACGAGAACGCGGTCGGCGACCCCGCCGTCCAGGTCGTCATCGACCTGGGCGAGATGCGGGAGGTCTCCTTCGACCCCGAGCGCAAGGCGTTCGCCGTCGGACCCGGTGTCCGCACGGCGGAGCTGTACCGGGCCCTGTACGAGGGGTGGGGCGTCGCCCTCCCCGCCGGAGACAGCGCCACCGTCGGGCTGGGCGGCCACGCGGCAGGCGGCGGCTTCGGCTCCCTGAGCCGCCGCGAGGGCCTGGCCGTGGACCACCTGCTGGCCGTGGAGGTCGTCGTGGTCGACCCCTCCGGCGAGGTCCGCGCCGTCGTGGCCACCCGCGACCCCGAGGATCCGCACCACGAACTGTGGTGGGCCCACACCGGCGGTGGCGGCGGCAACTTCGGCATCGTCACCCGCTACTGGTTCCGTTCCCCCGACGCCACGGGCGACGACCCCCGCGGCGCCCTGCCCAAACCCCCCGCCTCCGTACTGACGGGCACCGTCCTGTTCAACCGGGAGTCCCTGGACCGGACGGCCCTGCGCACCCTGACGGGCAACTTCGCCCGCTGGCACGAGGCCAACGGCGCGCCCGGCTCCCCGTACGACTCCCTCTTCGGCGGCCTCGTCCTGTTCGGCCGCCCCCGCACGGGCGACGCGGGCATGGGGGCCGTGGGCTTCGTCCACCTGGACGCCGCCCTGCCCGACGCCGGACGGCTGCTGGACGACTACGTCGCGGCGCTCACCGAGGGGCTCGGCGACTTCCCGGTCGTGCTGCCCACCGAGACCCTGCCCTGGCTGGAGGCGAAGAAGGCGCTCGCGGCGGCCCAGGACGCGGAGATCGGCCGGCAGAAAGTCAAGTGGGCGTTCCTGCGCACCGGTTACGCCGACGACCAGATCGACACCCTCCACGACTACCTCGACAGCGTGGACCACAGCAACGACAGCAGCCTGGTGGCGCTCCAGTCCCACGGCGGCCGCATCAGCGCGGTGGCGCCCGACGCCACCGCCTCCGCCCAGCGCGGTGCCGTCATGGGCGCCTTCTTCATGAACACCTGGCAGGACCCGGAGCTGGACGACGCCAACGTCGACTGGATGCGCCGGCTCTTCCGGGACCTGCACGCCAAGACCGGCGGGGTCCCGGTGCCGGGGGAGCGGTACGACGGCTGCTACATCAACTTCCCGGACGTGGACGTGGCCGACCCCCGCTGGAACACCTCGGAAGTCCCCTGGCAGCAGCTCTACTACCAGGGCAACGCCGAACGCCTGCGCGCGGTCAAGGCCAGGTGGGACGCCCTCGGCGTCTTCCGCCACACCCTGTCGATCGGTGACCAGGGCTGACCCCGTCTCCCGGTGGGCGGCCGGCCGGTCCCGGAACCGGTCGGCCCGCCGGAAGGTCCGTACTTGACGTGACCACAACGAGCGAAAACGCCACTTCCGGCCACTCACCGTTCTATTCCGGACACTCTGAGGTCTCATGATCGGGAAGTGGCCCCGGTGCACGAGAATTCTGTCCGTCCACGGCGGAGGGGACGGCCACCCCTCCGACGGGACGGGACGGCCTGGGGCGGGCCGTCCGGGGGACAGGACCACCTGAGGACAGAACGACCTGACGTGGACAAGTGTCCGCAGCGGACTGCTCGTCGTGCGACCAGAGCCAAACCACAGGTAAGGACGTCGTAATGCCGCACTTTGCCCTTCTCGGACCGATGGAAGTACGCGTGAACGGCGAGCTGCGGACACCCAGTGCGCCCATGGCCCGCCGGGTCCTGGCCCTGCTGCTCGCCCATGCGGACCGTGTCGTCCCCATGGAGCTGCTGATCGACGAGCTGTGGGGCGAGCAGCCGCCCAGGAAAGCACGCAAGACCGTGCAGACCTACATCTACCAGCTGCGCAAAGCCCTCTGCGGCGAAGGGGCCGGCCAGAGCCAGGAGCTGGTCGAGACCCACCCGCACGGCTACCGGCTCCCGCTCCAGGACTGCCGACTGGACGTACAAGAGTTCCAGACCCTGCTGCGCGAGGGGCGCGAGGCGCTCACCCGGGGCCGGGCGAGCGAGGGCGCCGCACTCCTGCGCCGGGGCCTGGAGCTGTGGCGCGGCGCACCGCTGGAGGACGTGGAGACCGGGCCCCTCCTGGCCGCCCAGACCGCACGGCTGGAACGGCTCAAGATCCAGGCGCTGGAGCAGCGCATCGCGGCGGACCTGGCCCTCGGCGGCAACCAGTCCCTGCTGGAGGAGATCCGGGACCTGACCCATCAGTACCCCCTGCACGAGGAGTTCTGCGCCCAGCTCATGACGGCCGCCAAGCGCTGCGGCCAGCGGGGCGAAGCCCTCTCCGCCTACGCCCGGCTGCGCCGGGCCATGGCCGAGCAGCTCGGTCTGGAGCCCTCCACCCGGCTGCGGGAACTCCAGGACCGGGTGCTGGCCGGACACGACGAGCAGGTCCACGCCCCCGCCCGGGGCGGAGCCGCCGGCGCCCCCTTCCAGCTGCCCCCGGCCATCGGCGACTTCGTCGGCCGCCGGGACGAGCTGGAGCGCATCGAGCGCGCCGTGCGCGAGACCGGGCCCGTCCCGGGGGTCCGGATCGTGACGGTGACCGGCGCGCCCGGCATGGGCAAGACCCAGATCGCGCTCCAGGTCGCCCACCGGCTGCGCAAGGACTTCCCCGACGGGCAGCTCAAGGCGAGCCTGCACATGGAGGACGGCACGGCCCAGCCCCCGGCCGAGACGCTCAGGGAGCTGCTGGCGGCCGTCGGGTACGACCGGCGCTCCCTGCCCGAGCGGACCGACGACCTGGCCCGGATGTTCCGCAGCTGGGCGGCCGGCCGCCGCTTCCTGCTGCTGCTGGACGACGCGGCGGGCCGCGAGGAGGTGCTGCCCCTGCTGCCGGCGGGCGTGGACAACGCGGTCATCGTCACCTCCCGCTGGCGGATGATCGGCCTGCCGGGCGCGGTGACCTCCGTGGAGGTGGGGCTGCTGCCCGAGGCCGACGGGCGGCGGCTGCTGGCCCAGGTGGTCGGCGCCGACCGGACGGCCCGGGAGCCCGACGCCGCCGCGGCCATCGTGGCCGGGTGCGAGGGGATGCCCACCGCCATCCGCGCCATCGGGAGCCGGATCACCGCCTGGCCCGGCCACAGCCTCGCGGACTTCGCCGCCCGCCTGGCGGACGAGCGGGGCCGCCTGGAGGAGCTGAGCAGCCCGCACCTGGACGTCCGCCGCTATCTGGTCGGGGCCGCGGACCGGCTGCCGTACGCCGCCCGGGAGGTGCTGGCGGAGATCAGCAGCGCGGGGGACGCGGACGTCACCGTCACCGACCTCGCCCACGTCCTGCACCGGTCGGTGCCCTCGATCGAGCACTCGGTGGAACTGCTGACGGCCCACCGCGTGCTCACCCCCGTGGTGCAGAACGGCAGCCACGTCCTGCGTATCCCGCCCCTGATGCGCCTCGCCTTCGCCCGCGACGGCCGTGCCCGCACCGGTGACCCCTTAGTCGGAGAGACGGCGATCCACGACAGCCGGTGCCCGTACGCCGCGCAGGTCTGCTCCTGCCCGCTCGCGCGGGGCGCGCACCGGTCGGAGAGCAGGCAGCTGCGGGCCGCGCCCGCCTGCTGAAGCCCACCGGCCCCGTACCGGCCCGTGGGTTCGGTCGTGGCGAAACGTGTTCTCCTCGCGCGCCGTTTCCCCGTGGCTGCCACCGGCGAGGGAACCGCGGGGGCAGCGGCACGGGTGACCCATCGGTACGGCGACCGGCGTCGGCGACACCGAGGAACACCGCGCGCCGGCCCGCTCCGTACCGGGGCGCGGCGGCGGTGGTGAGCGGCGGGGAGGGGGCGCCGGGGCTCCGGCCCCAGGCCCGTGGGGACCCCGGTCCTACGACCGAGGTGAGCCGGGATCTCCTTCCGATACCCGATGTACGGGGCACGTACTACCTGCGACCATGACCGGCATGGCAGATGTCCCCGCACCCGCGTCCCCCCGTACCTCCCGCTCCCGGATACCCACCGGCGCGTGGGCCGTCGTGCTCGCCGCCTGTACGGGGCAGTTCCTCGTCGTCCTCGACGTCTCCGTGGTCAACGTGGCGCTGCCCTCCATGCGGGCCGACCTGGGGCTGAGCCACGGCGCGCTCCAGTGGGTCGTCAACGCCTACTCGATCGCGTTCGCCGGGTTCATGCTGCTGGGCGGGCGGGCCGCCGACATCTACGGCCGGAAGCGGATGTTCCTCGTCGGGCTCGGGGTCTTCACCGCCGCCTCCCTCGCGGGCGGCCTCGCCCAGGAGGGGTGGCAGCTCCTGGCGGCCCGGGCGGCGCAGGGGCTCGGGGCCGCCGTCCTGGCCCCCGCCACCCTCACCATCCTGACCGCCGCCGTCCCCGAGGGGCCCGCCCGGACCAAGGCGATAGCGACCTGGATGGCGGTCGGCGCGGGCGGCGGCGCGGCCGGCGGGCTCATCGGCGGGATCCTCACCGACGCCCTCTCCTGGCGCTGGGTCCTCCTCATCAACGTCCCCGTCGGCGCGCTCGTCCTGGTCGCCGCCGCCCTGTGGATCACCGAGGGCCGGGCGGGCGACCGCCGCCGTATCGACCTGCTGGGGGCCGTCCTGGTCACCGCGGGCCTCGCCACCGTCGCGTACGGCATCGTCCAGACCGAGGCCGTGGGGTGGACGGCCGCCGCCACCCTGGTCCCGCTGGCGGCCGGGGTGGTGCTGCTGGGGGCGTTCGTCCTGGCCGAGGCGCGGACGGCGGTGCCGCTGGTCCCGCTGCGGGTCTTCGGCGTACGGGCGGTCTCCTCGGCCAACGCGGCGATGCTCCTCATGGGGTCGGCGACCTTCGCCATGTGGTACTTCATGACCGTCTACGCCCAGAACGTGCTGGGCTACACGCCGTTGCAGGCCGGTCTCGCCCTGATGCCGACCTCCGCCGCCGTCATCCTCGGCTCCAAGGCCGCGCCCCGGATCATGGCGCGTACGGGTCCCAAGGCCCTCGCTGTCACCGGGGTGCTCGTCACCGCCGCCGGGTTCGGCTGGCAGTCCACCATGGGCGTCCACGGCTCCTACCTCACCGCGATCATGTTCCCCGGCATCCTGATGATGGCCGGAGCGGGCCTCGCCTCCACCCCGCTGGCCGCCCTCGCCACCTCCGGCGCGGCCCCCGCGGACGCCGGACTCGTCTCCGGCCTCGTCAACACCTCCCGCACGATGGGCGGCGCACTCGGCCTCGCGGTGCTCTCCACGGTCGCCGCCGCCCGTACGGCGGGCTCGTCGGACCCGGCGGAGGTCACCGCCGGATACGCCTCGGCGTTCCGTACGGCGTGCGGGGTGCTGCTGGTCGGCGTGGTGGTGATGCTGGCCTGGCTGCCGAACCACCGGACACCCCGCGTACGGCAGGAGCAGGCGGCGGAACCGGTGCCGACGGCGAAGGCGCGGACGCGCGAACGGCCTCAGGAACAAGGCCTGGGGAACAAGGTCTGAGGGGCGGTGTCCGAACCGCCCGGACCTGACATGCCGTCACCTCTCGTCCCGGCTTCCGGGGCTGCGCTGTGCATGAGCCGAACGGGCCCGGAACGGCTGTTCGCCGTTCCGGGCCCGTCATACTCTCCGCCTCCGGCTCAGGCCGCCCGGGACTCCTCCGGGGCGGGCCTGCGGTGGCGTCCGTGCGGCTGCACCGAGGTGTTCTCCATCGACGCACCCCCTCGGTGCTTTCCGGAACCGCCGGTCGCGGCCCCTTCCGCGTCGCCCCCCGGCGTACGCGGTGCGGTCGTGTCGGTTCGGGCTTCAGACATGTGGGAAGTCACCCCGTTGTGATCGCTTACCTGTGTCGCACGCAGGTGTTCCTGTGCGCCTGCGCGTGTGGTGCGTGTACCGGCCCCGCCTCCGCCGCCCGACGCGGTCACCGTCGGCGCCCGCCAGGTACGGCTGCGTAGCCCCAAGAGCCCCGAGTCTAGTCAGTCGACGCCACTCGGTGCAGAGGCGCCTGCCCCAGAGGAACGGGCTTGCACACGACAGGAGGGGCGACAGCCGCGGACGGTTCCGTTCCGTGTCCCTCACCGCCCGCTCCGACCGTTCCGCCCGCCTCCGGGGACGGTTCCTCGTCGCCCGGAGCGTCGAGCAGCGCCACACCGCAGGGCGTCGAGGCGTTCGCGTACGGAAGGTGCAGCACACCGTCCCGGCTCCAGAAACCGGCCCCCGCCGACCAGCCCTCCGGCGCCGCGAAGTGGTGCAGCCGCCGCCCCTGCGGGCGCCAGATCCCCACCCAGCTCCCGGCCGCCCCGTCCACCCGCAGCGCCACGGCGCAGCTCTCCGGCATCAGCATCTGACCCGGCTGGACCGCGAACGGCGTCACCGCCACATCCGCCGGACGCAGGCACTCCGGGAAGCGGACCGGCAGACAGCTGCCCAGCACGCCCCAGCCGAGCCGGTCGTGGCCCGGCGCGTTCGAGCGGATGAGCAGCAGCCCGCTGTCCGCGTCGGCCAGCAGCAGCCGGTCGTCGCTCGACGGCGCGATCTGGAGCAGGGGGGTCACCTCGCCGTTCCGCTCCAGGTCCACGGCGACCGCCTTGACCGGCCCGCCGCCCGGCAGCCGCCGGTCCAGGGCCAGCATCCGGCCCGCCCGGTCCAGCCACACCCCGCCCGAGCAGCGCCCCGGGACCTCCGCGACCAGCTCCGGCCCGAAGGCGCCCCCGGCCACCAGCCAGAGCAGCGAGGAGTGGTCGCCGCAGGAGAGGCCGTACACGCTGCGACCGTCCGGTGAGGGCGGCAGCAGCGTCATCGCCTCGCACTCGACCGCGCCCAGGGCCAGTTCGCCGGTGGCGGGCCCGGTCGGGTAGAGCAGCGAGAACATCTGACGGTCCGCCACCCGCCGCCGGATCAGCACCCGCCCGTCGGCGAGCGGCACCACCTGCGCGTCCGGCTCCTCGGGCTGGTTGAGCGGCAGCGGTACGGCGTAGGGCTCGGGCCCGTCCAGCGTCCAGCGCTCCGGGTACCAGGCCCGCTGCCCGCCGGGCGGGCCGGGCGCCGCCGTCAACCGGGCCCCGTACGCACCGTCCGCGGTGAGCGTGAGGACGTCGGGGGCGTGGGGCGCCCCGGGCGCGGGACTTCCCTCCCGGGCGGGCTCCCGCGCCCCGCCGGGCCCCCCGGGTCCGTCCGGGCCGGGGCCAGCCGTCTCCGGGCCGGGATCCGCCGCCGTGGCGGCCCCGGCGGTTCCGCCCTCGATGGCACAGGCAGTCATGGACTCGTCACCTCCAGCTACGCAAGCTAGTTTTCGCACTTCCAGCCGAACAACACGTGCCACCGCACTTCACACATAAGGGTGGTGATGCCCGGATTCTCCTGAGGTGGAGAGGGTGGATGTGCTGGCGGAGCGGGGGCGCGCCTAGGGTGAGTCAGCCCTCACCGAACAGGCGTGCCTCACGCACGTACGCGCACCAGCAGGAGCAGACGATGTCCCTTCGGCCTCGCGGCACCGCCGCCCTCGCCCTGGCGGTCGCCGCCTCCCTCGCCCTCTCGGCCTGCGGGGGCGGCGACGGCGCAGACGCGGCCAAGGGGGAGGCGGGCGGTGACAGGAAGGCGGCCGCCGCCACCGGCGGCAAGGACTTCGCGGAGGCGGCGAGGAGGACGGCGGCGTACGGCACCGAGGCTGAGCCGGGCGCGTTTCCCCGTACCGTCACCCACGCCATGGGGAAGACCGAGATCAAGACGCCCCCGAAGAGGGTGGTCGTCCTGGACGTCGGGGAGTTCGACAACGTCGTGTCGCTCGGCCTGAAGCCCGTCGGCTACGCGCCGAGCGAGGGTGACGCGGCGATCCCCTCGTACCTGGAGAAGGGTGCGGGCAGCCCGAAGAGCGTCGGCACGATCAACAGCCTCAACCTCGAAGCCATAGCGGGGCTCCAGCCCGACCTGATCCTCGGCAGCCAGCTGCGCGCGGCCGACAAGTACGACGAGCTGTCCAAGATCGCCCCGACCGTCTTCTCCATCCGCCCCGGCTTCACCTGGAAGGAGAACTACCTCCTCAACGCGGCCGCCCTGGACCGCACCGAGAAGGCCCACTCCGCGCTGGCCGCCCACCAGGCGAAGGCGGAGAAGCTCGGCCAGGACATCGGCGCCGACAAGCCGACCGTCTCCATGGTCCGCTACATGCCCGACCGCCTCCGCCTCTACGCGAAGGCGTCGTTCATCGGCACGATCCTGGAGGACGTCGGCCTGCCCCGCCCGGAGAACCAGCGGGTCGACGACCTCGCCACCGAGATCAGCCCGGAGCGGATCGACGAGGCCGACGCCGACTGGATCTTCACCGGCGTCTACGGCGACCCGAAGGCGACCCAGCGCGACAGCGCCCGGTCCAACCCGCTGTGGAAGAAGCTCGACGCGGTGAAGGAGGGCCGGGCCAAGGACGTCTCCGACGAGACCTGGTACCTGGGCCTCGGCGTCACCGCGGCGGGCCTGGTCCTCGACGACCTCCGCGCGAACCTGGTGAAGTAGGCCCCTTCGCGTGAGGGGGGCTGAGGCGACCGTCTCCGCGCGGACCGGGAGGGAGCGGCCGCTTCCGCCTGAGGGCGGGTGAAGCGACCGTCTCCGCGCGGACACGGGAGAGAGCGGCCCCTGCCGTGGAAGCCGGGTGGAGTGACCGCCTCCGCGCCGACCTGGTGGAGTAACGATTCGTGTCCGGCCGCCGGTCCCGGCGTACAGGTCCGGCGGCCCGGGGCGGCGGGCCTGCGCGGACAGGTAGCCTTTCCCCCGTGCCCCGTCTGTCTGAAGTCCTCGCCGCCCTCGACGCCCTCTGGCCCCCCGAGCGGGCCGAGGGATGGGACGCGGTCGGCACCGTCTGCGGCGACCCGGACGCCGAGGTCGACCGGGTGCTGTTCGCCGTCGACCCCGTCCGCGAGATCGTGGACGAGGCCCTGGAGTTCGGCGCCCAGCTGATCGTCACCCACCACCCGCTCTATCTGCGCGGGACGACGACGGTCGCCGCCGACACCTTCAAGGGCAGGGTCGTCCACACCCTCATCAAGCACGACATCGCCCTCCACGTCGCGCACACCAACGCCGACACCGCCGACCCCGGCGTCTCCGACGCCCTCGCGGGCGCCCTGGACCTGCGCGTCACCGGACCCCTCGTACCGGACCCCACCGACCCCCGGGGGCGGCGCGGACTCGGCCGGATCTGCGAGCTGGACCACCCCGAGACCCTGGCCGACTTCGCCGCCCGCGCCGCCGCCCGGCTCCCCGCCACCGCGCAGGGCATCCGGCTGGCCGGCGACCCGGAGGCCTGCGTGCGGACCGTCGCCGTCAGCGGCGGCTCCGGCGACAGCCTCTTCGACGCCGTACGAGCCTCCGGCGTCGACGCCTTCCTCACCGCCGACCTGCGCCACCACCCGGCATCCGAGGCCGTGCGGCACTCGCCGCTCGGCCTGGTCGACGCCGCGCACTGGGCCACCGAGTGGCCCTGGTGCGAGCAGGCGGCCGCTCAGCTCGACGTGATCTCCGACCGCCACGGATGGGACCTGCGGGTCCATGTCTCGAAGCAGGTCACCGACCCCTGGACCACCCACCATTCCTCTGGAGCCCCCAACTGAACGCCGCGCCCGCCGACCAGATCCGACTCCTCGAAGTCCAGGCCCTCGACGTACGCCTCGCCCAGCTCGCCCACAAGCGCGCCTCGCTGCCGGAGCACGCCGAGATCGAGCAGCTGACAGGCGACCTCGCCCAGCTCCGTGACCTGCTGGTCGCCTCCACCACCGAGGAGAGCGACACCAGCCGCGAGCAGACCAAGGCCGAGCAGGACGTCGACCAGGTGCGCCAGCGCGCCGTCCGCGACCAGCAGCGGCTGGACTCCGGCGCGGTCTCCTCGCCCAAGGACCTGGAGAGCCTCCAGCGCGAGATCGCCTCGCTCGCCAAGCGCCAGGGCGACCTGGAGGACGTCGTCCTGGAGATCATGGAGCGCCGCGAGGCCGCCCAGGAGCGGGTCGCGGAGCTGACCCGGCGGGTCGCCGCCGTCCAGGCCAAGGTCGACGACGCCACCGCCCGCCGGGACGCCGCCACCGCCGAGCTGGACGCCGAGGCCGCCACGGTGACCAAGGACCGCGAGGTCGTCGCCGAGGTCATCCCCGCCGACCTGATCAAGCTGTACGACAAGCTCCGCGCCCAGCAGGGCGGGGTCGGCGCCGCCCGCCTCTACCAGCGCCGCTGCGAGGGCTGCCGCCTGGAGCTGAACATCACCGAGGTCAACGAGGTGAAGGCCGCCTCCCCCGACACGGTCCTGCGCTGCGAGAACTGCCGCCGCATCCTGGTCCGCACCGCGGAGTCGGGCCTGTAATGAGCGCTGTCCGGCGGCTGGTGGTCGAGGCGGACGGCGGCTCCCGGGGCAACCCGGGGCCCGCCGGTTACGGTGCGGTGGTCATCGACGCGGCCACCGGCGAGACGCTCGCGGAAGCCGCCGAGTACATCGGCGTCGCGACCAACAACGTGGCCGAGTACCGGGGCCTGATCGCCGGCCTGACGGCCGCGAAGGCGCTCTTCCCGGACGCTGGGACCACCGGGGCGGACCTGCGGGTCCACGTCCGGATGGACTCCAAGCTGGTGGTCGAGCAGATGTCGGGGCGCTGGAAGATCAAGCACCCCGACATGAAGCCGCTGGCGGCCCGCGCCGCCGCGATCCTGCCGCCGTCCTCCGTCACGTACGAGTGGATCCCGCGCGCCCGGAACAAGCACGCGGACCGGCTCGCCAACGAGGCGATGGACGCGGGCCGCGAGGGCCGCCCGTGGGAGGCCTCCGCCTCCACCGCCGAGCTGGACGCCCCCGCCCGCACCCCGCTGCCCGACCGGGGCCCGCCCGGCGACGCGGTGGCGGGCGCGGCGAAGGCCCGGGCCGCACTGGCGGCGGCGCGGGGCGGGGCGGAGGCGGGCAGGCTGTTCGAGGTCGGGGGAGTCGGGGGAGAGGAACCGCAAGCGCCCGTGCCGACGGCCGCTGGGCCGACGACTCCGGAGCCCACCGACGTCACCGCCGTGGTCGCCGCCCCGGCCCCGCAGGTCGGCTGGGCCGCCGCCCCCGACCTGGGCGCACCCGCCACCTTCGTCCTGCTCCGGCACGGCGAGACCGCGCTCACCCCCGAGAAACGGTTCTCCGGCAGTGGCGGCACCGACCCCGAACTCTCCGCCACCGGCCGCGACCAGGCCGCCCGGGCCGCCGCCCACTTCGCGGCCCTCGGCACCGTCCAGGAGATCGTCAGCTCACCGCTGCGCCGCTGCCGGGAGACCGCCGAGGCCGTCGCGGACCGCCTCGGCCTGGACGTCCGCACCGAGGACGACCTGCGCGAGACGGACTTCGGCGCGTGGGAGGGGCTGACCTTCGGTGAGGTGCGTGAGCGGTACGGGGACGACCTGACGGCCTGGCTCGCCTCCCCGGACACCGCGCCGACGGGCGGCGGCGAGAGCTTCACGGAGGTGGCGGCCCGGGTCGCGGCTGCCCGGGACCGGCTGACCGCCCGGTACGCGGGCCGCACGGTCCTGCTCGTCACCCACGTCACCCCGATCAAGACGCTGGTGCGGCTGGCGCTGGAGGCCCCGGCGCAGGCGATGTTCCGGATGGAGCTGTCGGCCGCCTCGATCTCCACGGTCGCCTACTACGGGGACGGCAACGCCTCGGTGCGGCTGCTCAACGACACCTCGCACCTGCGCTAGCCGGGCAGCCCCGGTGCCCTGGTTTACGGGGGCTCAGGCCCCCAGAGCCGCCGCCTCCGCCGCCAGCCGGCCCACCCGGTCCCAGTCCTTCGCCGCGATCGCTTCGCCCGGCACCATCCAACTGCCGCCCACACAGGCGACGTTCGGCAGGGCGAGGTACGAGGGGGCGGAGGCGGGCGAGATGCCGCCGGTCGGGCAGAAGCGGGCCTGGGGGAGCGGGGCGGAGAGGGCCTTGAGATAGGCGGTGCCGCCCGCCGCCTCGGCCGGGAAGAACTTCATGTCGCTCACCCCGTGCTCCAGCAGGGCCACCACCTCGGAGGTGGTCGAGACGCCGGGCAGGAACGGCACCCCGGACTCCCGCATCGCCTCCAGCAGCGCGTCCGTCCACCCCGGGCTGACCAGGAACCGGGCGCCCGCGTCGACGGCGTCCCGGACGTGCTGCGGCGAGATGACCGTGCCCGCGCCGACGACCGCGCCCGGCACCTCGGCGGCGACGGCCCCGATGGCATCGAGCGCGGCGGGCGTCCGCAGGGTCACCTCGATCGCCGGAAGCCCACCGGCCACCAGCGCCCGTGCCAGCGGCACCGCGTCGGCCGCGTCGTGCAGGACGACGACGGGGATGACGGGGGCGAGATCCAGGACGGAGGTGTCGGAGGGCGCGGCGGGCGGCGGCGAGGAGGAGGTCATGGGCTCCATCCTGCCGCGCCGCCGACGAAATCTGCAACGCTCGTTGCGTAGGATGCAACGAGACTAGTGGATCTCCGTCACCACCACATCGAGGGACCACGGCCGCCCGGCGCGCGCGGGGGCCTCGGCCTCCACCGCGTACCCGAGATCGCGCAGCGCATCCACCAGCTCCGCCGGGTCCTTCGGCCGGGCCCCCGCCGACAGCAGGTCGCGGACCAGCCGCCCCTTCGTCGCCTTGTTGAAGTGGCTGACCACGGACCGCTTCTCCACCCCGTCCACGATCTGGGACTGGAGCACCCGCACGCTCGCCGTCCGTGCGGCGACCTCACCCTTGGGCTTCCACGCGGACGCGTAGGCGGAGGACCGCAGGTCCAGGACGAGCCCGTCCCCGGCGGCCTCGGGCAGGACCGCCTCCATGGGCCCGCGCCAGTACGCGCCGAGCGCGCCGAGGCCGGGGAGCTTCACGCCCATCGAGCAGCGGTACGGCGGAATCCGGTCCCCGATCCGGACCGCGCCCCAGAGCCCGGAGAAGACCAGCAGCGACGAGGACGCGAGCCGCCGGGCGCCCGCGTCCAGGGAGGCCAGGCCGAGGGCGTCGTACAGCACCCCGGTGTACAGCTCCCCGGCCGGCCGGGTCCCGGCGGTCCGCAGCTCCGCGTTCTTCCCCACCTCGCCCCGCAGCCCCACGCTCAGCCCGAGCACCCCACGGGCCTTCTCCTCGTCCGCCTGGCACAGCTCCACCAGCTCGTCCAGGACCGCCGCCCGCCCCTCGGCGAGCCCCGGCAGCGACAGCGACTCCGGCTTCAGGGGAGCCCCGCGCCCCGAGGCGGCCTTTCCTTCGGAGGGCGGCAACAGCACGAGCACGGCGGTTCTCCTTCGTACGCACGACCGGTCGGCCCCCGGTGGGCGTGCGGGCGCGCCGGGATCCTCGGCAAGGGTACGGGGGCGGGGGGTGCCGGCGCCGACCTGTACCAGCCTGCCGTCCGGGTGGCGGCGCTCCACCCGGCCCGTGAGGTGACTCCGACGAGCGCGGCGATCTCTCCGATGCGCATGCGGCTAAGGGCCCCTGGCGTCGCGGCAAGGTCGAGGACCTTCCGCCGCGCCCCGTCGGCGGATGAAAGGGCAGGGCGGAGGCGGGGCGGAAAGCGCGGGACGGAAAACGGTGAGTGATCGGCACTCAGTTTATTAACGGCGTTTATCTTACCAGGCGTACGCTGCGAACCAAACGCCGTATAGTTCTGCCCCCCGACCAGGAGGACAACAGCATGGATGCGAAGCCCACCCGCCGCGCGCGGCTCCGCCGGCAGACGATCGTGGAGATCAAGGAAGCCGCCCTGAAGGCGCTGGCGGAGTCGGGCCCGGCAGGCATCACGCTGCGTGGGATCGCCCGGGAACTGGGCATGACGGCGGCGGCGCTGTACGGCTACTTCGACACCCGGGACCAGCTGATCTCCACCCTCGCGGCGGACGCCTACAACGAGCTGGCCGACTCCCACGAGGCCGCCCTGGCCGGACTCCCGCCCGAGGAGGCGGCTGCCCGGGTGCGCGCGGTCTGCGACACGTTCCGCACCTGGTCGGTCGCGAATCCGGCGGCGTTCCGGTTGATCTACGGCGACGGCCTGCCTGGCTTCAGCCCCCCGGAGGACGTCACGAAGGCGGCGCGGCGATGTTGCATGGCGCTGCTGGACGTGGTGGCCGGTGCGTGGGGCCGGGTACCGGCGGCGATCCGCGAGGACCAGGCCGAGTGGTCCGACTTCCAGGAGTCCCTGGTCACCCCGGCCCGGGAGCAGTTCCCGCACCTGCCGCCGCAGGCGCTCGGCCTGACCCTGCGGATCTGGGGGCGGATGTACGGCCCGGTGATGCTGGAGGTGTTCGGCCACCTCGGTCAGCAGATCGTCGACCCGTCCCAGGTGTATCGACGCGAAGTCGAAGCGATCATCGAAATGCTGGGTCTTGGCGAATGATTTCCTTTGAATGGTGATAATTCCTGGCGGCAAGCCTTCGTAAATAATGGATGGGGAATCCGAAAGCGTTTTGCGTTTCATGCACATCGTCGATGAGGGGCCGGGCGGTCGTGGACAGCCCGGCCCCTCACCAGGACGCGTACGTCAGGCGGTGGCCCCGCCGTCCACCGCGAGGGTGGCGCCGGTGACGAACGCGGCGCCGGGCGAGACGAGGTAGGCGACCGCCTCGGCGATGTCGGACGGGGCGCCGTAGCGGCCCAGCGCGGTGCCGGCCCGCTGGAAGTCGGCCGTGGGCCCGTCGGTCGGGTTCATGTCGGTGTCGACCGGACCGGGGCTGACCTGGTTGACGGTGATCCCGCGCGCACCCAGGTCCCGCGCCAGTCCCCGGGTCAGCCCCAGGATCGCGGCCTTGCTGACCGCGTACGGGGTCATCCCCCCGCCTGGCACCCGCTCGCCGACGCAGGAACCGATGTTCACGATCCGGCCGCCCTCCGGCAGGTGCCGGGCGGCGGCCTGCGCGGTGAGCAGCGCGCCGCGCACGTTGACGTGCAGTGTGCGATCGACCACCTCGGGGGTCACATCGGTCAGTCCGGCCCCGCTGAGGTCCATGTACCCGGCGTTGTTCACCAGGATGTCGAGGCGGCCGAAGTGCGCGACGGCGGCCTCCACGGCGGCGGCCGGACCCTCGTGCCCGGCCGCGTCGGCCCGGATCGCCAGGGCTGTGCCGCCCGCCCGCTCGATCGCGCCGACCACCTCGTCGGCGGCCGCGGCGCCCCGGGTGTAGGTGAGGGCCACCCTGATCCCCTCAGCGGCCAGTCGGCGGGCGATGCCCGCGCCGATGCCGCGGCTTGCCCCGGTCACCAGGGCGACCCGGTCCTGCGCGGGTGCGGAGGGCGGCGTGGTGGGATCAGACACGGGTCGGCCTTTCGGTCGTCGGGAGCGAGGAGTCCACGGCGGAGGGCGCGGAAGGGGCGGTCCGGCGCAGGGCTTCGGGCAGCAGCGTCAGCAGCCCGAGGACGGCCATCGCCGCGCCCGTCCACAGCGGGGCGCGCAGGCCCCAGTGCGCGACGCCGATGCCGCCGACCCAGGAACCGACGACCACGCCGAGGGTGATGAAGGAGGTGTGGACGGTGTTGACCAGCGGACGGTCGTTGGCGGTGCGCATCACGCGGGTCACCATCGCCGGGTTCATGGTCACGCCGACCAGCCCGATGCCCGTCATCGCGACCAGCGCCGTCACCGCGTTGCCCGCGCCGAGCGCGAACACCGTCAGGAACACGGTGTTCAGCGCCAGACCGGTGCCGAGCACCGTCATGGTGTGCCGGTCGGCGAGGCGGCCCACCACGGCGTTGCCGACGACGGTGGCGGCGCCGTAGAGCACCAGCAGCAGCGGGACGGTGCCCGCGGCGAAGCCGGTGACGTCGGTGAGGATCGGTACGAAGTACGAGAAAGCGGCGAAAGTGGCGCCGATGATCAGCATGCTGGTGGCGAAGGCGGCCCACAGCCGCGCGTTGCCGAACGCGCCCAGCTCGGCCCGCACGGAGCCGCCCGCACCGTCGGTCTCCTCCTTGGGCAGGGCCGGAACCGCGCCGCAGGTGACGACGAGGGCCAGCGCGGCCAGGGCGGCCACCGCCCAGAACGCGAACCGCCAGCCGTAGTGCTCCCCTGCCAGCTGCGACATCGGCAGGCCGAGTACGGTGCCGACCATCAGGCCGCCGAGCACGATGGAGGTGGCCCGGCCGCGCACCTCGGGCCCGGTGATACGGACGCACACGGCGAGCGCGACGCCGAAGAACGCGCCGGAGGCGGCCCCGGTGACCAACCGGGCGACGACCATCAGGCCGTAGTCGGTGGCAAGGGCGCCCAGCGCCTGGCCGGCCAGGAAGACGACGTACAGGAGGACCAGGGCGGTCTTCTGACGCAGCCTCAGCAGGAAGGCGGTCAGCAGGGGGCCGCCCAGGGCCATGGCGGCGGCGTAGATGGAGACCAGGTAGCCGATCTGCGGGATGCCGGCACCCAGGTCCTCGGAGAGCTGGGGCATGAGCCCGGCCACCAGGAACTCGCTGGTGACCATGGTGAAGATGCCCAGGCCCAGGATGTAGATGGCGAAGGGCACGACTCACACCCTCATCGTGCTGCTGGCCGGACCGGGCTGCGGTACCTCGGGCGACTCGGCGATCTGGTACGAGCCGAGCGACTCGGCGATCTCCTTGGCCCGGGGGTTGTCGGCCGGGTCGAAGACCGGGATCGGCTCGCCGGGCCGGGCCTCGACACCGGCCTGGAGGAAGAACTCCTCGAAGCCGCTCGGGGTGAAGATCAGCAGCTGCTTGGCGGCGTGCAGGCCCTTGTTGCGGAAGCGGTGCACCGTGCCCTTGGGTACGAAGACGAAGTCGCCGGCGCGTACGTCGTAGGTCCGGCCGTCGGCGTAGAACTCGAGTTCGCCTTCGAGGAGGTAGAAGGCCTCGTCCTCGTTGCGGTGGTCGTGGGCGGGCGGACCGCCGCCGGGCGGGACGGAGGCCTCCAGCAGCGTGATGGTCCCACCGGACTGCGCGGTGTCGACCTTGACGGTGTAGACGTCGCCGTTGAGCCAGACGGATGGGCCCTGGCCCGCGGGGATGTGCAGCACCTTGCCGAGGGTCGGCGGGTGCTCGCCGTGGAGCTGTTCGTTCAATGACATGGGTACGGACCTCAGGGGACGGGAACGGGGGCGGGGGGTGATGGCACGGGAGCCGGGCCGGACGCGGAGACCGGGCCCGGTGCGGAGCCCGGCCGGGCCGGAACCGGCGTGTGCGGTGATTCCAGGCGGATGCCGTCGGTCAGTTGGCCGGTGCCGCCGACCGGGGTCTCCCGGCCGTCGCACTCGGTGGTGAGCACCTCCAGCCAGCCGTCGGCGCAGCCCGCGAAGACCCGGCCCGCCGCGTCGCACACCACAAGACCCGGCGCGGGAGGCTGGTCGGGTGCGTCGGCGGGCTCGGGGTCGGCGGACAGGACGCGCACCCGGCGGCCGGCCTCGTCGGCGGTCCAGGCGCCGGGCGAGCGGTAGCCCGCCCGGACGTGCCGTGCCACGACGGCGGTCGGCAGACGGAAGTCCAGGCGCAGGTCGGCGTCCGAGGGACGGCCGAAGTACGAGCGCCGCGCCGGGTCCTGGGGGATCGGGCGGTAACTGCGGTCGACGAGCTGCGGGATGAGCTCAAGGAGCATCAGGACGTTGGCCCGCTCCTGCGCGGTGCGCAGTTCGATCGCGGTCTCGTCGCCGGTCAGCGGCACCTGGTGCTGCATGATCAGGTCGCCGCTGTCGAGGACGGGCGCCATCTCGATGGCGGACACCGCGGACTCGGTCGCGCCCTCACGGATCATCCAGTAGAAGGGCGAGAGGCCGGCGAAGGCGGGCAACGGGGACGGGTGGAAGTTCACCGCCGTGACCCGGGGCACCGACAGCAGCCGCTCGCGCAGGATCTGCTGGAAGTTGGCGACGAGGAAGTAGTCCGCGCCGCAGCCCTCCAACTCCTCGACGAACGAGGGCAGGTTGACCGAGGAGGGTCTCAGCACCGGCACGCCGAGCGCGGCGCCCTGGGTGACCAGGTCGACCTGCTCGGGGTCGTCGGTGAAGTACGAGCAGCGCTTGCCCTGCGGGGAGGTGACCACCGCTGCCAGGTCGACCTGCGGGTGGCCGTGGAGCATGCTCAGGAACGGCGAGCCGAGCTTGGAGTTGACCTCCGAGAACAGCACGACGCGTATCCGGCCCGCGGGTTCCTGGGGAGCCGTGGGAGCCATGGGGCGTGACACCTTTCTGTTCGACGTGTCTCTGCGACGTACGGGAGACCGGCCGGTCCGGAACAGACCGTTCAGAAGACCGGAACGGGCCGTCCGGAAGACCGGAACGGGCCGTCTAGAAGAAGGGACTGGTCGACTTCCCGCCGAGCAGCACGTTGCCGGTGAGCTGGAGGATCGAGTCCTGGGCGACGGCGTGCTGGTTCATGGTCCAGGCGTCGCGCAGCCAGCGGTCCAGCGGCGAGGGCTTGTAGACGGAGGAGCCGCCGACCAGGTCGAAGAGGGTCTGGACGATGTCGCGGGCGGTACGGAAGGCGTGTCGGCGGGCGATGGCGGTGGCCACCCGGGCTTCGTCGGTCAGCTCGGTGCCGCCGACCAGCGCGTCCCACTGGCGGGTGAGGCTGGCGTACACCCCGGAGCGGGCGGCGAGCAGCTCGCCCTCCAGCCGGGCGATGGTGCTCTGCACCCGGTGGTCCTGTGTCCAGGGGGTTCCGGTCTCGCGGTCGGTGCGGTGCGCGGCCATCTCCCGCACGTGGTCGAGCGCCGCGCGGGCCATGCCGAGCGGGATGCCGGACATCTTGCGCAGGATCGCGTCGGGGCTGGTGTGCAGGGGGCCGGTGCGGCGCGGGTCGGAGAAGCTGAAGGAGCGCTCCTCGGGGACGAACAGGTCCTCGCAGGAGTAGTCCTGGCTGCCGGAGCCGGCCAGGCCGGTGGTGTGCCAGGTGTCGTGGAAGGTGTAGGCGTCGGGCCGGGAGACGAGCACCCGCCAGTGGGTGGGCTCGCCGGTGACCGGGTCGGGCTCGGGGTTGCCGTCCTCGTCCGTGATCAGGCAGCCGGCGCCGAGCCAGTCGCAGTGAGCGGAACCGGAGCCGAACTTCCAGCGGCCGGTGAGCCGGTAGCCGCCCTCGGTGCGCACGGCGCGGCCCTGCGGGTAGATCCAGCCGGAGTTGGCCAGGTCCAGCGAGGGGTACATCTCGCGGGCCACCTCGTCGTCGAGGTAGCCGGAGTAGATGCCGGAGTCCATGCCGATCATCGCGCACCAGGCGGTGGAGGCGTCGCCGGTGGCGAGGGTCTCGATCAGCTCGCACTGCTGCATGGACGTGAGCTCCGGGCCGCCCCAGGTCTTGGGCATGGCGGCACGGAAGACGCCGCCGTCGCGCAGCAGGGCGACGATGTCCTCGGGCAGGGTGCGGTTGGCCTCGATGCGGGGCCCGGCCTCGCGCAGCAGCGGGACCAGGGTGCGCGCGTGCGCGAGGATCGCCTCGGCGGTGTCGGGGACGTGCGCGCGGTCGGCTTCGGCCGTCGAGGGCGTGGTGGTCGTGGTCTCGGTCATGACGGGGTCCTTCGGTGAACGGGGCGGGACGGTCAGAGGTAGCGGCCGGGCGCGAGCGTGCGGTGCGGGTCGACGAGAGCGGCGATGTCACCGACCAGGTCGGCGTCGGCGGCGTCCGGGGCATGGGCGCGGCCCCAGCCGCCGTGCGCGGAGTCCAGCCGGTAGGGCGCCCAGCCGGAGTCGGCGAACAGCTCGTACGCCCGGTCCAGCGCGCGGTGCGCGGCCTCGGCCTGGGTGGCCCGGTCGAAGGGGAAGGAGACGACCAGGTCGATGACGTCGGCGTCGAGCGCGTTGACGGTGGCACCGGGCCGGATGCCGGTCTCGGCGTGGATGGTGTCGAGCAGGGTCAGGGCGCGGGAGGTGTCGGCGCCGGTGAAGGGGATCAGCGGCAGGAAGAACAGCCAGCCGTTGCCCTCGGCGTCGACGAGGCCGGCGCGGGTGCCGGTGGCGGAGGCGAGCATGTCCTCGTTGAACTCGACCGAGCCCGCGTAGGCGGCCTGGACGACCTTGGAGACGGTGTCGTCGGCGGCGGGCTCCTCACCGGCCGCGATCCGGTCGAACAGGCCGGTGGCGCGGGCCTCTTCGACGAGCGCGCCGACCAGGGCGTCGAGAGTGCCCGCGGTGGCGTCCACGCACAGGTGGGCGAGGTAGCCGAGGCCGCGCTCGCCGCCGTACGTGGCGGTGGAGGCGGTGTCGTAGATCTTCACGACGCCGGAGAGCACGTTGCCGGCCCGCCAGCGGCGGATCAGGTCCACGGCCTCGGGCAGTCGGTCGCGGCCGAAGGAGAGCCGGACCACGCGCTGCGCCTCGGGACGCGGCAGCAGCCGGACCACGGCGGCGGTGACCACGGCCAGCGGGGACTGGGTGAACAGGTGCAGGGTGCTGGGTCCCAGGCCGTACGGGTTGGCGGCGCGGCCCGCGGTGGTGCCGGGCCACCAGCCGGTGCGTATCAGGCGGCCGTCGGGGAGCACCAGCTCCAGGCCGAGCAGGTCCTCGGTGCGCTGGCGGCGCAGGCCCACGCCCCGGTCGACGAGGTTGCCGACGAGGGAGGTGTGGCCGGAGGAGGCGGTGACGTTGAGCATGCGGTCGGTGCCGGCGAGCCGGGCGGCGAGAGCGGCCTGGGTGACGCCGGGTTCGACCACGGCGTATCCGGCGTCGGTGTCGAGGGCGCGGACGGCGTCGAGGCGGTCGAGTTCGAGGCGGACCACGGGTCCGGTCGCCGGTTCCTTCGAGCCCAGGCCCCAGTTGCGGCCGGTGGAGACGGCGTGCAGGCCGGGCAGCCCGGCGCGGGTTCCGCCGTGCGCGTCGAAGGCGCGGACGACAAGCCGTACGTCCTCGGTGCTGCCGGGGCGGAGGACGGCGTGCAGCGGGCGGGCGGCGAAGGCGGAGACGTTGGTCTCCGCGGGCAGCGGCTCGGCGGCGCCGACGACGGACCGGATCACGTGCTCGGGACCGAGGGCGGCGGCGACGGTGTCGAGGACCGTGTCGAGGCCCGGGGCGGGCGGCGCGGTGGTCCGGGCGGTGGGGAGGTCGGGGTGGGTGGCGGTTTCGGACATGGCGAATCCTCGGAGGGTGCGTACCCGTCGGCGGACGAGGACGTACGGCGGGCGATGGGAGGTGGGGGAAGGCGGGGCGCCGGGGCGAGCCGGCTGCACCGGGTCGGGCCCGGACTCCGGCCCGGGCCTCATGGAGCACCGGGCTCTGTGCCGGGGGCCCCGGCCGGAATCCGGCTCAGGCTCCGTCGGGGTCCGGCTCAGGCTTTGTCAGGGGCCGCGCGCGGGCCGACGTCGGCGCCGGGCCGGGTGGGGGCCGCGCCCGCGAGGTAGGCCGGGGCGGGCCGGTCGGGACGGCCCCAGCGGAGGTGCGCCAGCACCCGCAGGGTGCGGGCGGGCGCCCCCGCGAAGGCGGCGTCCTGAGCGCAGAGCGCGGGCAGGTCCCAGCCCGCCTCGTGCAGGGCGAGCGCGGGGTTGGTCGCGGTGAGATCCGGGGTCTGGGTGAACACCAGGCTGACCAGGTCGTCCCGTTCGAGACGGTTGGCGGCCAGCAGCGCGGCGAGAAGGTCGTGGGTGGCACGGGCGATGGCCGGCGCGGTGTCGGCGGCCACGGCGATGGCGCCGCGGACCGCGGCCAGGGCGACGGTGCGGGTGTCCTCGGCAGAGACCGCGGCGGCCGTGGCGTCGAGCGCGCCGTCGGCCGTACGGGCTTCCGCGGACCCGCCCGTGTCGGTCGTACGGGCCCTGCGCGCGGCCGCGTGGGGCGTACGGGCTCCCGCCCCCGTGCCGGTCGGCCACGCCGTACCGGAACCCGCCGCCGGGGCGGCGCGCGGGGCCGCTTCCGGGCTCAACTCCCGTCCGCGGTGGCGGAGGTGAAGCGCCCCTGGTGGAACACCAGCGCGTCCTGCGGCTCCTCGGCGCACGTGGTGTGCAGGACGCGGGCCAGGAAGAGGCTGTGGTCGCCGCCCGAGTAGGTGTCCTCGACCTCGCAGGTGAGCGAGGCCAGGGCGCCGGGCAGGACGTCGTGCCCTTCGGCCAAGCGGTCGAGGTAGGACCCCAGGGAGTGCCCGGACGGCTTCTCGCGGGAGGCGAACAGCCGTGCCACGTCGCCCTGGTGGGCGGCGAGCAGGTGGATCCCGAGCTTGCCGCTGGCGCTGATGACGGGGTGCGCGCGGGCGGTCTTCATGACGGAGACCAGGACGCGCGGCGGGTCGAGCGAGACCGAGGTGAACGCGTTGACGGTCATGGCCACGGCGGTCTCCGCGCTGCCGCTGCTGAGGAGGGTCACTCCGGTGGGATAGCGGCGCATGACGTCCCGCAGATCCGCGGGCGCGCGGCCCGCGGTCGTGCCGCGGGCATGGATGATGGATGGTGCAGGCATTGATTCCCCCTCGCACGGTAGTGCGAATCTTGTTGCTGCCTAAACGCTAGCGCGTCTTGTAAACGCTGATAGCTTTTCTAACACAGATTGCGCCACGCTGGTCAACCGGGCGCTCGCCGGCAGACCGCTTGCACAAGGGAAATTTGTGACACCACCGCCTGCCCGCACCGCTCAAGCGGCTCTCCGTTCCCGCCACTTGGCGATGCTCGCCCTGGGTGGCGTGATCGGCGCCGGACTGTTCGTCGGCACCGGCGCCGGGCTCGCCGCGGCCGGTCCCGCGGTGCTCGTCTCGTACGCGCTGGCCGCCACGCTCGCCCTCGCGATCATGCGCATGCTGGGCGAACTGGCCGCCGCCCTGCCGGAGTCGGGGTCCTTCTCGGCCTACGCGCGCCGGGCGCTGGGGTCGTGGGCCGGGTTCACGACCGGCTGGCTGTACACATGGGTCACCGCGGTCGCCATCGCGGTGGAGGCCCTGGCCGGTGCGGCGATCCTGCACACCTGGTGGCCGGCCGTACCCTCGTGGGCCTTCACGCTTGCCGCGATGACGATCTTCGCTATGGTGAACATGACGGACGTCCGTACCTTCGGTGAGGCCGAGTTCTGGTTCGCCTCGCTGAAGGTCCTGGCCATCCTCGCCTTCATCGCCCTGGGCGCCGCAGCCCTCCTCGGGCTGCTGCCCGGCACCAGCTCGCCGGGCCTGGCGCACCTCACCGGCGACGGCGGGTTCGCCCCGTACGGCCTGTCCGGCATCGTGACGGCGCTCCTGGGAGTGGTCTTCGCCTTCGGCGGCATGGAGGTCATCGGCATGGCGGCGGCCGAGTCGCACGACCCGGGCCGCAGCATCCGCACCGCGGTCCGTACCGCGATCTGGCGGATCGCCCTGTTCTACCTGGGGTCGGTGCTCGTCCTCGTCCTGCTCCTGCCCTGGCGCTCGGCGCGCCCGGGCGAGAGCCCGTACGTCGCCGCGCTCGTCCGCCTCGGTATCCCGCACGCGGACGTGATCACCCAGGCGGTGATCCTCGTGGCCCTGCTCTCCGCCCTCAACGCCAACCTGTACGGCACCTCGCGCATGCTGTACTCCCTGGCCGAGCGGGGCGAGGCGCCCCGGGCGCTGGCGCGCCGCACCCGGCGCCGGGTGCCGATCCGCGCGGTCGCCACCGCTTCGGCCGTCGGCTTCGCCGCGGTCGTCCCGGAGGCCGTGGCCCCGGGCGCGGCGCTCCCGCTGCTGGCCAAGGCGATGGGTGCGGCGATGCTCTTCATGTGGCTTGCGCTGGCCTGCTCCCACCTGGTGCTGCGCCGGTCCCTGGAACGCGCCGGCCGTCTGGTGCTCCGTACCCGCGGCTTCCCGGCCACCACACGGGCGGTGATCGTCGCCATCGCCGTGCTGATGGTGCTGATGGCGCTGTCTCCCGCCACCCGCCCCCAACTCCTCACCTCTGCGGCCCTGTCGGCGGCCCTGGCCCTGACCGGCGCCCGCCTCGCCCGGCGCCGCGCCCCGCACCCGACCGGGCAGACCGCCCCCCTCCCCCCTCCCACCCCGTCACGTGAGCCATCAGTTCCGGCCGCCGACTGACCCCCGGGCCCGAGGCGCGCGGTCGGCTTCCCCGGGGCGCCGGAGCCCCGCGCCGGGTGCTCTGTCCGGGAGCGATGTGACGCGACCCGGGACAGCAGCCGGGTGCGCCTCGTGCCGCGTCCCGGCACGCCGGGTGATCATCAGGCGGGCCTCCGGGACGGGGACGTCCACATGGGCGTCGGGGGGATCTGCCCGTCGAGCCGGTCGGCCGCGTCCGTGGTGACCGAGGGACCTCGGTCTCCGGCTGAGGGGCACCGACAGACCTGTCGGTCTGCCCGGTAGGATGGCGATCACGGCAGACGAGCCGTGCGGACGGCCGCGTGAGGATCTTTCGGGACCCTCCCGAGGAACGTCCGGGCTCCACAGAGCAGGGTGGTGGCTAACGGCCACCCGGGGTGACCCGCGGGACAGTGCCACAGAAAACAGACCGCCCGGGACTCCGGTCCCGGGTAAGGGTGAAACGGTGGTGTAAGAGACCACCAGCGCCTGAGGTGACTCAGGCGGCTAGGTAAACCCCACCCGGAGCAAGGTCAAGAGGGGCCGGTCCAGCGATGGACGGCCCTGCGTGAACGTTCGAGGGCTGCTCGCCCGAGTTCACGGGTAGACCGCACGAGGCCGGCAGCAATGCCGGTCCTAGATGGATGGCCGTCTCCCCGGCCGCCGCGAGGCGACCGGGCGACAGAACCCGGCGTACAGCGCGACTCGTCTGCCGGCCGTCTTCCGGGCCTCCGGCCGGGTGTCTCACCCGGTCGGAGGCTCTTTCGCCGTCGCCGGGAGCTCTTTCGCCGCCGACTCCTCCGCCCTCGGCGGCTCGGCCGGCCAGCGGTCGGTCAGCTCCTCCGCGTACACCTGCGAGAGCGGCTGAGGTCCCACGTACTGCTGGCAGGTGCACCGGCCCGCCTCGTAGCGCAGCGGCTTCTTGTTCTCGTCCCAGGCCGTCGCCAGCTCCACCTGCTCATGGCAGCGGCCCTGCTTGTCGTGCTTGGCCAGGTGGTGGGTGCAGCCGCAGACCGGCTCCGGCGGCCTGTTGGCGGCCTCCAGTGCGAGCTGCCGATCCGTCGTCGCCTTCAGCAGCTCCAGCTTCCGCTTGTGCCGCTTGCGCAGAGCCTTGCGGACGGTGTCCTGGGTCCAGGTGAAGCCCCCGATCCAGAAGAAGATGAGAACCCACCAGTACCAGCTCATCGCGGCCTTCCTCCCCCGGTGTTCCCGACGCGCGTCTTCCCCCGGCGCCGGACCCCCTCGCTCGTGTTCCTGCCATTGTCCCCCACCTGTACGCGAGGGACACCGCTCGTCAGATGACCGGCGGGCGGCCCAGCCTCGTCATCCGCCACACCGTCGACCAGCGCATCGGCCGCCGGTCCCCGCACGGCGTGCGGACGCCCTCCGCGAACCCGCCCGCCCACGCGCGCAGCCCCTTCGGGTCGCGGGTGCGGGCCAGGGTGAGCAGGGTCCAGGTGGAGAGGTAGGCCGGGACCAGCGGGAGGGGCAGATTGCGGCGGGCGAGCCAGACGCGGTTGCGGGCCGTCATCCGGTAGTACACCGCGTGCCGGGCGGGGGACGTCTTCGGGTGCTGGAGCAGCAGCTCCGGCTCGTACAGCACCTTCCACCCCGCGTCCAGCGCGCGCCAGGCGAGGTCCGTCTCCTCATGGGTGAAGAAGAACTCCGCAGGCCACAGCCCCGTCTCCGCCAGCATCTTCATCGAGAACGCGTGGCCCCCGCCGAGGAACGCCGTCACCTGGCCGCCCCGCATCGGGTCGCCCGCCCGCAGCCGGGGCACGTGGCGGCGCTGGGTCTCGCCGTGTTCGTCGGCGATCCGGAAGCCGACGATACCGAGCCGGTCGTCGGCGGCGAAGTGGTCCCGGACCCGGCGGAAGACGTCCTTGTCGACCAGGAGCCCGTCGTCGTCCAGCTCGATCACCACGTCCACGTCGCCGATCTCGGCGAGCCGGCGCAGCCCCTCGTTGCGGCCGCCCGGGCAGCCCAGGTTCTCCGGCAGCTCGATGGTGGTCACCCCGCCGTCGAGATCCTCCAGACCGGGGGTGGCGGCGTAGTCCGGAAGCGTCGTCCCGTTGCCGATGATCACGAGTCGGGTGGGCCGGACGTCCTGCATCGCGACCGACGCGAGCAGCGCCTCGACCGCGTGCGGGCGGTCCCCCATGGTCACGATGGAAACGCCGATGCGTGGTGCGGACGCGGACAAGTTCGGTACTCCTGGGCTCGGCTGCCGTGCGGCTGCTGGTCGGCAGCGGTGCCCGCGATCGTAACGCCTCGGTGTTCAGTCCTCTGTTACCGCCCGGCCGTCCGTAGGCCCGTCGGTGTTCAGCAACCCGTACACGGCCATGTCCCGCCGCTCGCCCCCCACCCGCTGCCAGCCGCGCAGCAGCCCCTCATGCCGGTAGCCGACGTCCACGGCGATCCGGGCGGAGGCGGTGTTCCAGGGTTCGATGAAGAGCTGGAGGCGGGGGATGCCGAGGTCGCGCAGGGCCCAGCTCGTCACCGTACGCAGGGCGGCGCGGGTCACCCCCTGGCCACGCCCGGATGCGACCATCCAGTACCCGATCGAGGCCCGGCCCTCCGGCAGCTCCCGCAGCCAGAGCCCGATGGAGCCCACCGGCCGACGGTCCCGCGAGCGGACGATCGCGAACGGGTACCCGGCCCCCGTGGCCGCCCGCTCCCACTGCCTGCGGACGAACGCCTCGGCGGCCGCGTCCGAGTAAGGGGAGGGGATCGTCGTGATGAGGGGGATGTACGGGTCCTGGGAGGCCTCGCGGACCAGCGGCAGATCGCTCATCTCCCAGGGGCGCAGGACGAAGTCCGGGCCGGCGGTCATGCTGGGGACGGTCAGCGGCTCGGGACCGGGCGGGGCGTCGGTCTCCGCGTCCCCGTCCGCGTCCTGGTTCGGGTCCGTTTCCCTGCTCTCATCGGCTTCCGCGCCCGGGACCGTCACGTGGTCGACGCCCGGGTCCGACTCGGCGTCGACCACGGCCTCGGGCTCTCGCGGGGCATCGGGCTCGGGAGCGGCCATGTCCGTATCCTCCCGCGATCGGCGCGGTTCCGCCCCTCGGCCCGCCGGACCCCGACCGGCCTCACCGCCCCCGATGGGGCGTCGATAAAGTGACGGAATGATATTCAGCAAGGCCGGCTTCGGGGGAGCGGTCGCGGACTTCGAGGCCGCGGTGGTGGCCCAGGACGCGAAACGGTCCGGCAAGGCGTTCGTCCGGCTGCAGGAGACCTTCGGGCGGGCCAAGGAGAGCGAGCTGTTCACCGGTGGCCCGCGCCTCGCCGCGGTACTGGAACAGGTTCCGCCCAGCCCCCGCGCGGTCGTCGCCGTACTCGTCGGGGCCTGCGTCGAGCGCGGCGCCGACGCCGAGCGCTGCGCCCCCGGCGTACTGGCCGGGCTGCGGGCGGCACTCGAGGGAGCCGTGGCGTTCGGCGAGGCGTGGGCGGCGACCGGGGGCGGCGCGTTCCCCGTCCCGGACGGCGGGGAGCCGGGCGAGGAGATCGTCGAGCGGACCGGGTTCGCGGCGGCGGTGGGCTGGTGGACGCTGAGCCAGTGGGAGACGGCGGCGGTCGCCCTCCTGAACCACCGGGCGGTACGGGCGGGGCTGGACGGAGAGGCGGTACCGGCGGGGCTGGACGAAGTGGCGGCAGGCGCGGGGCTGGGCGACGCCACCGTACGCGGGCAAGCCGGTAGTGGCCGGGGCGAGCTGCTGCGGCTGCTCACCGCCGTCGCGCAGGCGTCCGGCCAGGAGCTGCGCTGCCTCTCCTACGCCCTCCAGGTGCTGGACGACGAACCGCTCGTCGTCCTCCACCGCCCCAGCGCCACCGGCTATCTGCTCCGGCTCTCCGGCATCGGCGACAACTTCCAGCTGCACACCCTGCTCGCCGACGCGCTCATAGGCGGCGGCCACGTGGCGGGGCGCGCCCCCTCGCCGCAGGAGGTCGCCGTCTGCCGCGAGACCCCCGGGCAAGTGGGGACCGCGGGCTCCTTCGAACTGGTGGCCCCGGACGGCGACCGGCTCTGGAACGAGGGGACCCCCGCCGACATCCCCCTCGTCGACGGCGTACGCCTGCTGGTGCTGGACGAGCCGTCCTACGCGCGCTCCTGGCCCGCGGGCCGCTTCTTCCCGGGCATGCGCGGCGACCTCATCCTGGAACGCGCCCTCGAACCGGAGGAGACCGAGCGCTGGTTCGCCCGGGTCTCCCCGGCCGGCGAACTGACCGGCTGAGCCGGGCACGTCCGGCCCCGGCGGCGGTTCGCCCGGCCGCCCGGAGTGCCGGAGGCCCGTGAGACTGTTGGGTGAAAAGGGGGACACCAGCGGCGTCGGCGGTGCGTATCCGGGCTGCCGTCGTGGATGCGTGGGTCGTCCATGGCGGTTCGAACGAGTCGGCCGGTGGCCGGGAGGCGGTGCAGGGGATGACGGGGATCAGTCGGCGGGGGCTGCTGCGCGGGGGTGTGGTGGCGGGGGCCGCCACAGTCCTGGGGGGTGTGGCATCGGGAGCTCCGGCCCATGCCGCGGGCATCAATCCGACGGTCGCGGGGGAGGCGGCGCACGTGCGGGCCCTGCGCAAGGCGCTGGACGACGCGGCGGAGGGGGTCGTCGGGCCGCACGGCACCGACGGCAAGGGCCGGATCATCGTGAAGGCCGGGTATGCGGGCGTGCCCACCTACACGCTGCTCAACACCCTGGTGATCGGCGGCAATACGGTTCTGGACGCCACGGGTGCGCGGTTCGTCGCCAGGTTCGGCACCGTCATGCGGAAGTACACCCTGGACCGGACGAACCAGCACTCGCCCACTCCCGAGTACGTGACGGACGCCCAGGGGGCCTTCAGCGCACCGGCGGTCAGCGGGGCCAAGGCCGCCACCATGCTCATCAACCACGTCCCCAGTTCTGCCACCACCGGCTACTCGGCCCCGGGCAACATCATGGTCAAGGGCGGTGAGTGGGACCCCATTTCCGCATGGGTGTGGGAAGACTCCGGCCCGGCCCGGGCCCGGGCCGACAAGGCCCCTCCGATGAACGTGCTGACCTTCATCCACACCCAGGACGTGGAGATCGAAGGGGTGACGGTCTGGAACGTGAAGTGGTGGCACGCGGTCGAACTCAACGCCGTACGCCGGGGTGCGGTCCGGGACTGCTTCTTCAAGGGCTGGGTCGAGAACCCGACCTGGGGCCTGTGGCAGGGCGAGGCGGTCCAGCTCGATCTGCCGCTCTCCGGCAACACCTGGGCCGGGGCCAGTGACGGCACCCCGACCGTGGACGTGCAGGTCCAGCGCAACTACGCGGGTGCCTCCGGCTCCCAGCCGTCCTGGGCGAAGCTGGTCGGCTCGCACACCGGCGGCCAGAAGGTCGGCCAGGTGCACGCGCGGGTGCTGATCGAGGGCAACGTCGTCGACAACGCCAAGTGGGACGCCATCGGCGCGATGAACACCACCGCCATCGTCATCCGCGACAACACCATCAACAACAGCGCCGGCGGAATCTACGTCAGCTCCATGTCGGCCAGGGTGGGCGGCCAGCCGCCGGTCCAGGTGGGGCCGAACCCCGTCTCCGGCGTCGACATCGTCGACAACCGGGTGACGGTGACCGCAGGCGCCTCAGGAGCCCTGCGCAACGCCGTCCGCGTCAGCGCGGACACCGTCGGGCACGTCTCCCCGGTGAGCGATGTCCGGGTCACCGGCAACCAGGTCAGCGGCGGAACCTTCTACTACACCCCGAACGTGACCTTCCGCCCCGGCACCACACCCCAACAGTGAGCGGCACGGACGAGCACTGACCAGCGCTGACCACCGGCGGGGCGGGGGCGGGCCCGCCCGGTGGTCAGGGCAGGCGAGCCCGACACGGCCCGCGGATCAGCCGCCGATCCGGGCCCCCGTCCCGGCGACCCGGACCCGGGCGTCCCCCGCGCGCAGCTCGACCGTGAGGGTGCCGGGGCGGCCCATGTCCGCGCCCTGGTGGAGGGTGAGCACGGCCGTCTCGGGGGTCAGCCCCAGCTCGCGGACGTACGCGCCGAAGGCGGCAGCCGCCGCCCCGGTCGCCGGGTCCTCGACCACCCCGCCCACCGGGAAGGGGTCCCGGACGTGGAAGACCTCCGGCGCCTCGCGCCAGACCAGTTGCAGGGTGGTCAGGTCGAGCCGGTGCATCAGCGCTTCGAGCCGCGCGAAGTCGTAGGCCAGGTCGGCCAGGCGCTCCCGGGTCGCCGCCGCCAGCACCAGGTGGCGGGCGCCCGCGTAGGCGATCCGGGGCGGCAGGGCCGGGTCGAGGTCGGCGGCCGGCCAGTCCAGGGCGGCCAGCGCCTCCGTCAGATCCGCCGCGCCGATCTCCGTGACGTGCGGGGTCACGCTGGTCAGGGTGGCGCGCAGCTCCCCGTCCTCCCGGACCACGGTGACCGGCACCCGGCCCGCGGCCGTGGTGAACTCCAGCTCGCCCGGACCGTCCCGTTCGGCCAGTGCGATGGCCGTGGCGACCGTGGCGTGGCCGCAGAAGGGGACCTCGGCCTTGGGGCTGAAGTAGCGGACGGTGTAGGCGCCTTCGCCGGTCCGCTCGGTGAGGAACGCCGTCTCGCTGTACCCCAGCTCCGCCGCGACGGCGAGCATCCGCTCCTCGTCCAGTCCCGCCGCGTCCAGGACGACGCCCGCGGGGTTTCCGCCCTCGGGGTCGGCGGAGAAGGCGGTGTAGCGCAGGACCTCGGGCACGGGATCGTGTGTCATGGAGCAGTCCAACCCCGGTGCGGGCCCCGGCATTCCCGGAGGCTGTCCCGCCGGGTCCGGCCCGTCACCCCGGTCACGTACGCGGACGGCTGCCGCAGTCCCCCCGAACCGCGGCAGCCCCACCATCAGCACAGGGCGTCAGTGGCAGTTCTTCAGGCCCTTGTTCTTGGGCGTCGACTTCCCCCAGGAGCAGGAATCCTGGAGCTTGCCGTTCGGCTTGATCAGCCGGGCCTTGTCGCCGGTGTTGTTCCAGACGTACGAGCCCCGGTTCCAGTACACGGTGCCCGAGACGTTCTTGCCCTTGCCGGTGCGGAGTTTGACGGTCTGGCCCGCGCCGATGGTGTGGCTGCCGAAGGTGTAGGTGAAGCCGGTGTTGTCCTTCACCTGGTAGCCCTTGAGCTGGACCTTCTGCTTGCTGTTGTTGTGGATGTTCACCCACTCGGCGTTCAGCGACCTGTTCGTCCGGTCGTCCTTGCCGGGACCGTCGTACTGGATGGCGCCGAAGTGCAGCCCGCCCTTGTGGGCGGCCGCCGTGGCCGGTGCCGCCGTGGCGAGGAGCGAGCCGGCCAGTGCGGTGGCGGCGGCCAGGGCGATCGGCGCAGCGGTGCGTATGCGCATGCGGTGTTCCTTCTGTGTCGTTCTGGTGAAGGTGGAGCGAGATGCGATCATACGGTCAGCACGCGCTTGCCTGTCCGAGAATGGGGAAACCCGCAAAGCCGGTCGCCCTGAGGCGAGTTCGGGCAGAAACGGTCGCACAGGAAATGTCGTGGGGCGGTCCTCCTCAGCCCCGCCCCACGTACGGCATGTTCGTCGCCATCACCGTCAGGAACGGGATGTTCGCCTCCAGCGGCAGCTCCGCCATGTGCACCACGGTCCGCGCCACATCGGCCGCCGCCATCACCGGCTCCACCGCCAGCTCCCCGTTGGCCTGGAGGATGCCGGTCCGCATCCGCTCGGTCATCTCGGTCGCCGCGTTGCCGATGTCGATCTGACCGCAGGCGATCCGGTACGGCCGCCCGTCCAGCGACAGCGACTTCGTCAGCCCGGTGATCGCGTGCTTGGTCGCCGTGTACGCCACCGCGTGGGGGCGCGGCGCGTGGGCGGAGATCGAACCGTTGTTGATGATCCGGCCGCCCCGCGGGTCCTGTTCCTTCATCAGCCGGTACGCCGCCTGTGCGCAGAGGAACGCCCCCGTCAGGTTCACGTCCACCACCGCCCGCCAGTCCGCAGCGGTGAGGTCCTCCAGGGGTACGCCTCCGGGGCCGAACGTGCCCGCGTTGTTGAACAGCAGGTCCAACCGGCCGAACCGCTCCCGTACGGCGGTGAAGAGCGCGTCCACCTCGTCCTCGTCGGTCACGTCCGTGGTGACGCAGAGCGCGTCCGGGGAGCCGGCCGCGGCCGCGGTCTCCGCCAGCGGCTCCGCCCTCCGCCCGGCGAGCGCGAGCGACCACCCCGCACCCGCGAGGGCGAGCGCGACGGCCCGCCCGATCCCCGAACCGGCACCCGTGACCACAGCGACGCGTCGATCAGTGTCCATGGCCCGGGAGCGTACGGGAGGCGCCCGGCGGCGGGCGGGAGGTCCCAGAGGGTGGACGGGGCGCCGCCGGGCGGGGGTCCGAAGGGGAGGGCGGGAGGTCTCGCGGCGCCCGGGCGGGCTCCGCGCATCGGGCACGCGGTGCTCATCGACCCGCCATGCGGATGTTGTGCACGCGACAACGGCGCGTCGGGCGCCGACGGTGCGCTGGATTCCGACAGCATCCGGCTCCATCCGACCAGTGAGGGGCATATGACAGCCGCACGGACAACCATGGCGCCGGTCCGGGACGACCGGCCCGCCGAACTCCCCACCGCCACCAGGCCCTTAGCCCGGACCGGCGGCCTGGACCGCCGTCGGGTGCTCACCGGGGCGGGTGCCGTCGCCGCACTCGCCTTCTCGATGGGCCTGCCCGCCGCGGGCACGGCGAGCGCCGCCGTGCTGGACGCCCGGCGCATCACCGAGGACCCCTTCACGCTCGGCGTCGCCTCCGGCGACCCGCTGCCCGGCTCCGTCCTCATCTGGACCCGGCTCGCCCCCCGCCCGTACGAGCCCGGCGGCGGCCTCCCCGCCTCCCGGATCGAGGTCCGCTGGGAGCTGGCCCACGACGAGGGGTTCCGGCGCACCGTACGGCGCGGGTCGGTCACCGCCCACGCGGAGTTCGGCCACAGCGTCCGCGCCGAGGTCCAGGGCCTGGACTCCGGCCGGGTCTACTACTACCGCTTCCGCACCGGCGACTGGACCAGCCCGACCGGCCGCACCCGCACCGCCCCCGCCGCCGGAGCCCGTATCGGCTCCCTCGCCCTGGCCGCCGTCTCCTGCCAGGCGTACCACGACGGGTACTTCACCGCCCACCGCCACCTGGCCGCCGAGGACGTCGACGTCGTCTTCCACCTGGGGGACTACCTCTACGAGTACGCCGTATCCGCCACCGGAGGCGCCCGCAACTACACCGACCGCCGCCTCCCGGCCCACTACAACCGCGAGACCATCACGCTGGAGGACTACCGGCTGCGCTACGCCCTCTACAAGTCCGACCCGGACCTGCGCGCCGCCCACGCCGCCCACCCCTTCGTCGTCACCTGGGACGACCACGAGACCGAGAACAACTACGCGGGCGAGATCCCCGAGAACGACGTGCCGCCCGAGGAGTTCCTGCTCCGCCGGGCCGCCGCCTACCGCGCGTACTGGGAGAACCAGCCCCTGCGCACCCCGCAGCGCCCCACCGGCCCGGACATGCGGCTCTACCGCCGGCTCGGCTTCGGGCGGCTCGCGCAGTTCGACATCCTGGACACCCGGCAGTACCGCAGCGACCAGGCGTACGGCGACGGTTGGCGCACCCCCGGCCCCGAGTCCGAGGACCCCGCGCGGACGATGACCGGGGCCGCCCAGGAGCGCTGGCTGCTCGACGGCTGGCGGGCCTCCGGCGCCACCTGGAACGTCGTGCCCCAGCAGGTCGCCTTCGCCCGGCGGCGGGACGTGCCCACCGCCGCCTACAAGCTCTCCATGGACGCCTGGGACGGCTACCCGGCCTCCCGGCAGCGGCTGCTGGACGGGGCCGAGTCCGCCGGGGTGGCCAACCTGATGGTGCTGACCGGAGACGTCCACGTCTCGTACGCCTTCGACCTGAAGAAGGACTTCGACGACCCGGCCTCCCGGACCGTCGGCACCGAGATCGTCACCACCTCCATCTCCAGCGGAAAGGACGGCGCGGAGCGGCCCGCCAACTGGGAGAACCAGACCCGTGCCAACCCGCACATGAAGCACTACAACGGGCGGCGCGGCTACGCTCTGGTCACGCTGACGGAGACGGCGGCCCGCGCCGACTTCCGTACGGTGGCGGCGGTCACCACGCCCGGGGCCCCGGTCACCACGGCCGCCTCCTTCGTCACGGAGGCGGGCAACCCGGGGCTCACACCCGCGTAACCGGTTCTACGCAACCGGGCTCAGCGGTCCGCCGGGTAGCGGACGCCGATGCGGTCCCGTACCGCGTCGAGCGTCCGCATCACCGCCAGCGTCCCTTCCAGCGGGACGAGCGGGGACTCCGTCTCACCCGCCCGGATGGCGCGCGCCACCTCGGCCGCCTCGTACTGCATCCCGGAGAGACCCCGCGGCCCCGGTCCCGAGGTGACCGTCTCCGGCGCCTTCCCCGGGCGGTGCAGCACGAAGTGGTCCGGGTGGAAGAAGTCGCGCGGGAGGTCGATCCGTCCCTCCGTGCCGATGACGGTGGCGGCGGTCGGATGGTGGCCGACGATCGAGCAGGAGAGCAGCGCGGTGGCGCCCGAGTCCCAGCCCAGCAGCATCCCCGTGTTCAGGTCCACGCCCTCGGGCGAGAGCAGCGCGTCGGCCCGCACCCGGTCCGGCTCGCCCAGGAGCAGATGGGCGAAGGCGACCGGGTAGACCCCGAGGTCCAGCAGCGCGCCGCCGCCGAGGTCCGGGTCGCGCAGCCGGTGGCCGGGGGCGAAGTCGCCCGCGAAGCCGAAGTCGGCCTGTACGGTACGGATCTCCCCGATCGCCCCGTCCCGCACCAGCTCGGTCAGTCGGCGGACCACCGGGTTGAGGTAGGTCCACATGGCCTCCATCAGGAAGAGGCCCCGGTCCCGGGCGAGCGCGACCAGCTCCTTGGCCTCCCGGCTGTTGAGCGTGAACGCCTTCTCGCAGAGCACATGCTTCCCGGCCCTCAGCGCGAGCGAGGCCGCCGCGTGGTGCGCCGAGTGCGGGGTGGCCACGTACACCACGTCCACCGTGTCGTCCGCGACCAGCTCCGCCCAGCTCCCGTGGGCCCGCGCGATGCCGTGGCGCTCGGCGAAGGCCCGCGCCGAGGCCTCCGTACGCGAGGCGACGGCCACCACCTCGGCGTCCGGCAGTGCCTGTACGTCCGCCGTGAAGGTCGCGGCGATGCCGCCCGTCGCCAGCACACCCCAGCGCACCGTCGTCCCGCCCGTTCCGTCCGTCCCGCCCATGCCCGCCCCACCGCCGTAACGAAAAAGGTATCGACCACTCCGGCCGAGCTGAGAGCATAGATGCGGATTCAACGATTCGGAGAAGAGAATGCCGGAGAGCGGCGGCAGCCGGGCCCAGCGCGAGCACATACCGAGCCACGAGACCGGGCCCGGAGCCGGGGCCCCGCCCATCCTTCCGGCACAGGCGGCCGGGGCGGCCGGGGCGGACACCGTGTCCGGGGCGGCCGGAGCCGTGGGGGCGGCCGAGGCCGGACCGACGGCCAAGGCCACGCGGGCCGCCCGGCGTACCGGCTTCCTGGTCACCATGGTGCTCGGCGGGCTCACCGCACTGCCGCCGCTCTCCATGGACATGTACCTCCCGGCGCTCCCCGCCGTCACCGACTCCCTCTCCGCCCCCGCCGCCACCATCCAGCTCACGCTCACCGCCTGCCTGGCCGGGATGGCGCTCGGCCAGCTCGTCGTCGGACCGATGAGCGACCGCTGGGGCCGCCGCAAGCCGCTGCTGCTGGGCATGGTCGTCTACGTCGTCGCCACCGCGATCTGCGCGCTCGCCCCCACCGCCGAACTCCTCATCGGCTTCCGTCTCCTCCAGGGGCTCGCGGGCGCGGCCGGGATCGTGATCGCCCGGGCGGTGGTGCGCGACCTCTACGACGGCGTGGAGATGGCCCGGTTCTTCTCCACCCTGATGCTGATCTCCGGCGTCGCACCGATCATCGCCCCGCTGATCGGCGGGCAGGTGATGCGCTTCACCGACTGGCGCGGCATCTTCGTCGTGCTGACCGGGGTCGGCGTCCTCCTCACCCTCGTCGTCTGGAAGTGGCTGCACGAGACCCTGCCGCCCGGCAGCCGCCACACCGGCGGGGTCACCGACGCCCTGCGCACCATGCGCGGGCTGCTCGCGGACCGGGTCTTCACCGGCTACATGGTCACCGGCGGGCTCGCCTTCGCCGTCCTCTTCGCGTACATCGCCGCCTCCCCCTTCGTCGTGCAGGAGATCTACGGGGCCTCGCCGCAGACCTTCAGCCTGCTGTTCGGGCTCAACTCGATCGGCCTGATCGCCGTCGGGCAGATCAACGGCAAGCTGCTGGTGGGCCGGTTCCGCCTGGACAAGGTGCTCGGCCTCGGCCTCGCGGTCATCGTCCTCGCGGCGCTCGCGCTGCTGCTCATGACCCTGGGCGTCTTCGGCGAGGTGGGCCTCCTGCCGATCGCCGCCGGGCTCTTCGTCCTGATGTCGGCGATGGGTGTGGCGATGCCCAACACCAACGCCCAGGCGCTGATGCGCACCAAGCACGCGGCGGGCTCCGCCTCCGCGCTGCTCGGCACCTCCTCGTTCCTGATCGGGGCGATCGCCTCGCCGCTGGTCGGCATCGCGGGCGAGGCCACGGCCGTCCCGATGGCGGTCGTACAGCTGGTGTGCGCGGTGGCGGCGGTGGGCTGCTTCCTGGGCCTGTGCCGCCCGTGGCAGCGGGCGGGCCGCGAGGCGGCGGGGCTGTGACACGCGCCGAGGGCTGATCCGGTACGCGTACGGGGGCCGGGGCTGATCCGGTACGTGTACGGGGGGCCGGGGCTCCGCCGGTACGCGGGTACGTGAGGACCGGGGCCCCCGTGGGTCCCGGGGCCCGGCCCGTACGGCCGGGTCCGGTCGGCCCGTCCGGTCGGTCCGTACGCGGACAGCCGATGAGTCCGTCCGGTCGATCCGTCTGGTCAGCCCGTACGCGGGTAGCCGATCAGATGCGTCCGGTCCTGCCGGTCCGTCCAGTGGAACACCCCCACGCCGGTCGCCTCCACCCCCGGCAGCCGGGCGTTGCGCGACAGCCGGGAGGCCGTCCAGGTCGCGAGGTCCACCGCGACCGGCAGCCCGCCCCCGGAGAGCGCGTCCGCCGCGTCGCGCGCGTTCTCGGCCCCGTACGCGATGCCGTCGTCCGTCACCGTGGCCAGCGACAGACGGCCCACCCCGTCCGCCCCCTCGAAGCAGCGGCCCTGCCCCGCCTCCAGATCGAAGGCCAGGTTCCCGGCGACCAGGTGGTCACCGGAGGCGGAGAGGACCGCCTGCGGGTGGCGCCCCGGCTCTATGGCGGGCCGGTGGCACTCCACCGAGGCCAGCGCCTTGCCGGTCGCCGCGTCGTGGACCGCCCACAGGTCATGGGTGGCGGCCCGCTCGGCCTTCTTCTCCAGGGCCCATCTGGCCAGCACCCGGCCCGGGGCCACCGAGGTCACCACGCCGCTGCCCCGGTCCGTGCCCCCGGGCGCCACGTTCCGGCTGAACCAGCTGCCGCGCACCCAGAACTCCCGGACTCCGCCGGCCAGCAGGCCCGCGGCGGTCTGCCCGTACACCTCCGTGAGCTGTTTGCAGGCCGGGCAGCCCTTCGGATACTTCAGGCTGTCCGCGCTCAGCTCGGAGACCATGCCCGTGACCGGGTCGATCAGCGTGCTGTTGGCCTGCCCGTCGCTGATCACGATCTCCGGACCGCTCGTGCTGACGCTCGGAGCCCCGGACCACGGCACCTCGACACGCCGCTGGGAGCCGTTCGTCACGTCGTACAGATCGAGCGCCACGAAGGTGGACGCGGGCGTCGTCCCGTCGCCGACCTTTCCGTACGACCAGGTCACGAAGTACTGCCGGTCCTGGGCGGTGACGGTGGCGAGCCTCGGGTAGTGCAGCGGGTCCGGCGGCCGTGAGGCCTGGCCGCTCCAGCCCGGCTCGCCGGTGGCGGTGTCGACGGTGCGCAGCCGGTAGCGGCGGCCTTCCGTCCGTTCCAGGTAGGCGAGTCGGCCCGTCGTGTGGGAGACGGCGATCTCGGGGGAGGAGCCGATGACCTCCCAGCCCCGGTCGGTCGTGTACTGCGGCGGAACCGTGAGCCGGGTGACCGGCCCGGCGCTCCGCGCCACCCGCCCCGCCGGGTGGGGAGCGGTGCCGCCGCTACCGGATGCCTCCGTGCGGTCGCCACCGCCCCGGCCCGCGCCGCGTCCCTCGTCGGGGGAGCCGCCGCAGGTCGCCAGCAGGAGGAGCAGGGCGAGGAGGACCACCCCGCCGACCAGGGCCAGCCGCACGGCCTTCTGTCTCATGGCTTCCCCCGGTGGCCCTGTCCTGCCTGGTCCCGTGCCCGCTCCCGCGCGGGCCAGCGTAGCAATCGGCCCCGGACGGCGTGGAGTTCAGGGAAATCCCGTTCCGTACGGGGTGCGGGAGCCCGCCCGGGGCCCCCGCACCCCCGGGGACGGAACACATCCGCCCACCCCCTCCGCCTACAATTCGGCGGTGAACGTCACCCTCCCCACCGCCCAGTCCCTGCGCTCGGCCCTGGCCGGGCTGCTCGACGGGCTGCCGCCGAAGCAGGCGGCGCAGGCCGTCGACCGGCTGATCGCCAGCTACCGCGGGGAGACCCCGACGAACGCCCCGATCCTGCGGCACCGCTCCGACGTCGTCGCGTACGCCGCGTACCGGATGCCCGCCACCTTCGAGGCCGTACGCTCCGCCCTCGACGCCCTGGTCGAGGGCGCGCCCGACTGGTCGCCCGCCACCCACACCGACGTCGGCGGCGGCACGGGCGCGGCGAGCTGGGCGGTGGCCGGCGCCTGGGAAGGGGCGGCGACGACCGTCCTGGACTGGGCCGAGCCCGCCCTGGCCCTGGGCCGCGAACTGGCCGAGGCGTCCGGGGTGCCGGGGCTGCGGGAGGCCCGCTGGGAGCGGGCCCGGATCGGGGCGGAGCTGGAGCTGGCCCCGGCGGACCTGGTCACCGTCAGCTACGTACTCAAGGAGCTGACCGCCCAGGCCAGGACCGAGCTGGTCGACGCGGTGGCCGGGGCCGGGCAGGCCGTCGTCATCGTGGAGCCGGGCACCCCCGACGGCTACGCGCGGATCATCGAGGCCCGGGACCGCCTGATCGCCGCCGGGCTGAGCATCGCCGCCCCCTGCCCGCACAGCGCCGCCTGCCCGATCGCCCCCGGCACGGACTGGTGCCACTTCTCGGCCCGGGTCAGCCGCTCCTCGCTGCACCGGCAGGTCAAGGGCGGCTCGCTCAGCCACGAGGACGAGAAGTTCAGCTACGTCGTCGCCACCCGCTTCCCCACCACCCCGGCGCCCGCCCGCGTCACCCGCAAGCCCCAGATCCGCAAGGGCCAGGTGCTTCTGGAGCTGTGCACCCGGGACGAGGGCCTGGACCGCTCGACGGTCACCAAGCGCCACGGCGGGCTGTACCGGGCGGCCAGGAACATCGCCTGGGGCGATCCCTGGCCGCCGGAGGGCGCTGCCTGAGCCGGTCGTGACGCGGAACCAGTCGGCTCGGGCCGGCCCCCGCGCCCTCCTTCCTGAGCCCCGGGGGCCGCTAGGGGGTGTCTGGGGCGAACACGTGGTCGGGGGGCTCCGGAACGTGCGTTCCGTCGTGCAGCGCGCTCGCAGTCCAGTCATCGGGACCGGAGATTCCGCGCCGGCCGACCACGGACGCCGTATTCCCTGAGGAACACGGCGTCCATGCATGGCGGAAAGACGACGGGACCCCCCCCGGGACAGCCCTTACCCCCGCAACTCCTGCGTGCAGCACTTCACGCTGCCGCCGCCCTTGAGCAGTTCTCCCAGGTCCATCGGGATCGGCTCGAAGCCCCGGTCCCGGAGCGGGTCGAGCAGGCCCGTCGCCGCCTGGGGGAGCAGGACGTGGCGGCCGTCGCTGACCGAGTTGAGGCCGAAGGCCGCCGCGTCCGCCTCCTGCGCGAGCAGGGCGTCCGGGAAGAGCCGGCGCAGCACGGCCCGGCTGCCGGGGGAGAAGGCGCCCGGGTAGTACATGATCTCGTCGGCCGCCGCGTCCAGCACGCAGAGCGCGGTGTCCAGGTGGTAGTAGCGCGGGTCCACCAGGTCGAGCCCGATGACCGGCAGGCCGAAGAACTCCTGCGCCTCGTCGTGCGAGAGCGGGCTGGAGCGGAAGCCGCGTCCGGCCAGGAGATAGGAGGCGGTGACCGCGAAGTCCCCCTCGCCCTCGTTGACGTGGTCCGGCTCGCGGATGTCGGTGAAGCCGTGCGCGCGGAACCACTCGCGGTGGGCCTCGGCCTCCTCGAACCGCTCCCGGTAGGCGAACAGGGCGCCGAGCACCCGCCCGCCGATCACCGTGGCCCCGTTGGCCGAGAAGACCATGTCCGGCAGGTCCGGGCGGGGGGTGAGCAGATCGACGGTGTGGCCCAGGGAGCGGTAGCGGTCGCGCAGGTCCTCCCACTGGGTCTGGGCCAGCGGCAGGTCGACGGGTTTGGACGGGTCCATCCACGGGTTGATGGAGTAGGTGACCCGGAAGTGCGTCGGAGCGCACATCAGGTAGCGACGAGGGGTGGCGTCACGGTTCAACTGGGCTCCTCGCGATCGGCGGCCGGAGCCGCGGAGCGGTGGGATGCGCACGGTCTGCGCGTGAGCCCATGGTGCGCCGTGCGGGCCGGATCCGCAGTGGACCGATCGGGTGGTTCGGCGGATCGTCCTACCGAGGCCGGTCGGCGGTCCGTTTCCGGCGGATTCCTGCAAGACGATACGTATCGGCTCGTTCGGCGCTACATTGGCGGCATGTCACCCCGCAAGGCCCCCGACGCCGGCCGCCGCAGCGACCGCTCCCGCCGCGCCATCTACGACGCCGCCCTCGCCCTCGTCGGCGAGAACGGCTACCGGCGGACGACGATCGAGGGTATCGCCGCCCGCGCCGGCGTCGGCAAGCAGACGATCTACCGCTGGTGGCCCTCCAAGGCGGCCGTCCTGATGGAGGCCTTCCTCGACCTGGCCGCCCGGGCCGCCGAGCAGGCGGCCCCGGAGGGCGGCGCGGACGACCGGGCCGGCGGCGAGTACGGCATTCCCGACACCGGCGACCTCGCCGCCGACCTCAAGTCCGTCCTGCGCGCCACCGTCGACGAGCTGAACGATCCCCTGATGGAGGCACCCACCCGGGCGCTGACCGCCGAGGGCATCGTCGACGCGAAGCTGGGCGCCGAATTCGTCGAGAAGCTGCTCGACCCCCAGCTCGCGTCGTACGTCACACGGCTGCGGGCCGCCCAGGAGGCCGGGCACCTCCGGGCCGACGCCGATCCGCGGACCGCCCTGGAGCTGCTGATCGCGCCCCTCACCCACCGCTGGCTGCTGCGCACCCTCCCGCTCACCCATGCGTACGCCGACACGATCGTCGACTACGCCCTCGGCGGACTGGCCCCGCGGCCTTGATCCTTATCCGTTATGTGGTGACATCGGGCGTGATGGTGCTCACTCGCCGCAGTGGTACACGGCCTCACTGGTGAACTCTGGCCACCCCGACCGCAGGATGGTGCGACGATGGAGGGGAAACGCTGAGGTGAAATGCTGAGGTGAGGGGATAGATGGGCGCCGATTCCGGCCGTTTCCGCGGCACAGAGAGCAGGATCTCCCAGTGGCTGCGGCGACGTCCCAAACCGATGGAGGCCGAAGCCGGGGAGACGGCCAGAGTGGAGCTGCTCCTGGCGGTCGCCGACGCGGGTATGCCCATCGCCCCCGCCGCCCACCCCCTCGGATACCGGTGTTCGTGCGAGCGCATCGGCTGTCCCACTCCCGCCCGGCACCCCATCTCCTTCGCGTGGCAGACGCAGTCCACGACCGACCGCGCCCAGATCGAGCGCTGGGCCCGCAGCCAGCCGCTCGCCAACTTCATCACCGCGACCGGCATGATCCACGACGTGCTGGACGTCCCCCTCACCGCCGGCCGCGGCGCATTGGAGCGTCTTCTCGCGGCGGGCATCAGCGTCGGCCCGGTCGCCCGGTCCGGCGAGGACCGGATGCTCTTCTTCACCGCCACCCGCGGCACCCCCGAGGACGAGGACGAGTGGTGGCCCTGCGAGCTGGACTGCCATCCCGAGACCCTGGACGCCCATCCGGGCCTGCGCTGGCACTGCCGCGGCAGCTACGTGCTCCTGCCGCCCGCCCGGCTCCCCGGCGAGCTGGACGTCCACTGGGTGCGCGGTCCCGAGTACGAGCTGCCCGACCCGCTGACCCTGCTGGAGACGCTCACCGACGCCTGCGCGCGGTACGTGGGGAGCGCCGAGCAGAGCGAGCTGGACCACGACTCGATCGCCTGGCCGCTGAGCCGCTGAGCCGCTGAGCTGGTGAACCGTTGAACGGGTGAACCGGCGAGCTGCTGAGGCGACAGCTGCCGACCGGTCGCTCCGGTTCCGTGCGTTCTATTCGCCCTTCGCCGCCACCAGGCCCGGCAGCCGGTTCAGCACCCGCACCCGGCCTCCGGAGTCGCCGGACCCGGCGCGCGCGGGCACGTGGACGAGCTGGCTGGAGATCCGCTCCTTGGTGAGGGTGTTGGTGACCTCGCCGGTCATGAGCGCCTTCACATCCGCGTTGACCTCGGGCTTCAGCCCCTTCGCCGCGACCTGCCGCTCGAAGTGCTTGCTGCTGAAGAAGACCAGCGCCCCGCCGTCCTCGGTGCGCAGCCCGAGCGGCCCGAACGCGCCGCTGTCCAGCGGCTGGTCGATGTACTGGTACGAGAATCCGGCCCGCCGGGTCGTCCGGCGCGTCTCGCGCCACTGCGAGGTCGCCGTGCCCGGGGCGAACACGTCCGGGGTGCCCTTCTGCAGGTACTCGGTGTAGGCGATGCTCAAGTCGACCGGTTTCACGATCAGTTCGCCGCTCTGCGGCTCCACGGGCGAGGCGAACCCGTCCCCGTCCAGGGTGAACTCCGGTACCTGGGAGGCCGGGACGACCCCGAGATAGGACGCCTTCCACAGGGCTTCGGGGCCGCTCCGTACGAACACCACCAGCCAGCGGGTGTCCAGCTTCCCGCCGTCCTCGTCCCGGTTGGAGTCGGTGTCCGCCAGGAACCAGCGCGGCCACCCCGCCTTCTTCGGGATGACGTAGGTGGCGTCCGTCAGCTCCAGGGGCTTGTGCGCCTTGTTGCCGTCCGGGTTGTACGTCTGCCGCGCCTTCAGTCCGGCCTGGTTGATCGCCCCGAGCGACCCCGTCACCCGGTCCGCGTCCAACGCCGGATCGTACGCCCTGTCCGCCGCGTTGTAGGCGTCGGTGAAGTCCTTCAGCGCCTGGGCGGCCTCCGACTCCGTGGCCCCCGGCAGCACTTCCAGCTCACCGTGGACCGTCACACAGCCGCTCGCCGTCAGGCACAGCACCGTCGCCGTCGCGAGCGCCGCCGTCAGCCGACCCACCCCAGGGACTCTCGTCATCCGTTGCTTCTGCGCCTTCTGCATCCGTCGCCCGCACTGACCGTCGAAACCCTACCGGGGCGGCGTACGGCGTGCGGGCGCGGACCGGATACCGCGTTCACACCGTGATCCGGCACCGCGGAAGGCGTGCCGGAAAGCACCCCGGAAAGTGCCGGGGAAGGTGCCCCGGGGAGCGGGAGTTCAGGCCCGGTCGCGTACGGGGACGACCAGCGGAGCCCCCGTACGCGGATGCGGGAACACCTCCACCGGCTGCCGGTACACCTCACCGAGCAGCTCGTCGCTGAAGATCTCCTGCGGTGGGCCCACCTCCGCGATCCGCCCCTGGTGCAGCACGGCCACCCGGTCCGCGTACGCCGCCGCAAGGCCCAGATCGTGCAGGACCACCACCACCGCGTCCCCCGCGGCGGCCCGCTCCCGGCAGATCCGCAGCACCAGCTCCTGGTGGCGCAGGTCCAGGGCGGCCGTCGGCTCGTCCAGCAGCATCAGCGGGGCCCGCTGCGCCAGCACCCGGGCCAGCGCCACCCGGGCCTTCTCCCCGCCCGACAGCGCGGAGAACGGACGCCCGGCGAACCGCGTCACCTCGGTGGCCGTCATCGCCGCCGCCACCGCCGCGTCGTCCTCGTCCTCCCGCTCCGTACCGGCCCAGGGCGCCCGCCCCATCCGTACGACGTCCTCCACCGGGAACGGGAAGGAGAGCGCGGCTGACTGCGGCAGCACCGAGCGGCGCAGGGCCAGTTCGGGCGCCGTCCACTCGACGGCGGGGCGGCCGCCGATGACCACCTCGCCGCCGCCCGGGGCCAGATCGGCGGCGAGCGCGGCCAGGAGCGTGGACTTGCCGGCCCCGTTCGGACCGACCAGCGCCACCACCTCGCCCGTGTGCGCGGTGATGTCGACGGCGTCCAGCACCTGCCGCCCGCCCAGCCGCACCGAGACCCCGACGGCCTCGACGGCGGGGGAGCCGGGCGCGACGGGCGAGGGCAGCTCCCGGCTCCGTACCGCGAACAGGTCTCTCAACGTCCTCATGCCCAACCACCTTGCCTACGACGGGTCCTGCGCAGCAGCCAGAAGAAGAACGGGCTGCCGAAGAGCGCGGTCAGCACACCGAGCGGCAGCTCGGCGGGGGCGGCCACGGTCCGGGCCGCGAGATCGCCGACGACCAGCACCAGCGCGCCGCCCAGGGCGCTGCCCGGGACCAGGAAGCGGTGGCCGGGGCCGTTCGCCATCCGCAGCAGGTGCGGGACCAGCAGCCCGACGAACGAGATGATCCCGGCCACGGCCACGGCGGCGGCCGTCAGCAGCGCCACCACCAGCACCAGCGTGATCCGCAACCGCTCCACGTCCACGCCCAGATGGCGGGCGGGCCGCTCACCGAGGGCCAGCAGGTCCAGCTTGCGGGCGTAGAACGGGGCGATGAGCAGTCCGGCCACCGCGCACGGCAGCACGGCGAGCACCTTGGGCCAGGTCGCCTGCGAGAGCGAACCGAGCTGCCAGAAGGTGATCTGGGTGATCTGCGCGTTGTCCGCGAAGAAGATGAACAGCCCGATCAGCGCGCCCGCGAAGGCGTTGACGGCGATACCGGTGAGGATCAGGGTCACGACCTCGGTCCGGCCACCGGAGCGGGAGAGCGTATAGACGAGCAGCACGGTGGCGAGACCGGCGACGAACGCGCAGACCGTGATGGTCCAGTTGCCGAAGAAGGTCAGCCCCAGCGCGATGGAGGCGACCGCGCCGACCGCCGCGCCCGCCGAGATCCCGATGACGCCGGGCTCGGCCAGCGGATTGCCGAACACGCCCTGCATCAGGGCGCCCGCGCAGCCGAGCGAGGCGCCGACGAGCAGCGCGAGGACGACCCGGGGGAGCCGGACGTTCCACAGGACGCTCTCCCCGACCCGGTCCAGCGGCTGGCCGCCGAGGCCGATCCGGTGCTGGACCGAGGCGAGGACGTCCCCGATGGGGAGGGAGTACGCGCCGATCGCAGCGGAGAGCAGACACCCGGCGAGCAGGGCGAGCGAGAGCCCCAGCGTGAGCGCGAACGCCTTGCCGCGCGGGGACTTGGGGGCGGGGGGGGGGGCGGGGGGGGGGGGGGGGGCCCCCCCCCCCCCCCCCCCCCCCCCCCCCCCCCCCCCCCCCCCCCCCCGTGCCCGTGCCCACGGTCCCGGCCGTCCCTCTCGTGTCCGAAGGCTCGCCCGCCTCGCCCGCCCCGGCTGTGCCCGCCGGCCCGGTTCCGGGCTCGGGCGCCTTGGCGGGCTGCTCCTTCGAGAGCGACGGGCCCTGGTCGGGGCGGGAGCTGTCCGCCCGTTCCTCGTACGACGTCGTCACTGGCCCGTGCCGCCCTTCGCGTACAGCTGCTCGACGATGTCCGCGAGCACCCGGTCGGTGCGCGGACCGTAGTTCAGCAGCACACCGTCGTCGATCGAGACGACCCGGCGGTCCATTCCGGCGGGCGTCTCCGCGATGCCGGGGATCTTCACCAGGCCGTCCATACCGCCCACCGAGTCGAGCCCCTTGCTCATGAGGAGGATCGCGTCGGGCGCGGCCTTGGCGAGCGCCTCGCTGGTGATGGCGGTGAAGTCCTTGCTCAGCCCGGACGTCTTGCCCGCGTCGACCGCGCCCGCCGCCTCCAGCAGCGAACTCGCCCCCGACTCCGCGCCGCCCAGCAGATAGACGGAGGCCGAGCCGCGCAGATAGAGGAAGGCGACCCGGGGCTTCTTGCCGTCGGCGTGGTCCGGGATGGTCTTCCGTACGGCGGCGATGCGCGACTCGGTGCGCTCCTTGAGCTCGGCGCCGGCGGCCGGTACGCCGAGCGCCTCGGCGACCGTGTCGATCCGGCGGCCGACATCGTCGAGCCCCGTGGCGGGCTCGACGACGACCAGCGGGATGCCCGCGCTGCGGATCTGGTCGATCGCCTCGGCGGGGCCGGTCGTGGTGTCCGCGAGGACGACGGTCGGCTTCAGGGAGAGCACGCTCTCCGCCGAGACGTCGTGGGCGCGGGTCACCACCGGGAGCTTCTCGGCCTGTTCGAAGGTGGCGGTGATGTCCCGGGCGACGACCTGCTTGCCGAAGCCGAGGGTGAAGACGATCTCGCTCAGCGATCCGGTCAGCGGCACGATCCGGTCGGCGGAGTCGATCGTGACCTTCGTGCCGTCCGCCGACTCCACCGTCACCGGCAGCGCGGGCTCGGGCACAGCGGCCAGCGGCTCGACCCGGTCCGCGTCGGCGGCGCCCTGGGCGGGCTTCGCTGCGGACCCGTTGCCTCCGCCTCCACAGCCCGTCAGCAGCAGGGCGAGTGCCACCAGGACGGTGAGGGCGGCGCCCGCCCGGCCGCCGTCCTGCCGTCCGGCGTCCTGGCCCTGATGGGGGCCGTGGTCCTGAGAGATGCGCACGGGGCACCGTCCTGTCGTTCTGCGGCGGATGGTTGGGGGTGGTGCGTGTGTGATGAATGTGGCGAGAGTGTGGAGGTACCGGAGGGGTTCCGGTGCGGACTCGGAATAGCTTAGGTTAGCCTTACCTGCACATCCAGCCCTCGGAGGGGTCCCTCATGCTGCCGTCCAGATCCGCCCGCGCGCTCGCCGTCGCGCTCCTCGCGGTGCTGCTGGGAGCGATGCTCCCCGCCACCACCGCGCAAGCGGCCAGCCGTACGGTGCAGGGCGGACGGCTCGACTGGGGCATCAAGTCCTCCTTCCAGAGTTACGTCACCGGCCCCATCGCCCAGGGCAGTTGGAGCCTGACCGGCGGGGCCGCCACGGTCGGCGGCAGCCAGTTCCGCTTCCACTCCGCCAACGGCTCCTACGACCCGGCGACCGGCGCCTTCAGCTCGGCCTTCTCCGGCGGGGTGCACTTCACCGGCCACAAGAAGGCCGACGGCACCAACGAGCTGGACCTCGTCATCAGCCGCCCCGTCATCAGGATCAGCGGCGGCAGCGGCACGCTCTTCGCCGATGTGGTCAGCAAGGAGCGGGGGACCGGCAAGGTCTCCAGCCGCTCCCAGGTGCCGCTGGCCGCCCTCGGCCTCGGCGGGATCAACATGAAGGGCGGCTCCACCCCCATCGCCCTCAGCAACGTCCCCGCCACGCTGACCGCCCAGGGCGCCTCCGCCTTCGCCGGCTACTACACCGCCGGCACGCCGCTCGACCCGATCAGCCTCTCCGTCGACACCAGGGCCCCGGCCGAGCCGAAGCCCGCCCCGTCCGAGAAGCGGGACGAGGACGCGAAGAAGGACGAGGAGAAGGAGAAGGAGAAGGAGAAGGCGAAGGCCGAGGCCGAGGACGAGGTCAGGAAGAAGGCCGAGAAGGAGAAGGCGGGCCGCTTCGAGGACGCCGCCGTCGACTGGGGCGTCCGCCGCACCTTCCGCGAGTACGTCACCGGCTCCATCGGCCAGGGCAAGTGGACGCTGGCCGACGGCGCCCAGGACGGCGGGGCCCTCTTCCGCTTCCCGCAGGGCAAGGGCACGTACGACGCGAAGGAGCAGACGCTGGACGCGGACTTCGGCGGCAGTCTCCACTTCACCGGCGCCCACGACCTCGACCTGAAGTTCGCGGCCGTCAAGGTCGCCGTGGCCAAGGGCGAGGGCACCCTCTCCGCGGACGTCACGACCGCGGGCACCACCCGCAAGAACGTCCCCCTCATCACCTTCGAGGCCAAGGACTTCGCGCCCAAGGAGGGCCTCGCGGTCCTGACCGAGGCGCCCGCCACCCTCACCGAGGACGGCTCCAAGGCGTTCAACTCCATGTACAAGGCCGGCACCGCGATGGACCCCGTCTCGCTCGCCGTCACCGTCGACGCCAAGGCCCAGCTGCCTGCGCTGCCCGACCTCGGCAGCGAGCCCACGGCCGCGGCCGAGCCCACCGCGGAGCCCTCGGCCGAGCCCTCCGCCACACCGGTCGCCGCCGCCTCCGACTCGGGGCCGGGTGCCGGGACGTACGCCGCGATCGGCGGTGGGGTGCTGCTGCTCGCCGCGGCCGGAACGTTCTTCGCCCTGCGCCGCCGCAAGGCCGCCGAGGCCGCCACCACGGGCTCCGACGCCCCTCAGACCTCCTGACGCCCCCCATGAGCGCTTTACGGTTTCTCACCCCCGCCCCCCACGCCTCCCTTCCTCCCCCTGTTCCATTAGGAGAACCACCGACATGGCAGCAACTCGCCGCCCCATAGCCCTCGCGGCGGCCGTCGCCACGGCCGCGGCCCTGGGCGCCACCTTCGCTCTCCCCGCCTTCGCGAACGACGGAGCGCCCGCCGAGGCCCCGGCCGCGACCGGGGCCCCGCAGGCGATCCAGCTGGAGTCGGGCACCCTGGACTGGGGTGTCCGGGCGTCCTTCCGCTCGATGATCGACCGCATGGGCGGTACGGCCACCCTCGCCGACGGCGCCACCAAGAACGAGGACGGCACGTACAAGTTCCCCCTGCTCCAGGGTGAGTACGACCGCGGCACCCACAGCGTGACGACCGGCTTCAAGGGCAGCGTCCACTTCGAGGCCCACGGCGGCGTCCTCGACATCGAACTGGCCGACTTCAAGGTCGTCACCGCCGGCGAGAGCGGCAGGATCACCGTCGACGTGACCACCAAGTCGCCGGGCAAGGACGCGGTCGTCAGCGACGACCTGGAGATGGCCAAGCTGGACCTCACCGCCGTCGCGCCCTCGAACGGCGCCGACGGCATGAAGTTCGCGGGCGTCCCCGCCACCTTCACCAAGGAGGGGGCGGCGGTCTTCGGCTCCGCCTACAAGGAGGGCGATGCCATGGACCCCGCCACCCTGACGGTCAAGCAGGCCACGCCGACCGCGCCTCCCACCACCGCCCCGCCCACCACGCCCCCCGCGACCCCGCCGGCCACGCCCCCGGTGACCGGTGAGCCCACCGCGAAGCCCACGCCGACCGGGACGCCCGAGCCGACGCCCACCGGGACCGCCAAGCCGACCAGCGGCCCGGTCGTCGACGGCACGCTGGACTGGGGCGTCAAGGAGAGCTTCCGCTCGTACGTCGTCGGCCGTATCGCGCACGGCAGGATCGAGACGACCGACGGCGCCACCGCCAACGACAACGGCTACCGCTTCACCAAGGCGACAGGCCACCTCGACGCCGAGAAGAACAGCCTCAACGCCCGGTTCGAGGGCAAGGTGCGCTTCCTCGGCCACGAGACCGCGGGTGCCTACAAGCTGGACCTCTCCCTCAGCAACCTGAAGGTCGACGTCCAGGGCACCACCGGCAAGCTAGTCGCCGACGTCTCCACCAAGGACATGGCTTCCGGCAAGGCCAGCACCTACACCGGCCTGGCCTTCGCCGACCTGAAGGTGCCCGCGGGCGCCCTGGTCGCGAAGGAGGGCGTCGTGAACCTCAAGGACATCCCGGCGACCCTCACCGAGGACGGGTCCAAGGCCTTCAGCCGCATGTACCACAAGGGCGACGAGCTGGACGCCCTGACCGCCGCCGTCTCCCTCGACAAGGACGCGACGCTGCCTCCGGGCGGTTCGACGGAGTACAGGAACTGCGCCGAGGCCGAGGCGGCCGGCGTGACGCCCATCGAGAAGGGCGACCCTGGTTACGCGGCCCACCTCGACCGCGACGGTGACGGCATCGCCTGCGAGGCCGGCGAGTCCACCGGCGGCTCCGGTTCCGCGGGCGGCTCCACCACCGGCGGCGGCACGGTCGGCGGTTCGACCACCGGCGGTTCCACCGCGGGCGGTTCGGTCGGCGGCTCCGGCGCCCTGGCCTCCACCGGCTCGGACGTCCCGACCGGCCTCCTGATCGGCGCCTCCGGCCTCGTCGTGGCGGCCGGTGCCGGTGTCATGATCGCGGCGCGTCGCCGCCGTGACGCCGGCGACGCCATCGCCTGATCACCCAGCACCACCTGAAGCACCCGCACCACCCGCGGGGCCGTACCGGCAGCAGCGAGCTCGACCGGTACGGCCCCGCGGTCGTCGCCCTCGGCCTCCCCTCAACGCCCGTCCCGCCCCGGGTGATGCTTGAATGCGCACGTGAACCACGACGACGTACCCCGGGGCATCGACGTCCTGCGGGTGTTCTGCGGACCCGACGGACGCCACGGCAACGCCCTCGGTGTCGTACGCGACGGACGCAGCCACCCCGACGAGGCGTCCCGGCAGCGGCTGGCCCGGCAACTGGGCTTCAGTGAGACCGTGTTCGTCGACGACCCGGAGCGGGGCCGGGTGGACATCCACGCCCCGGGGCTGCGGCTGCCGTTCGCCGGACACCCGCTCGTCGGCGCCGCCTGGCTACTGGACCTGGAGATCCTGGAGCTGGCCGTCGGGGACGTCTTCGCCCGCCAGGACGGGGAGTTCACCTGGATCACCGCCCGCCCCGAATGGGCCCCGCCGCGCACGCTCCAGCAGTACGCGACGGCAGAGGAGGTGGAGGCGCTGCCGGGGCCGCCGCCCGGGGAGGGCTGGCTCTACGTCTGGGCCTGGGAGGACGAGGCGGCGGGGCGCGTACGGGCGCGGGCCTTCCCGAGGCGTGTCGATGAGCGCGGCGACAACCGCTCCGACGGGGCCGGGGCTCGCACCGGGGGGATCGTCGAGGACGAGGCCACGGGCGCGGCGGCCATGCTGCTGAGCGCACATCTCGGCCGGGCCCTGAACATCACACAAGGACGCGGCTCCCAGATCCTCACAGCTCCCGCGCCGGACGGCACGGTGGAGGTAGGGGGCCGCGTCCTGATGGCCGCCCGGGGCTGAACCAAGGGCGGCCGCGAGCCGTAGGAGCGGTGCGGGTACTACGCGCTGAGCGGGAACACCTCGCCCAGCTCCCGGAAGACCGCGGTGTTCAGCGCGAAGGCGCGCTTGCACTCCTCGATGATCCGCTGCTTCTCCAGGTCGTCCGCGTTCACCGCGTCCAGCAGCTCGCGGTAGTTCCGCTTGAAGGCCGCGGGGTTGCCGATCTCCTCGAAGACGTAGAACCGCACACCGTCGCCCTTGCGCTCGAAGCCCCAGGTCTTCTCCGCCTTGTCGCGGATGATCTGGCCGCCCGAGAGGTCGCCGAGGTAGCGGGTGTAGTGGTGCGCGATGTACCCGGCGGGCCAGGTGCGGGCGCACTCGGTGACCCGGGCGGCGTACGCGGCGGTGGCGGGCAGCGGCTCCAGGCCCTCGCGCCAGTCCTCCCCGCGCAGGTGGGCGAGGTCGCGCTCCAGCTCGGTGGAGCGCATCAGCTCGGACTGTATGAAGGGGCCCGCGACCGGATCGTTCCGCAGGGCCTCCGCGCCCTCCTCCAGTGCCCGGTAGACGAACCACAGCTGCTCGGTGTAGCGCGTGTACGCGTCCACGCCCAGCCGTCCGCCGAGCAGGTCACCCATGAAGGTCGAGGTCTCGGCCTCGGTGTGCTGTTCGTGCGACGCGGTGCGGATGAGCGTCGAGAAGGGAGTGACGGTGGCGGTTGCGTCCAAGGCGGGCCTCCGGGGCCGAGGGGACGGGAAGTCCAGAAACAGACGGAGATATCGGCAAGCGACCGCCGCGACGCTGCGGCGGTGCGTGCCAGTACGCCCGATCCTCCTACTTAGGTTTACCTAAGTCAACTGGTTCCCGACTGCTTGTCGGTAAAAAAATACGCGACAAAGGGGAGGGTGGCCCCCTCAAGGATGTTTTGTCCCGATTACGGCAGAGTGAGGATCTCCGCCCCGGTCTCCGTGACGACGAGCGTGTGCTCGAACTGCGCGGTCCGCTTCCGGTCCTTCGTCACCACGGTCCAGCCGTCCTCCCACATGTCGTACTCGTGGGTGCCCAGCGTCAGCATCGGCTCGATGGTGAACGTCATGCCGGGCTGCATCACGGTGGTGGCGTGCGGGCTGTCGTAGTGCGGGATGATCAGCCCGGAGTGGAACGAGGAGTTGATCCCGTGCCCGGTGAAGTCGCGCACGACGCCGTAGCCGAACCGCTTGGCGTACGACTCGATGACCCGGCCGATGACGTTGATCTGCCGCCCCGGCCTGACCGCCTTGATGGCCCGGTTCAGCGACTCCCGGGTGCGCTCGACGAGCAGCCGCGACTCCTCGTCCACGTCACCGCAGAGGTAGGTGGCGTTGTTGTCGCCGTGCACCCCGTTGATGTACGCGGTGACGTCGAGGTTCACGATGTCCCCGTCGCGCAGAACGGTGGAGTCGGGGATGCCGTGGCAGATGACCTCGTTCAGCGAGCTGCACAGCGACTTCGGGAAGCCCCGGTAGCCGAGGGTGGAGGGGTACGCGCCGTGGTCGATCATGAACTCGTGGGCGACCCGGTCCAGCTCGTCCGTGGTCACGCCGGGGGCGATGTGCTTGGCGGCCTCCTCCATCGCCCGGGCGGCGATGCGGCCGGCGATCCGCATCCGCTCGATGGTGTCGGCGTCCTGGATCTCCGGGCCGGTGTACGGCGTCGGGGCCGGCTTCCCCACGTACTCGGGGCGCCGGATGTTTCCGGGTACGGAACGGACGGGAGTGATCTCCCCTGGTACGAGAAGCGACTGGCCAGACATGCCAGCGAGTCTAACCAGCGGCCCCGGGGCACCATGGCGATAAGGAAAGGAGCTGTCGATGGCCCTGTTCAAGAAGCGCACGGTCGGCAAACCGGGCGAATGGTACTACTGCCTCCAGCACAAGAAGGTCGAGGAGGGCCCCGAGTGCCCCGCCCAGAACCGGTTCGGTCCCTACACATCCCGTGAGGCCGCCCAGCACGCCATGGACACGGCCAGGGAACGCAACCTGGAGTGGGACACGGACCCCAAGTGGCACGACGAGGACAAAGGCAGATCCAGCCCGTCCGACGACTGAGGCCGCACCCCCGCCCGTCCGGCGCCTGAGGCCCGCGCCGTCGGCCGTCCAACGCTAGAGGCCACGCCCCCGGCCCGCCCGGCGGACGAGGACGTCTTTCCCGGCCCTTCCGGCTTCCCAGCCCCTTCGGCGTGTGAGGAGCGGGGTACGGGGCGGAGCCCCGGGAGCCCGGCCGCCCGGCCGGCCCCGGGTCACGCCTCCACCCGGGCCTCCCGCCTGCGCACCGCATCCTCATCCGTCTCCGAGTCGTACCGCACCAGCTTCGGCAGCGCGGCCGTCAGCAGCGCCACCGACGCCACGCACGCCACCCCGCCCGTCCAGATCGCCGACCTGGTCCCGGTCCACCCCGCCATCGCCCCGGCCCGCACCTGCCCCAGCTGCGGGCCGACGCTGTACGACAGCACCTCGATGCCCGCCAGCCGCCCCCGCAGCTCCTCCGGAATGGTCTGGTTCCAGATGGTCGAGCGCCCCAGCCCGCTCAGCATGTCGCCCGCCCCGGCCACCCCCAGGCAGAGCAGCACCACCCACACGCTGGAGAACCAGCCCGCCGCGGCGATCGCCAGCCCCCACACCGCCGCCCCGAACACCACGAACAGCCCGTGCCGCCGCACCCGGGAGGTCCAGCCGCTGGTCAGCCCCAGGGCGAGCGAGCCGACCGAGCCCGCCGCGTACATCAGCCCCAGCGACCACTCCGCGTCCAGCTCGTCCGCCAGGAACGGGAAGATCGTGTTCGGGAAGGCGAAGAACATCGCCGCCAGGTCGATCGCGTACGTCCCCAGCAGCACCGGCCGGCTCCAGGCGTACCGGGCCCCCTCCACGATCCCTCGCAGCGACGGCTTGGCCGCGTCCCGGGCGGGCGGCGCGGGGGAGAGCCGCAGACAGAGCACCACGGAGGCGGCGAACGTGCACACCGTCACCGCGTACGCCGTGCCGTGACCGGCGTACGCCACCACCAGACCGGCCAGCGCCGGGCCCGCGATCGCCCCGATCTGCCAGCGCAGCGAGTTCAGGGCGGCCGCCGCCGTCTGCTGGGCGTGCGGCACGATCCGGGCCATCAGCGAGTCCAGCGCGGGCCGCTGGAGCCCGGCCAGTGCGGCGACCCCGCCGGCCACCACGTACAGCGGCCACAGCAGCGGTTGCGGCAGCAACGCGTTGACCAGCAGGATCGCGGCGAGAGCGCCCAGACCCGCCTCGGTGAGGAGGATGACCCGGCGACGGTCCACGGAGTCGGCGAGCGCCCCTCCGTACAGCCCGAAGACCACCAGCGGCACCAGCTCCACCGCCCCCATCGCCCCGACCGCGAGCGGCGAGCCGGTGAGGTGCTTGATCTGGAGCGGCAGCGCGATGAGCGCCATGAAGCTGCCGAAGTACGTGATCAGACCCTGGAGCCACAGCAGCCGGAAGTCGGGCGAGGAGCGCCACGGCGCCAGATCCGGCAGCAGGGCGCGGAGCCGGGACGGGGGAGGAGCGGGGGGAGCTTCGTCGGTCACGAGGGGCCATGATCGGTACAGCGGGCCACTCCGGGCAAACCGATTTTCGAACCGCCCGGGACCGCTCGGGACGGCTCCCGGCCACCCCGCCCCGCCCGGGAGGGCATACCCGCCCCTACCTGGCAGTAGGGTCGGCCCATGACTACACAGGACAGCAGCGGCAGCGCGCCCAGGCCCCCCGCCAAGGACCCCTGGGACCTTCCCGACGTCTCCGCCCTGAGCGTCGGCGTACTCGGCGGGACCGGCCCCCAGGGCCGTGGCCTCGCCTACCGCCTCGCCCGCGCCGGTCAGCGGGTCACCCTCGGCTCCCGGGACGCCGAACGCGCCGCCGGCGCCGCCGCCGAACTCGGCCACGGCGTCGAGGGCACGGACAACGCCGAGTGTGCGCGGCGCAGCGACATCGTGATCGTCGCCGTGCCGTGGGACGGCCACGCCAAGACCCTGGAGTCCCTGCGCGAGGAGCTGGCGGGCAAGCTCGTCATCGACTGCGTCAACCCGCTCGGCTTCGACAAGAAGGGCGCCTACGCCCTCAAGCCGGAGGAGGGCAGCGCCGCCGAGCAGGCCGCCGCCCTGCTGCCGGACTCCCGGGTCACCGCCGCCTTCCACCACCTCTCGGCGGTGCTGCTCCAGGACGAGTCGATCGAGGAGATCGACACCGACGTCCTGGTCCTGGGCGAGGCGCGGGCCGACACGGACATCGTGCAGGCGCTGGCGGGCCGCATCCCCGGGATGCGCGGCATCTTCGCCGGGCGGCTGCGCAACGCCCACCAGGTCGAGTCCCTGGTCGCGAACCTGATCTCGGTCAACCGCCGCTACAAGGCCCACGCCGGACTCCGCACCACCGACGTCTGACTCCGACGTCTGACTCCGACGTCTGACCCCGACGTCCGTCACCGGAATCCGACCCCGGCGTCCGATCCACCGGCGGCACCCGACCCACCGGTGCCGCGCGGTCCGGGCCCCGGGGGCACCCGAGGCGGGGCACAACGGGGCATGGGGGACACTGGACGGGACGGGTCGGGACTGCAGGTTCCCGACCGCCCGACCGCCCGACCGTTCACCGACAGGAGCCGACCCCCATGCCCCGCCTCGCTCTCTACGCCCTCGTCGTCTGCGTCCTCGCCGTCGTGGCGGCGGTGGTCTCCTTCGTCCAGGGCAGCCTGCTCGGGATCGTCTGGGTGCTGATCGCGGGGCTCTCGTCGAACATGGCCTGGTACTACGTACGCAGGCAGCGCACGCGGACCGCCGCCGACGCGGGCTGACCCTCCCCGCCGTACCCCTTCCCTCCGCCGTTCGGGTCGAAGGACCACCCTCACGGGCGCGTCCCGGAGACCGGCTGCCGCCCGGGGCCGACCATGTGACGGCCTCGCCACGGCCGTGGCGAGGACGACGAGGGAGGACCGCGTGGCAGACGCGAGGGACGACGGGTACGGCACCGGGACCGGCTCGACCGTACGGGCGGCGGGAGACGGAGGCCGGGGCTTCCTGGGGGAGGTGCGCGACGCCGTCTCCACCCGGTCCGCGCTCGTCATGCTCGGGGTGCTCCTGCTGCAACTCAGCTTCGCGCTCTCCTACATGGGCGCCTTCCACGCGCCCACGCCGCACAAGCTCCCGATCACGCTGGTCGCCCCGCCCGCCGTCGAACAGGACCTCGTGGCCCGGCTCGACGCGCTTCCCGGCGAACCCCTGCGGGTCACCCCGGTCGCGGACCGCGCCGAGGCACGGGCGCGGCTGCTGGACCGGCGCACCGACGCCGCCCTCGTCGTCGATCCGGCGAGCCGGACCGACACCCTGCTCATCGCGTCGGCGGGCGGCCCGTCGGCCACCACGGCCGCCACGGAGATCCTCCAGCAGGTCGCCCGCGCCCAGGACCGCACGATCGTCGTACGCGACCTCCGAGCCCCCTCGGCGGGCGACTCGCGGGGCCTGTCGTCCTTCTACCTCGTCCTCAGCTGGACCATCGGCGGCTACCTCGCCGCCTCGGCCCTGAACATGGCGGCCGGCTCCAAGAAGCCCACCCTGCGCCGCACCCTGGTCCGGCTCACCGCGATGCTCCCGTACGGCTTCGTCTCCGGCATCGGCGGCGCGCTCATCGTGGGCCCGGTGCTGGACTGCCTGCCGGGCGCCTTCTGGGAGCTGGTCGGGATCGGGACCCTGGTGGTGTTCGCCTCCGGTGCGGTGGGCGTCGCCCTCCAGTCGGTGGCCGGCACGGTCGGTCTCGGCCTGACCATCCTGATCTTCACGGTCCTGGGCAACCCCAGCTCCGGCGGGGTCTACCCGTCCTCGCTGCTGCCCCCGTTCTGGGCCGCGATCGGCCAGGCCCTGCCGCCGGGGGCCGGGACGACCGTGGTGCGCAACACCGTCTACTTCGACGGCAACGCCACCGCCGGCGCCCTGTGGATCCTCGGCGCCTGGGCGTTCGGCGGGGTGGTCGTCGCGATCCTCGCCGCCGCCCTGCGCGGGAAGCGGCGGCGCGAGGCCCGTACGGCGGGGCCGGTGGCGGCCGCGCACTGAGGAGCGGCCGCCCCGCACACCGGGGACCCGGGCTCACCCCACCGCGCAGCCCGGGTTCTGCTCGCCGAAGAACGCCCGCCAGAAGCGGTAGAGGTCGTAGCCGCAGTACCGCTGGAGGTCATCGACGCCCAGGAGGCCCAGCAGCGCGTCGATCCCGTCGAAGAAGGCGATGTTCACGCCGGGCATCCACAGGATCGCGAACACGGCGATCAGCCCGAACGGAGCGATCGGCTCCACCCGGCGCCGGACCCGGTACGACAGCCAGGGCTCGATCACCCCGTAGCCGTCGAGCCCCGGGATCGGCAGGGAGTTCAGGATCGCCGCCGTCACCTGGAGCATCGCCAGGAACGCCAGCGCGTACCGGAAGGCGAGCGGCACCCCGTCCAGCGCGTCCAGCCAGAAGGGGGCCGTGCAGACGATCGCGAACGCCACGTTCGTCAGCGGGCCCGCCGCCGAGATCAGGCTGTGCCGCCACCGGCCGCGGATACGGGCCCGCTCGATGAAGACCGCCCCGCCGGGCAGGCCGATCCCGCCCATGACCACGAAGAGGACCGGCAGCACGACGCTGAGCAGCGCGTGTGTGTACTTCAGCGGGTTGAGCGTCAGATAGCCCTTCGCCCCCACCGAGAGATCCCCGCTGTGGAGGGCGGTGCGGGCGTGGGCGTACTCGTGGAGGCAGAGCGAGACGATCCAGGCGCCGGTCACGAAGAGGAAGACGGCGAGGCCGGTGGCCCCGGCGAACCCCGTCCACACGGCCCAGCCCGCCACGGCGGTGACGGCGGCGATCCCGAGGAAGACCGGGCTGATCCTCCGGTCCCCGCGGGTGGCTGCGGTGGTGGTCATCGGCACACGACTCCTGGGGCTGGGGGAACGGCGGCGACATCGTACGTACGCCGACGCGTACGCCGACACGGCGGGAACGACGACGACCCGGCCAGGAGTTCCACCCGGTCAACACCGTGCCCCGGCCCGTCGCGGACAATGGGCCCGTGCGCTACTGCATCCTCGGCACCACCCGGGCACTCCGCGACGACGGTACGGCCGTCCCCCTCGGCGGGGCGCGGCTGCGCGCCCTGCTCGCCGTCCTCGCGCTGTACCCCGGCCGGACCGTCCCGGTGGGGCCCCTCGTGGACGAGGTGTGGGACGGCGACCCGCCGGCCGACGCCTCCGGGGCGCTCCAGGCCCTGGTCGGGCGGCTCAGGCGAGCCCTGGGCCGGAGCGCCGTCGAATCGGTGGAGGGCGGCTACCGGCTGGCCGCCGGGGCGGACGCGGTGGACCTGCACCGGTTCGAGCGGCTGACGGGGGAGGGGAGCCGGGCCCTGGGGCAGGGCGACGCGGCCCAGGCCCTCGCCCTCCTGGACGAGGCGCTCGCCCTCTGGACCGGTCCGCCGCTCGCCGACCTGCCCGACCGCGCGGCGCCCGCCACCCGGCTCGAATCCCGCAGGCTCGGCGCCCGGCGGGCGCGTCTGGAGGCGATGCGCGTCCTCGGGCGGGCGGACGAGGCGCTGTGGGAGCTGGCCGCCCTCGGTGCTGCCCACCCGCTCGACGAACCGCTCCAGGCCCTGCGCATCAGGGCCCTGCGGGACGCGGGCCGCACGGCCGAGGCGCTGGCGGCGTACGAGGAGGTCCGCACCGTTCTCTCCGAACGCCTGGGCACCGCCCCGGGCCCCGAGCTGCGCGGTCTGTACGGAGAACTCCTCCACCAGGAATCCGGCCCCGCCCCGGCCGCGTACGGATCTCCCCGCCGCGAGGCGCCCGGGCCCGAATCCGCCGCGTACGCCAGCGCCCGCCGCCAGGAGCCCGGGCCCGCCCCGGCCGTCGACACGCTCCCCGCCCCGGACGCCCACGCGACCCCCACGACCCCGCGGACGTCTCCGCCCACGCCCCCGTCCCCGACCGCACCTCCGCCCGCGCCCGGGCAGCGTCCCGCCCCCGCGAGCCCCGCGTCCCCGGCCCCGCCCGCCCCCGGCAACCTCCGCGCGCGGCTCACCAGCTTCGTCGGCCGGGACCCCGACATGGCCGCCCTGCGCGAGGACCTCACCCGGACCCGGCTCGTCACCCTTCTCGGCCCCGGCGGGGCGGGCAAGACGCGGCTGTCCCAGGAGGCGGCGGAGACCGTCGCGGAGGAGTGGCCCGACGGGGTCTGGCTGGTGGAGCTGGCCCCCGTGGACGACCCGGACGCCGTGCCCGAGGCCGTACTCGGCGCACTCGGCGCCCGGGAGACCGTGCTCCGGGGCGCGGGCGCGGAGGAACTGAGGGCCCTCTCCGAACACAGCACCGGCGACCCCCTCGTACGCCTCACCGAGTACTGCTCCCGGCGCCGCATGCTCCTCCTGCTGGACAACTGCGAACACGTCGTCGAGGCCGCAGCCGCCCTCACCGACCACCTCCTCACCCAGTGCCCGCGGCTCACCGTCCTCGCCACCAGCCGCGAACCCCTCGGTGTACCGGGCGAGTTCGTGCGGCCCGTCGAACCGCTGCCCGACCCGATGGCGCTGCGCCTCCTCGCCGAGCGCGGGGCGGCCGCCCGGCCCGGCTTCCGTACCGACGCCGACGAGGCCACCGCCGCCGCCTGCACCGAGATCTGCCGACGGCTCGACGGGCTGCCGCTCGCCATCGAGCTGGCCGCCGCCCGGCTGCGGATGCTCACCCCCCGCCAGATCGCGGAGCGCCTGGACGACCGCTTCCGCCTCCTCACCAACGGCAGCCGGACCGTGCTGCCCCGCCAGCAGACCCTGCGCGCGGTCGTCGACTGGTCCTGGGAGCTGCTGGACGAGGCCGAACGGGCCGTCCTGCGCCGCCTCGCCGTCTTCGCGGGCGGCTGCTCCCTCACCGCGGCCGAGGAGGTCTGCGCGCTGCCCGCCCCGGCCGACGGGGTCGCGGTCGACTCTCTCGACGTGGCCGCCCTGCTCGGCTCCCTGGTCGACAAGTCCCTGGTCGTCGCCGCGCCCGGCGAGGACGCGGAGATGCGCTACCGGCTGCTGGAGACCGTCGGGGAGTACGCGGCCGAGCGGCTGGCGGAGGCGGGGGAGCGGGCGGCGGTGGAGCGGCGTCACCTCGTCCACTACCGGGAGCTGGCCCGTGCGACCGGGCCGGCGGTGCGCGGGGCGGGGCAGCGCGTGGCCATCGCGGTCCTCCGCCGCGAGTACGAGAACCTGCGCACCGCGTTCCGCCGCGCCGTCGCCGCCCGGGACGAGCACGAGGCGCTCTGCCTCGTGCTCTCGCTCTCCTGGTACTGGATGCTGCGCGACCTTCGCTCGGACGCACGCCAGTGGGCCGAGGCCGCCTTGGCGCTCGGGCCGGACCCCTTCGCCCGGCCGGGGGTCCGGGCCCCGTCGCTGGCGGAGCCGGCGATCGACCGGCCGCCGCCGATGGACGAGGACCAGCTCGCGGAGGCGCGGCGCGGGGCCGCGCTGATCCAGGTGGCCAGCGTGGACGACGCGATCTCCGCCTGGTCGGACGCCGCTGGGCGTGAGCGGCTGGGGATCATCGCCGACACCTACCGGCCCGGGCAGCCGCAGACCTGCCGCCTGCCCGGTACGTTCTGGATGTACGCGGTCATGTTCACCGGGGACTTGGACCGCACGCGCGAGGCGCTCGACGAGACGGTCCGGGCCTCCCGCGCCTACGGCTACGAGTGGGAGCTGGCCGCCGCGCTCCAGGTGCGCGCCAACTTCATGGCCGGTCACTCCGGCCATGCGGACCTGGCGCGCGCCGACGCCGAGGAGAGCCTGGAGATCTTCACCCGGCTCGACGACGACTGGGGCACGGCCGAGGCGTTGGCGTCCCGGGGCGAGGCCAACGAACGGACCGGTTGCTTCCCCGAGGCCCTGGACGACTACGGCGCCGCCGTGGAGTACGCCCGGAAGATCGGCGCCAGCTCCCAGGTGGCGCTGTTGCGCGCCCGGTACGCCGGGCCGCTCGCCGAGCTGGGCCGGCTGCCGGAGGCCGAGGCCGTGCTGCGGGAGGTGTGCGAAGGAGACAGCCCCACGAACCCCGAGTCCGCGGCGATCGCCCGGATGCATCTGGCCTTCGTCCTCGGCGCGCAGGGCCGGGCGGCGGAGGCCCGCGAGCAGGTCGACCTGATCAGCGCCAACCTCACCTTCGGCGATGTCGCCGTCTTCGACGGGTTCGTCTACGGGATGCTGGCCTGGCTGGACAACCTGGAGGGCGGGTACGCCTCCGCCCTGGGCAACGCGCTGACGGCGCTGGGGTGTTCGCGGGAGCGGCTGTCGATGATGATCGCCCCGCAGATGCCCTCGGCCCATCTGACGGCGATCGCCCGCGCCCTGGGCGGGCTCGCCGCCATGGGCGGGGCCGAGTCCGGTGCGTACGCGGACGCCGCCCGGCTGCTGGGCCTCCAGGCGTCGCTGCTGCCGTCCGGCTACCTGCCGACCATGATCGAGCGCCGCACCCTGGCCGAGGCCGAGGAGACCGCCCGGGGCCACCTCGACGAGGGGGCGTACCGGCGGGCGTACGAGGAGGGCGGCGGCCTCACCCTCGACGAGGCCACCGCCCTGGCCAAGACGTACCGGCGGGACCCGGTGGCGTGAGAGCCCTCGGGGCCCGTCGGCGCGACGCCCCCGCCGGGGCTCCGGATCCGGCGGCGTGCCGGCCACCGGTCTCTCAGGTCTTCCTGCGGAACCTGGAGACCGCCAGCGGCGCCATCACCACCGTGATCCCGGCGGCCCAGGCGAGCGTCGCCCAGACCGGACCGGCGACCGGGCCGCCCATCATCAGCCCGCGCACCGCGTCCGCGAGGTTGGAGAGCGGGTTGTAGTCGGTGAACGTCTGGAGCCAGCCCGGCATGGTCTGCGTGGGGGCGAAGATGGACGAGCCGAACTGCAGCGGCATCAGCACGATCATCGCCGTTCCCTGAACGGCCTGGGCCGTCGGCAGGGACAGCCCGAGCAGGATGAAGATCCACATGATGGCGGCGCCGAACACGGCGGCCAGCGCGACCGCCCCGAGGAGACCGAGCACCGAGCCCTTCAGCTCCATGCCGAGGAGGAAGCCCATGGCCAGCAGGATGACCGTGGCGACCATCAGCCGCCCCAGCTCCACCACGATCTTGGCGATGAGCACCGATGACCGGGCGATCGGCATCGTCCGGAACCGGTCCATGACGCCCTTGCGGAAGTCGTCGTTGACCCCCGTGCCGACGGCCATGGAGATGTTCATGCCCATCATCGCGAGCAGCCCCGGAACGAGGTAGTTCAGGTAGTCCTGCCGGTTCCCGCCGAGGCTGGCGCCGATCGAGCCGCCGAAGACGTAGACGAAGAGCAGGATGAAGATGACCGGCATCAGAAGGACGTCGAACATCGACTCCGGGTCCTTCTTGATCTGGAGCAGGTTGCGCCGGGCCAGGGCCCCGATGTGCCGGAGGTCGGCCCGCAGCCCGATCCGGCCCTCCCCGGCCACCGCCGCCTTCGACGGCGCGGGGCCCGGGGATCCGGCGGGCGCGGGGGTCAGGGTCGGGGTGGTGCTGCTCATGCGGCGGCCTCCTGGGGAGCGGCGTCGGAGAGGGTGGATGCCGTGTCGCCGGTGATCGCGAGGAACACCTCGTCCAAGCTGGGCAGGGCGGTGGCGACATGGGCCAGCGAGAACCCTCGTGCGCCCAACAGGCCGATGACGGCGGTGAGTTGCTCGTCGCTGAGGATGGGGACGTAGAGCAGTTGCTCGTCCGGAACGGCCTGCGTCCCGGCGACGCCGTCGAGACCGGCCTCCCGGATCGCCTGGGCCATCGCGGCCAGCTCCGCCGGATCCGAGGGCCGGATGTGCAGGGTCCGGCCGCCGACCTTGGCCTTCAGCTCGTCGACCCCGCCGCTGGCGATGATCTTCCCCTTGTCGATGACCGTCAGCTCCTCGGCGAGCTGCTCGGCCTCCTCCATGTACTGCGTGGTCAGCAGGACGGTCGCGCCCTCGGCGACCATCCGCCGCACCTCGTCCCAGACCTCGTTGCGGGTGCGGGGGTCGAGCCCGGTGGTCGGCTCGTCCAGGTAGAGGACTGCGGGGCTGCCGATCATCGAGGCGGCCAGGTCGAGCCGCCGCCGCATGCCGCCGCTGTACTCCATGGCGGCCCGCTTGCCGGCCTCGGTGAGCGAGAACCGCTCCAGGAGTTCGTCGGCCCGGGCCCGCGCCTGCTTGCGGGGCAGGTCGAGCAGCCGCCCGATCATGTAGAGGTTCTCCCAGCCGGAGAGCTTCTCGTCGACCGAGGCGTACTGCCCGGTCAGGCCGATCCTGCGGCGCAGCTCGCGCGGCTGCCTCACCACGTCGAAACCGGCGACGACCGCACGTCCGGCGTCGGGGGTGATCAGCGTGGAGAGGCAGCGTACGAGGGTGGTCTTGCCCGCTCCGTTGGGGCCGAGCACGCCGAGGACGGTGCCTTCGCGGACGTCGAGGTCCACGCCGTCCAGTGCCTTGGTCTCGCCGTAGTGCTTGACCAGCCCCCGTACCTCGACGGCGTTCGTGCCGCTCCTGGGGTTCGTGTCGATGCGTTCCATGCCCACCATGGGACCAGCGCCCACCGACAGCTCACCGACATCCGGCCGACAGCCCCGCGACACGCGTTCCGACACGCGTTCCGATGCGCGTTCCGGGCGTGCGACAGCCCGCCGATGGGGGGGTGTCGGCGGGCTGTCGGTGGTGCGGGAAATGGTCGGTGCGTGCCCGTGGGGGCCGGTCAGCGTGTCAGTGGAACGTGTGCTCCGGCGCGGGGAACGTGCCGCCCGCGACATCCTCGGCGAACTCCTTCGCCGCGTCCCCGAGCACCTGGCGCAGGTTCGCGTACTGCTTGGTGAAGCGCGGCACCTTGCCACCGGTCAGCCCGACCATGTCCGTGTAGACGAGAACCTGCGCGTCGGTCCCGGCACCGGCGCCGATGCCGACGGTCGGGATGTGCAGCGCACGGGTGACCTCGGCGGCCAGCTCCTCGGGGACCAGCTCCAGCACGACGGCGAACGCGCCCGCGTCCTGGACCGCCTTGGCGTCGCGCATCAGCTGGTGGGCCGCCTCGTCGCCGCGGCCCTGCACCCGGTAGCCCATGGCGTTGACCGACTGGGGGGTCAGGCCGATGTGGCCCATGACCGGGATGCCCGCCTCGACCAGCAGCCGGATCTGCTCGTGGGACCGCTCGCCGCCCTCCAGCTTGACCGCGCCGACGCCCGCGTCCTTGATCAGCCGGGTGGCGCTGCGGAGCGCCTGGACGGGACCCTCCTGGTACGAGCCGAAGGGCAGGTCCGCCACGATGAGGGCGCGCTTGGTGCCCCGCACGACGGCGGCGGAGAGCACGGTCATCTCGTCCATCGTGACGGGCACGGTGGTCTCGTAGCCGAGGTGGCAGTTGCCCATGGAGTCCCCGACGAGCATCACCGGGATGCCGGCCTCGTCGAAGACGGAGGCGGTCATCGCGTCGTAGGCGGTGAGCATGGGCCACTTCTCGCCGCGCTCGGTGGCGGCGGCGATGTCGTGGACGGTGACGCGGCGGGTGGACTTCCCTCCGTACAGCGCCTTGCTGTTGCCGGGGGGTGTACCTGCGGGGGAGGACGGATTCTGTGCAGCCGAAAGCGACATGGCTGGTGAACTCCTTCGTCATCTCGAGGCGCCCTGACGGCGTCCCCGGACCTCTTCCATGGTGGCATCCCGCCGGGGCGAACGGGAAGTGGGCCCGCGCGACCCCGCCAGGTGGGCGGGCGTTGGGGAAGTCTTTAACAATACGAGACGGTCTCGTATCGAAATGAGGTTAGGCTCGCCCCATGCCTGAACCGTCACGTTCCCCCGCCACGCCCACGCCTTCCGGGCCCGCCGTCCCCGGGCCCGCCGAGCCCCGCGTGCCCGAGGCGATCCACCGCCGCCGGTGGTGGATCCTCACCGTCCTCATGTTCAGCCTGCTCATCGTGGTGCTGGACAACTCGATCCTGAACGTCGCGGTCAAGACGATCGCGAGCCCCGCCCCCACCGGCATCGGCGCCACCCAGAGCGAGCTGGAGTGGGCGATCAACTCCTACACGCTCGTCTTCGCCGGACTCCTCTTCACCGCGGGCCTGCTCGGCGACCGCATCGGCCGCAAGAAGGTCCTCCTCTTCGGCATCCTGGTCTTCGGCATCGGCTCCGCCCTCGCCGCCCTCTCCGCCACCCCCGGCCAGCTCATCACCTGGCGCGCCCTGATGGGCTTCGGCGCGGCCTTCGTGATGCCCGCCACGCTCGCCGTCCTGATGAACGTCTTCGAGCGCGACGAACAGCCCAAGGCCATCGGCATCTGGGCCGGCAGCGTCGGCCTCGGCATCGCGATCGGCCCGATCACCGGCGGACTGCTCCTGGAGCACTTCTGGTGGGGCTCGATCTTCCTGGTGAACGTCCCCGTGGTGGTGATCGCCCTCGTCGCCATGGCGGCCCTGGTCCCCGACTCCCGCGACCCGAAGCCCGGCAAGGTCGACCCGGGGGGCGTCGCGCTCTCCATCGTCGGCCTGGTCCTGCTGGTGTACGGCATCATCCGGGGCGGCGAGCTGGCCGACTTCACCGACACCACCGTGCTGCTCTCCATCATCGGCGGCGTGCTGGTGCTGGCCGGATTCGTCTGGCACGAGAAGCGCAGCAGCCACCCGGCGATGGACATCACGTACTTCCGCAAGCCCGCGTTCTCCGCCGCCGTCGCCGCGATAGCACTGGTCTTCTTCGCGCTCATGGGCGTGACGTTCTTCTCCGCCTTCTACCTCCAGAGCGTGCGCGGCTACAGCGCACTGCAGTCGGGCCTGCTGATCGTTCCGCTCGCCGCCGCCCAGATGATCTTCGCGCCCCGGGCCAGGCTGGTCGTGGACCGCTTCGGCGCCCGCGCGGTCTGCACGGCCGGCATGCTGCTGGTCACGGCGGGACTCGCGTCGTTCGCCCTGTTCGACGCCGGTACGCCGGTGTGGGCGCTGTGCCTGGTCTTCTTCGTCCAGGGCACCGGGATGGCGCACATCATGCCGCCCGTCACCGTGGCCGTGATGCAGGCGCTGCCCCGCGAGAAGGCCGGTTCCGGATCGGCCATCAACAACACCTTCCGCCAGGTCGGCGGCGCGCTCGGGATCGCGGTGCTCGGCTCGGTGCTCTCCACCGTCTACCGGGGCGGCATCGAGGGCCATCTCGGCGCGGTCCCCGCCGGGGCGAGGGCGGTGGCGGGGGAGTCCGTCGAGGCCACGCTCGGGGCTGCCGAGAGGCTCGGCCCGGTGGCCGGAAGGCCTCTGGTGACCGCCGCCCACGACGCCTTCATCGGCGCCATGCACGTGACCGCGCTCGGCTCGGCGGCCGTCGCCCTGATCGGAGCGGCCGTCGTCGCCCGGTACCTGCCGGGCCGACCCCCGGCGGCCCCGGAGGTCCCCGGCCCCGCCCAGGTCCCCGCCCCCCGACCGACGGAGGAGCCGGCGAAGAGCTGAGCGACGGCTGAGAACAGCCCTGGGACGGCTGCCCGGCAGCTGGCGGACTGCTGCCGGGCCGGGCCCCCGACCCCTGCCCCGCCCCGGTCGGCGAGAATCGGGGCGGGCGCGACGGTCGTACGGCGACGGTCGTACGAGGGCGACGGCGAGAGGCGGCATCAGGTGCGGGACCAGGACGGCGAGCGGGACGGCGAACAGGACGGGGCGCGGGGAGAGCGGCGGGACGGCGGGCGCCCCGGGTGCCCCCCGTCCCCCGACGACCAGGAGCCCCGCCGGGGCCGCCCCCGCAGCGCCGCGGCCGAACGGGCGATCCTGGACGCAGTGGTCGCCCTCCTGGAGGCGGGCCAGCCCCTGGCCGGGCTCTCCATCGAACGCATCGCCCGTACGGCGGGCGTCGGCAAGGCCACCATCTACCGCCGCTGGTCCGGCAAGGAGGAGCTGTTCGTCGACGTCGTACGGGACATGGAACCCGACGACCCGCAGGTCTCCGGCACCGAGGGCCTCGCCGACCTGCGCATCATGCTGGAGTCCCTGCGCAGCCGGGGCCTCGCCCAGCGCTCCTCGGCCCTGCTCCACAACATCTTCGCCCAGATGAAGAGCCACCCCAGGCTCTGGGACGCGTACTTCGGCACGGTCATCGCCCCCCGGCGCGCCGCGATGCTGGCGGCGGTGCGCCGGGCCGTCGCCGCCGGAGAGCTGCGCGACGACCTCGACGTGGAGCTGATCGACGACCTCTTCGTCGGCCCGGTGCTCGTCCGTACCGTCCACCGCCCGGAGGCCCCCCTCCCCGACGACCTCGTCGACCGCCTCATGACGGCGCTCCTCCAGGGGCTGGCCCCGCGACGAGTGTGATCGTTCTGTCACAAGCCCCCACCGCCGGGGCCGTACCGGAACCTCCCGTCCCGCTCCACTCGTCCTGCAGGCGTAGGGCCGTCGCCGGCGGACGGACGCCGGAGTCGGCGCGGGGACGTCGACGGCGGTGAAGGCGCCCCCATCACCTAGGGTCGGGGGCGCGGCGATGTGTACGGCAAGGCAGTGAGGACGAGCGCGATGGTGCAGGCGTACGGGGCGGACACGGGCAACGGCAGCGCGGAGCGGCCGCAGCCCGGAGAGAACCGCTTCCGGGGCCTTGTGGACAGGGCGAGGCGGGACCCGGGGATCTGGCGGCGCGGGATCGTGCTGGCCCTGTGCTCGGTGGTGCTGACGCTCGTGATGGTCTTCCACGCGCAGATCCCGAACCGGGTCGGCAACCTCGGCAGCCTCATCGAGACGTTCCTGCCGTGGATCGCGGTGTTCATTCCGGCGCTGCTGCTCCTGGCCCTGCTGCGGCGCTCCGCCACCGCGCTGATCGCCCTGCTGCTGCCCGCCGTGGTCTGGCTCAACACCTTCGGCGGCCTGATCACCGACAAGTCCGGCACCGGCGGCGACCTCACCGTGGCCACCCACAACGTCAACGCGGGCAACCCCGACCCCGCCGGCACCGCCCAGCAGGTCGCGGGCTCCGGGGCCGATGTCGTGGCCCTCCAGGAGCTGCCGGGCTCGCAGGTGGCCACCTACGAGAAGTCGCTCGCCGCCCGCTACCCGTACCACTCGGTCCAGGGCACCGTCGGGCTGTGGAGCAAGTACCCGCTCAGCAACACCAGGCCCGTCGACATCAAGATGGGCTGGACCCGGGCGATGCGCTCCACGGTCAAGGCGCCGCAGGGCGAGGTCGCGGTGTACGTGGCCCACCTGCCGTCGGTCCGGGTCAAGCTGCGCGCCGGGTTCACCGCCAACCAGCGCGACAGCAGCGCCGACGCCCTCGGCGAGGCCATCGCTGACGAGCCGGTCAAGCGGGTCGTCCTCCTCGGTGACCTCAACGGCACGATGAACGACCGCGCCCTCAAGGCGGTCACCTCGCAGATGCGCTCCACCCAGGGCGCGGCGGGCGACGGCTTCGGCTTCAGCTGGCCCGCCTCGTTCCCGATGGCCCGGATCGACCAGATCATGGTCAAGGGCGTCGAGCCGAAGTCCTCGTGGACCCTGGCCGCGACGGACAGCGACCATCTGCCGCTGGCGGCCCGCGTACAGCTGTGACCGCCCCGCGGGGCGCGTGCGGCGGTCAGTTCACGGCGTAAGCGCGGAGAGGTCCCGAAGACGGGAGGAAGCCGGCCGCCGCCCGGCGTCCAAGGCGGGGCGGCGGGCCTTCGTTCCGGAGGTACCCCCGCTCACCGGCCTCGGCTCCCGCCTGCCGCGCGGGAGGAACCGGCACGCCGGACGGACCCGAGGGAACACCGCCGCCTGGGCCCGCACGGGGCACCCCGGCCCGTCCGGCGTCGGAGGACAGCGGCGACCGCCGGTCGCCCCCGCACCCCCGCCCCGCCACCGCGGACCCGCCAGGGCCTGCCGTCGAACCTCGGCCTGCCGCGCGACGCCCGGCACGCACGCTCACGGCGTTGCCGAGATGCCCTGGTGACTCCCTACCACCCCAGGCTCTCCACCGCGACCGAGCGGGGGAGACCCCGTCCACGACCCCTCCGGCGCCTCGCGATCGCACGCACCGGCCGCCGCGCGGACGCCCTCCGGCCGACGACGGCAGCGGGACGACACGTCCTACGACGACTCCCGCCACCGATTCGTGATCGGCAGCCGCCGGTCCTTCCCGAACCCCTTCGGCGAGATCTTCGTCCCCGGCGGATACTGCCGCCGCTTGTATTCGGCGGTATCCACCATCCGCAGGGTCTTCGCCACCAGCTCCGCGTCGAACCCGGCCGCCACGATGGAATCGAGACCCTGATCCCGGTCCACGTACAGCTCCAGGACCGCGTCCAGCACCTCGTAGTCCGGCAGCGAGTCCGTGTCGACCTGCCCCGGCCGCAGCTCCGCGCTCGGCGGCTTGGTGATCGAGGCCTCGGGAATCGGCGGGACCTGCCCGCGCTCCTCCGCCGCCCGGTTGCGCCACTTCGCCAGCCGGAACACCGACGACTTGTAGACGTCCTTGATCGGCCCGTACGCCCCCACCGCGTCCCCGTACAGCGTGGAGTAACCGACCGCCAGCTCCGACTTGTTGCCCGGCGCCAGCACGATCTGCCCCTCCTGGTTGGAGATGGCCATCAGCGTCGTACCGCGCAGCCGAGCCTGGAGGTTCTCCTCCGCCAGCCCGGTGAGCCCCAGCGACTCCATGTACGCGTCGAACATCGGGGCGATCGGCACCGTACGGAAGTTGAGCCCGGTCCGCCGGGCCAGCTCGGCCGCGTCGTCCTTGGAGTGCTCCGAGGAGTACTTGGACGGCATCGAGACGCCGTACACGTTCTGGGCCCCCACCGCATCGCACGCGATGGCCGCGCAGAGCGCCGAGTCGATTCCGCCGGAGAGACCGATCAGCACACTGCTGAAACCGTTCTTCGCGGCGTACGCGCGGAGTCCCACGACCAGCGCCGAGTAGATCTCCTCCTCGTCCTCCAGCCGCTCCGCGTACCCGCCCGCGAGCTCCGGCTCGTAAGCGGCGACCGGCTCGTCCGACAGCACGACATGGTCGATCCGCAGCCCGTCGTCCACGACCCCCGAGGGCGCCACGGGTGAGGCCGCGGGCAGCTCCAGGTCGAGGATCACGCTGCCCTCGGAGAACTGGGGGGCACGGGCGATGACCTCGCCCTCCCGGTCGACGACGATGGAGTCACCGTCGAAGACCAGCTCGTCCTGGCCGCCGATCATCGCCAGGTAGGCCGTCGTGCACCCGGCCTCCCGGGCCCGCTTGCGGACCAGCTCCAGCCGGGTGTCGTCCTTGTCCCGTTCGTACGGAGAGGCGTTGATCGACAGCAGCAGCCCGGCCCCGGCGGCCCGGGCGGCCGGGACGCGCCCGCCGTCCTGCCAGAGGTCCTCGCAGATCGCGAGGGCCACGTCGACGCCGTGGACGCGGACGACGGGCATCGAGTCGCCCGGCACGAAGTACCGGAACTCGTCGAAGACGCCGTAGTTCGGCAGGTGGTGCTTGGCGAAGTTGAGGGCGATCCGGCCCCGGTGGAGCACGGCGGCCGCGTTGCGCGGGGACCCTGCGGGCTGCCCGTACCGCGCGGCGGCGTGCTCGGAGCGGTCCAGATAGCCGACGACGACCGGCAGCTCGCCGAAGCCCTCCGCGTCGAGCCGGGCGGCCAGCGCGCGCAGCGCCTGCCGGGAGGCCTCGACGAAGGACGACCGCAGGGCCAGGTCCTCGACGGGGTAGCCGGTCAGCACCATCTCGGGGAACGCCACGAGGTGGGCGCCCTGCTCGGCGGCGTGCCGGGTCCAGTGGACGATCGCCTCGGAGTTGCCGGCGAGGTCACCGACGGTCGAGTCGATCTGATTCAGTGCGAGGCGTAGTTGAGGCACGCCCGCCAGTGTAATCGTCTTTCTGACGCGATGTCCCGGCGGCCCAGGCAAAATCTCCCTCGGACCGCCGGAACCGCAGGTCAGACCGGTTGTGCGAACCGGTTGTGCACCCCGGCCCGCGCCGCGCCCCGAGGGCTAGCCGCGATACCCGAGGACCGTCATCATCCCGGCCTCCGCGTGGTAGACGTTGTGGCAGTGGACCATCCACAGCCCCGGGTTGTCGGCGTCGAAGTCCACCGTCAGCGACCGGTGCGGCAGCACGATCGCGGTGTCCTTGCGTGCCCCGGCGCCGTTCCCCGCCAGCGCGAAGGTGTGGCCGTGCAGATGGAGGGGGTGCCACATGGTCGTCGCGTTGTCGAAGACGACCCGCACCCGCTCCCCGGCCTCCACCGGCCGCCGGTGCTCCGCGCTGTACGGCTTCCCGTCGAAGGCCCAGTCGTACGCCTCCATCGAGCCCGTGAGCCGCATCCGGACGGTCCGGTCGGGCGTCCGCTCCTTCAGCGCCACCGACGGGTCCGGCACCAGCCGCCCCGCCTCGACGAGCTTCCCGTCCAGCTCCTTCGGCCGTACGGAGGCGGCGGGCGCGCCACCGCTCCCGGTCCGCAGCAGCGCGAGGGCGGACGCCTTCTTCCCCTCGGCCAGGGCAGTGAGCGGGAAGACCCCGTCCCCGGCGGTGACGAGGACGTCGTACCGCTCGCCCATCCCCAGCAGCAGCGCGTCCCCCGTGGTGTGCCGGACGGGGAAGCCGTCGGTGTGGGTGACGGTCAGCCGGTGGCCGCCGAGCGCGACCCGGAAGGCGGTGTCGCCGCCCGCGTTGATGATCCGCAGCCGGATACGGTCGCCGGGCCGCGCCCGGAAGGTCCCGGGGGCGTCGGCCACGCGTCCGTTGACGAGGTAGTACGGATAGGCGACGTCCCCGGCATCGCCACCGAGCAGCTCACTGCGCGCGCCCATCATCATCCGCGAGGGCCCGCCTTCGGCCGGATCGTCCTCACCGGACATGGTGTGCGCCCCGTGATCCATCCCGTCGTGCCCGCCGCCCATGCCGCCGGACAGCTCCTTGAGCACGGTATCCGGAGTGGAGCCCTCCACCCCGTCGACCCAGTCGTCCAGGACGACGACCCACTCCTTGTCGTACGAGAGCGGCTCCTTCGGGTCCTCCACGACGAGTGGCGCGTACAGCCCGCGGTCCTGCTGGACGCCGGAGTGGGGGTGGAACCAGTAGGTGCCCGGGTGGGGCACGGTGAACCGGTAGCGGAAGTCGGCCCCCGGCGCGATGGCCCGCTGGGTGAGCCCGGGGACGCCGTCCATGTCGTTGCGCAGGGCGAGGCCGTGCCAGTGCAGGGAGGTCGGCTGGGGGAGGTGGTTGGCCAGGGTGAGGTCGAGGGTCTCCCCGGCGGTCACCCGCACCTCACGCCCGGGCAGCCGGTCCCCGTACGCCCAGGAGGCGACGGTCGTGCCGCCGCCCAGATCGAGCCGGGTACGGGTGGCGGTGAGGGAGACCTTCCGTACGGGGCCGGAGCCGCGCGCCTTCTCGGCCGCCGCGACCTCCTTGCCGTCGGGGGAGACGTACGTACCGGAGCCCTGGGCACCGGCCGGGGCGTCGGAGCCGCTGTGGCCGCCTCCGTGGCCGCCGCCGTCGGAGCAGGCGGCGAGGGCTCCCGTACCGGCGACGGCGAGAGCGGCGCCGAGCACGGCGCGTCGGGTGGGCTGTGTGGACATGCTGAATACACCTCTGGGGAACTGCTGGGTTGCTTCGGGTGGAAAGGGCGGAGGTGAGCGCCCACTCCTACATACGCAGCACCGAGACGGTGGCGAGCACCGATATCGGGGGCGGCGGAGCGGCCCGCGGCACCCGCGGGAGGAGCCCCGTCCCCACCGGCGTACCGAGCCTCCGCCCGCCCCCGCGCGCCCCGAACAGCCAGAGCCCGACGAGGGCGAGCCCCCAGGCGCCGAGGACGGCGAGACAGACGGAGAGCGGGTCCATGCCGCTCATGGGGAAGTCGGGTGGCCCGGGGGCGCGGTGGTGCCCGGCACCGACGGAGGCGCCGTCGACCCCGACTGCGGACACGGCGGCATGCGCGGACACGGCGGCATGCTCGGCCGGGGCGGCATGCTCGGCCGGATGACCGACGGTGTGCATGGTGAAGATGCCGAAGAGCAGCGCGGCGAACAGCAGCAGCCGCCCGCACATCGCGCTCCCGCTCCGGGATCCGCCGACCGTACGCACCATGAGGTGCAGCCTACCCCGGGAGGGTATGTGGGGCGGAACGGGCGGTGGCCCGGCACCCCACGACACAGGGACACCGGGCCACGCGACCACACAGGCTCAGCCCCGCGAGTACACCTTCTCCGCCCAGGCGGCGATCTGCTCCTCGGTGAGGTGCTGGGCGAGGTCGGCCTCGCTGATCATGCCGACGAGCTTCTTGTTCTCGACGACGGGGAGCCGTCGGATGCGGTGGTTCTGCATCTCCTCCAGGACCGCGTTCACGTCCGCGTCCGCCTCGATCCAGCGGGGCGTGCCCTGGGCGAGGTCCCCGGCGGTCACCTTCGACGGGTCGTGGCCCTTGGCCACACAGCCGACGACGATGTCGCGGTCGGTGATGATGCCGACCATCCGGTCCGAGTCACCGTTGGCGGAGACGGGCAGCGCGCCCACGTTGTGCTCACGCATCAGCTGCGCCGCGCGGTCGAGCGTCTCGTGGGCGGGGATCCAGCGGGCCCCGCTGTGCATGATGTCTTTGGCGGTCGTCATGGGGGATTTCCTCCTGCGTGCCGATGGCACTGCCGTACGGCCCCGAGCGCAACCCATCGTCTTCGCGCGGCCCGGAGCACGCGACCGCAATCGCCCGTTCGGGTGCGTGGGTACGAGGCACGGGGGCCGCCCAACGGCCCGCCGCGGCCCCCGTGCGGCAGGGCCGCCGACCGTATCGGGTGGCCGGGTGCTCCGTCTCACACCGTGTGCGTAATCTGGGGGAAATCCCGGGTCGCGATACTGAAGTGTCCCCCTACCCCGGGCGGTGGTGCACGGACCGTCTGAACTGCAAGGATGTGGCAATGGACAAGCAGCAGGAATTCGTCCTCAGGACCCTTGAGGAGCGCGACATCCGCTTCGTGCGGCTGTGGTTCACCGACGTCCTGGGATTCCTCAAGTCCGTCGCCGTGGCCCCGGCCGAACTGGAGCAGGCCTTCGACGAGGGCATCGGGTTCGACGGCTCGGCGATCGAGGGCTTCGCCCGGGTGTACGAATCGGACATGATCGCCAAGCCGGACCCGGCGACGTTCCAGATCCTGCCGTGGCGTGCGGAAGCGCCGGGCACGGCGCGGATGTTCTGCGACATCCTGATGCCGGACGGCTCCCCGTCGTTCGCGGACCCGCGGTACGTGCTCAAGCGCATCCTCGCCAAGACCTCCGACCTCGGCTTCACGTTCTACACGCACCCCGAGATCGAGTTCTTCCTGCTCAAGAACAAGCCGGTGGACGGCTCGCGCCCCACCCCGGCGGACAGCTCGGGCTACTTCGACCACACCCCGCAGAACGTCGGCATGGACTTCCGTCGCCAGGCGATCACGATGCTCGAATCGATGGGCATCTCGGTGGAGTTCAGCCACCACGAGGGCGCGCCCGGCCAGCAGGAGATCGACCTGCGGTACGCGGACGCGCTGTCGACGGCGGACAACATCATGACGTTCCGTCTGGTGATGAAGCAGGTGGCGCTGGAGCAGGGCGTGCAGGCCTCGTTCATGCCGAAGCCCTTCTCGGAGTACCCGGGTTCGGGCATGCACACCCACCTCTCCCTCTTCGAGGGCGACCGCAACGCGTTCTACGAGTCGGGCGCGGAGTACCAACTCTCCAAGGTGGGCCGCTCGTTCATCGCGGGTCTGCTGAAGCACGCGGCGGAGATCTCGGCCGTCACCAACCAGTGGGTCAACTCCTACAAGCGCATCTGGGGCGGCTCGACCCGAGCGGCCGGCGCGGGCGGCGAGGCCCCCTCGTACATCTGCTGGGGCCACAACAACCGCTCCGCCCTCATCCGCGTCCCCATGTACAAGCCCGGCAAGACCGGCTCGGCCCGCGTCGAGGTCCGCTCCATCGACTCCGGGGCCAACCCGTACCTGACCTACGCGGTCCTCCTCGCCGCCGGCCTCAAGGGCATCGAGGAGGGCTACGAACTCCCGGCCGGCGCCGACGACGACGTCTGGGCCCTCTCCGACGCCGAGCGCCGCGCGATGGGCATCGAACCGCTCCCGCAGAACCTGGGCGAGGCGATCTCCCTGATGGAGAAGAGCGAGTTGGTCGCCGAAACCCTGGGCGAGCACGTCTTCGACTTCTTCCTCCGCAACAAGAAGCAGGAGTGGGAGGAGTACCGCAGCGAGGTCACGGCCTTCGAGCTGAAGGCGCTGCTGCCGGTGCTGTAGTCGCAGGTCAGCGGCTTGGGTGACGGAAGGCGGGCGGGTCGCTCGGTTCAACGGGGGCGACCCGCCCGCAGTCATGGTCAGCTCTGGGCCGTGTAGGGGCCGTCAGGCCCGGACGGGCGGCCCGGGTACACCTCGTCCATCGCCGCGCGAGCCCGCCCCTTGCTGCTGGGAAGCAGGATGGGTGCAGGTCCGCGGAGCGAACCCGGGGTCGGTGCGCCCGAGACGTCGGGTGCGCCGCCAACGGTAGGCTGCGTCGTCAATCGCGATCACCCGAGGGGCCTCATGCAGCTCTCACCGACGCCACTCAACCGTCTGGCGAACAGTTGCCTCGGCGTCGTTCCGGCGGTTGCCGGGATCGCCTATGCGGTGCAAGCCGATCACGGGGTGCTCCGGCTCGCGGCCGGTCTGGCCGTGATCGCCTTCTCCGTGTTGGCAGTACGGGGGTACCGCCTCGGCGTGACGTGCGAGCACGCGCGGATGTCGGTCCGTGGCTACCTGCGTACAAGGGTGATCGACCGGGAGCGCATCTCGGAGGTGACGGACTTCCCCGCGGTGAGGTGGACGGCCCCCTCCGGACGCCAGCGATGGACTCCGCTCATGGCGTTCAGGACGAGCCCCGGCGAATTCCCGGCAACCCGTCTCCGCAAGGAGCGCGCCGTCAGCAAACTGCGACGGTGGGCCAGGCGGGGGCAGGGCTGATGAGGGTGGTGACCGTGACCGTTGAGGGCGGCCGGAGCCGCGCTCCTCGTACCCGCCTGTGCCCGCCCGTGCGCGATAGTCGGGGCATGGTGTCACCGTCCGGCCTCCCCGGTCTCCGTCGAGCCGACGCCGGTGCTCGGGGCCCCGCGTGAACCTCACCGAAGTCCACCGTCGGGTGCTGGCCGATGTGTTGGACGTGGGCGCTGACCATGCCCTCGTCCTCGCCGGTGGCTGTGCCGTACAGGCTCATGGGCTGGTCGACCGACCCGGTCGGGACGTGGACGTGGCCACCGAGAGTCCTGCGGCCATGAAAGGCATCGCGGCCGCCGTGCGTGCCGGACTGTGGCAACGCGGTTGGCAAGTAGCGAAGCTGGACGTCGACCTGGTGTCGGCGCAGCTGATCGTCACCGATCCGGTCGGTGGTGCGGCATGTGAACTGGGGCTGCGCAAAGAGGTGTTGTGGCGGCCTCCCGTACGGACTCCGCTCGGGCCGGCGCTCTCGCTCGAAGATGTCGTGGGCACCCAGGTCCGTGCGCTGGCCTCCCTCGGACTCGTACTCGACCTGGTCGATGTGCGAGCGGCCGTCGGCAATCGGAGTTACGTCGAGTTGGAGGAGCTGGGGCGGCGGCATGCCCCCGACTCCTTCGACCTGGTCGAGCTCCAGGCGCGGCTGGAGGGGGCCGACTGGGTCGATGACGCCGAGTTCGCCGCGTACGGGCTCGGTGAAGGAGACGTCCCCGTACTGCGGTCGTGGGCGCAGGCGTGGGCCAACGACATCGCCGAGCGGCTCCTGGAGGAGGGGACGCCGCCGCCCGAGGGGTGAGGCCCGGGCCCGCGCCCGGTGAAGGCGGTCGCGGGCCCGGGGGTGCTGTACCAGGGGCGTCCCCTCGGCGAGAGGCCGTACACCGTACGCGCTACACCGGGGGCGTTCCCGGCGGGGAAGGGGCCGGGGGCGGGTCGGGGAGCGGGGGGCCCGGGTTCGGTGGGGGCTGCGGAGGGCCCTCCCTGTGCTTGCCCTCGGGGCGGACCTCGCGGGGCGGCAGGCCGTAGACGCCCAGCGGCGGGAAGAGGTCCACGCGGCGCGGGTAGTCCCCCTCCGCGCACTCCGCGCAGAGCAGGTCCCGGCCGGCCTCCGTGTGCCGGGCGGCCGTCACCGGCGCGTTCCAACAGGCCTCGCAGGTACGGACGTCCGTCGCGGACAGGGCGATCATCGGTGCCTCCCGGGCGGGGCCGGTAAGGCGTGATGGATGGCGGTCGTACGCATGTGGTGCCTCCGTCTCGGGGGAGTGGGTGAGCCGTGACTCGGGGAGCGGGTGAGCCGGGCTCAGGGAGTGGACGGGCCGCGCCGCTCAGCGGCCGGGCCCTACGCGCGGGTCTCGCGCCACGCGCGGACGAGCTTCGCGGCCGTGGGGCAGACCGTGCCCGCCCGGCAGGCGCCGCACGTCGTCGTGTGGGCGAGCAGATCGCGGTAGGCCGCGTCGGGAGCGTCGGTCGTGGTCACAGTCGCCTCTCTGCTGATCTCGGCCCAGACGAACTCGGCGGTGCGGGTGAGCGTGTGTCCGAAGTGATCGGCCGTGGCCAGGGCGGCGAGGACCGCCGCGTGCTCGGTCCCCGTCAACTCGGTGGGGAGGTCGGCCTCGACGCGGATACCGGCTGCGGTGTCGACCACGCGCGGTTCGATGCCGATGGCCGCGGTGAGCATGCCGGTCAGTGCCGCTGCCCGCGCTTGTGCTGAGTGCACAGTTCTCCCCTGTGAACGGATGTCACTCCATGCAATGCTGAATATTCAGCTTCAACCTGATGGGTTAGCTTTGTCAATATCGAGCCCTGAACGCCGCACCCTCACGGAGCCGCCGAAATGCCTCGCGATACCCCGTACTTGCAGGTGGCCGACAAGATCCGCACCCGGGTGATGGCGGGTGAGTGGAGTGTCGGCGACAAGCTGCCGTCCCGCGCCCGGTTCGCCGAGGAGTACGGCGTCGGCCAGTCCGTCGCCCAGCGCGCGATGGAGCGCCTGATCATCGAGGGCATCCTCGAAGGCCGTGCCGGATCGGGCACCTACGTCCGCAAGGCCCGCCAGCGCCTCCGGATGGTCCGCTCACGCCTCCGCCAGGACCGTGCCGGCTCCCCGTTCCGCGACGGCCTGAAGGATCAGGGTTCGGACGGCACCTGGGAGTGCAACAGCCGGGCGCGCGTCCCCGCCACCGAGGACATCGCCGCACGGCTGGCGATCGAACCGGGCGACCTCTGCGTCATGACGCACTACGAGTTCCTCGCGGACGGGCAGCCCGCCCAACTCGCCACCAGCTGGGAGCCGATGGCCATCACCGGCGGCACGCCCATCCTGCTCCCCGAGATGGGACCGCGGGGCAAGATCGGCGTCGTCGCCCGTATGCGCTCCATCGACGTCAACATCTCCACCGCCCTCGAAATGCCGCGCCCGGCCCGCGCCACCCGCGAGCAGGCCAACTTCCTCGGCATCTCCGTGGGCGAACTGGTCACTCAGCTGGAGCGCATCTACTTCGATGCCGACGGCCGTCCGGTGGAGACCGCCGACATCATCGTGCCGGACATCCGCTGGGAGATCGCGTACGAGATCGACGTCGACGACTCCCGGTTCTGAGCGGTCCCGGGGCGGCTGCCGAGCCGTTCCGGGGTGGTTCCGAGCTGATCGGAGGCGGTCGGCCGGCGCGGTCGGCCGCCTCGGCCGTCATGCGCACGGCCGGGTCGGGCAGCAGCGTCGCCACCCCGACCGGGACCGGACCGCCGGTGGCGAGTCCGGCAGTTCGCGCGGCGGACCCGGAAGGGGCCGAGCCGCTTCAGACGGGGCACAGTCTGCATCCTGCCCGGCCCCAAGCCCCTCCCGCCGCCGATGCGCGTGTCCCGCCCTGTTGTAGGGTTGCCGCACCCCGCAACCGGGGCACCGCCCCCCGCTGAGGGGCCGACCTGGGAGGTGAGACCCATTACCGCTGGATCAGTCTGGGTGCTCACCCCGTACGGTCGCGTCGGACGGCCGGTTTAGCGAGCGATCGCGGAGCGCCCATCGGCATTCCCGAAAGGCTTTCGCCCGCATGGTGCTTCCCTCCTTCCTCAGTTCCCTCTCCACCACCGCCGATGTCCTGCGCCGCGCCGGCTGCGTCTTCGCCGAGGACGAGGCCGCGCTGCTCCATGAAGCCGCCGCCTCCCCGGACGAGCTGGCCCTGCTGGTCGAGCGCCGTGCCGACGGGCTGCCGCTCGAACACGTGCTGGGCTGGGCCGAGTTCTGCGGTCGGCGGTTCGCCGTGGATGCCGGGGTCTTCGTGCCGCGGCGGCGTACGGAGTTCCTGGTGGCGCAGGCCGCCGCGCTCGCGCCCCCGCGGGCTGTCGTCGTCGATCTCTGTTGCGGTACGGGGGCCCTCGGGGTCTCCCTGGCCGGGGTGGTGGACCACGTCGAGCTGCACGCCTGTGATGTCGAGCCCGCCGCCGTACGGTGTGCCCGGCGGAACCTGGGTGGGCTCGGGGTGGTCCATGAGGGGGATCTGTTCGGGCCTCTGCCGCCTCGCCTGGCCGGGCGGGTCGACGTGCTGCTCGCCAACGTGCCGTACGTACCGAGCGCCGATGTGGAGCTGCTGCCCGCCGAGGCCCGGGTCTATGAGCCGCGCGTCGCCCTGGACGGGGGCGGGGACGGGCTCGACGTCATGCGGCGCGTCGCCTCGGACGCGCCCCGGTGGCTCGCACCCGGCGGGAGCCTGCTCGTGGAGGCGAGCGAACGGCAGCGGGACGCGGCGGTGGAGGTCCTGCGGGGCGCCGGGCTGAGCCCGCGGGTCGTGGTGTGCGAGGAGCTGTACGCCACCGTCGTCATCGGTACGGCGGGGGCGCGGGCCTCGGCGGGCCGTGGCCGCGTCCCGAATCCGGCCGGGCAGGACTAGGCTCGGTGGAGATCGGATCGGGCGGCGGGAGAGGGTGCGATGACGACGGTGCCGGGGCGGAGAAGCAGCACGTTCACCAGGCTGCTGCGGCACGGATTCACCGACCCGTCCGCCGCCGAGCGGCTGCTGGAGCTGGACGACCTCGCCTCCGTGCGGTCCGATCCGGTCCTCTTCGAGGCGCTCGGCGCCACCGCCGACCCCGATCTGGCCCTGCGCGGCCTCGTCCGGCTCGTGGAGGCCGGGGAGGAGGGCGAGCGGCGGGTGCTGCTCGACACCCTCATCACCGCCAAACCCCTGCGCGACCGGCTCCTCGGGGTGCTCGGGGCGTCCGAGGCGCTCGGTGACCACCTGGCCCGGCACCCGCGCGACTGGCAGGCGCTCGTCACGTACGAGGCGAGCGACCTGCACCCCGGGGTCGCCGAGTTCGAGCGGGGGCTCGCCGACGCCGTCGACGCGGACTCGCTCCGCGTCGCCTACCGCCGCTGCCTGCTCACCCTGGCCGCCCGGGACGTCTGCGGGACCACCGGCATCGCCCAGACCGCCGCCGAACTGGCCGACCTCGCGACCGCCACCCTCCGTGCCGCCCTCGCCATCGCCCGGACGGCCGCACCCGAGGACGCCGCGCAGTGCCGGCTCGCCGTCATCGCGATGGGCAAGTGCGGCGGGCAGGAGCTGAACTACGTCTCCGACGTCGACGTCATCTTCGTGGCCGAGGCCCGCGACGGCGTGGAGGAGCACAAGGCGCTCCAGGCGGCCACCCGGGTGGCCGCGCACATGATGCGGCTCTGCTCCGAGACCACCGCCGAGGGCACGATCTGGGAGGTCGACGCCAACCTCCGGCCCGAGGGCCGCAACGGGCCCCTCGTACGGACCCTCAGCTCCCACCTCGCCTACTACCAGCGGTGGGCGAAGACCTGGGAGTTCCAGGCGCTCCTGAAGGCGCGCGCGGTCGCCGGGGATCCGGAGCTGGGTGCGGACTACGTCGACGCCGTCTCCCCGCTCGTCTGGCAGGCCGCCGACCGGGAGAACTTCGTCCCCGACGTGCAGCAGATGCGCCGCCGCGTCGTCGACAACATCCCCGCCGACCGGATAGACCGTGAGCTCAAGCTCGGGCCCGGCGGGCTGCGGGACGTCGAATTCGCCGTGCAGCTCCTCCAGTTGGTGCACGGGCGCAGTGACGCGTCGCTGCGCAGCGGGACCACCCTGGAGGCCCTGCGTGCGCTGGCCGAGGGCGGGTACGTGGGGCGCGCGGACGCCGCCCAGCTCGACGAGGCGTACCGCTTCCTGCGCTCCATGGAGCACCGCATCCAGCTCCACAGGCTGCGCCGCACCCATCTGGTCCCCGACGGCGAGGCGGATCTGCGGCGGCTGGGGCGGTCGCTCGGGATGCGGACCGACCCGGTCGCGGAGCTGAACAAGGCGTGGCGGCGGCACGCGTCCGTGGTCCGGCGGCTGCACGAGAAGATCTTCTACCGGCCGCTGCTGGACGCCGTCGCCCAGCTGGCCCCCGGCGAGTCCCGGCTCAGCGCAGAGGCCGCCGCGATCCGGCTGGAGGCGCTGGGGTACGCCGACCCGGCGTCCGCCCTGCGCCATCTGGAGGCCCTCTCCTCCGGGGTCTCCCGCAAGGCGGCGATCCAGCGCACGCTGCTGCCGGTGCTGCTGGGCTGGTTCGCGGACTCGGCCGACCCGGACGCCGGGCTGCTGGGCTTCCGCAAGGTGTCCGACGCGCTGGGCAAGACTCCGTGGTACCTGCGGCTCCTGCGGGACGAGGGTGCGGCGGCGGAGAACCTCGCCCGGGTCCTCTCCGCCGGCCGCCTCGCCCCCGACCTGCTCCTGCGGGCCCCGGAGGCGGTGGCGATCCTGGGTGACCCGGGGGGGCTGACCCCCCGCACCCGGGAGCACCTGGAGCAGGAGGTACTGGCCGCGGTGGGGCGTGCGGACGGGGCGGAGTCGGCGGTGGCGGTGGTGCGCGGGGTGCGGCGGCGGGAGCTGTTCCGTACGACGGCCGCCGACATCATCGGCTCGTACGGTACGGAGGACAGCCCGGCCGAGCAGGATCTCGGGGCCCTCGTCGACCGCGTCGGCTCCGCCGTCACCGACCTCAACGCCGCCACCATCGCGGGCGCGCTTCGGGCCGTCGTACGGGAGCGGTGGGGCGACACCCTGCCGACCCGGTTCGCCGTCATCGGGATGGGGCGCTTCGGCGGCCACGAGCTGGGTTACGGCTCCGACGCGGATGTCCTCTTCGTGCACCGGCCGCGCGAGGGCGTGAGCGACGAGGAGGCGAGCAAGGCGGCCGACGCCGTCGTGGGGGAGATGCGGCGGCTGCTGCAACTGCCCACCGCCGACCCGCCGTTGCTCATCGATGCCGATCTGCGTCCTGAGGGGAGGACCGGGCCGCTGGTGCGGACGCTGAAGTCGTACGAGGCCTACTACCGGCGCTGGTCGCTGGTCTGGGAGAGCCAGGCGCTGCTGCGGGCCGACCACATGGCGGGCGACGCGGAGCTGGGGGCCGAGTTCATCGAGCTGGTGGATCCGCTGCGGTATCCGGCGGAGGGGCTCGGTGAGGACGCCGTACGCGAGATCCGCCGACTCAAGGCGCGGATGGAGTCCGAGCGGATGCCGCGGGGCGCCGACCCCACGCTCCACGTGAAGCTCGGGCGGGGCGGGCTGAGCGACGTCGAGTGGACCGTCCAGCTCATGCAGATGCAGCACGGGTGGGCCGAGCCGGGGCTGCGGACGACCCGCACGCGGGAGGCACTGGCCGCCGCGTGCGCGGCCGAGCTGATCCCGGGCGAGGACGCGGAGATGCTGGACGAGGCGTGGGTGCTGGCCACGCGCGTGCGGAACGCGGTGATGCTGGTGCGGGGGCGGCCGGGCGACACGTTCCCGTCCGACTCCCGCGAGCTGGCCGCGGTGGGGCGGTACCTGGGGTACGAGCCCGGGCATGTGGGGGACATGCTGGACGACTACCGGCGGATCACGCGGCGGGCTCGGGGAGTGATGGAGGAGCGGTTCTACGGGGCGGGATGAGTCCGGGGAGGGCGTGCGGACCGGGGGCGCCCCGATGCGCGAGGCACCGGCGCGGTCGCCCCGGAACAGGCGCTGACCGGGCTGACGGCCTCGGAGGGGCGCACCTCGCACCCCCCCGTACCGACTACGGTCTCCGTGCTCCCGCGGGCTCCGGGTCCCCGGAAGGCTCGCCCGAGGGCTTTCCGGAAGGTCCCTCCGACGGCTCCCCGGACGGGGTGCCCGACGGCTCCCCCGCCCGTTCCTCCGACGGTCGTGGCAGCCGTGCCGCCCGTACCCCCGTCAGTCGCCCGCCCTGTTTCGACGGCACCCACTTCGGCAGGTGGTGCGGCAGCGAGCCGTACCAGACGCGGGAGACCCCGTAGCCGAACGCCAGGCAGACCATGCCGCCCACCGCGTCCAGCCAGAAGTGGTTGGCGGTGGCCACGATGACGACCAGCGTCAGCGTCGGGTAGAGCAGGCCCAGAATGCGGGCCCAGGGGGCCGAGGCCAGGGCGAAGATGGTCAGGCCGCACCAGAGGGACCAGCCGATGTGCATCGACGGCATCGCCGCGTACTGGTTCGACATGTTCTTGAAGTTGCCCGAGGCCATCGAGCCCCAGGTCTCGTGCACGAGCACGGTGTCGATGAAGTTCGCGCCGTTCATCAGACGCGGTGGTGCCAGCGGGTAGAGGTAGTAGCCGAGCAGGGCCACCGCCGTCGTCGCGAAGAGGACCAGCCGCGTCGCCGCGTAACGGCCCGGGTGGCGGCGGAAGAGCCAGACGAGGACGCCGATGGTCACGACGAAGTGCAGCGTCGCGTAGTAGTAGTTCATCGACACGATCAGCCACGTCACGGAATTGACCGCGTGATTGACCGTTTCCTCGAACGCGAGGCCCAGGGACTTCTCCGCCGACCAGATCCAGTCCGCGTTCCGCAGGGCCTGGGCCTTCTGCTCGGGGACGGCGTTGCGCACGAGCGAGTACAGCCAGTAACTGACCGCGATGAGCAGGATCTCGAACCAGAGCCGGGGCCGACCGGGCGATCGCAGGGAACGGAAACGGTCCGACCAGCCGGTCTTCCCGTCTTCCAGCGCTGTCACATGCGTTTCACCCATAGGCAGAGAGTCTTCCATAGAGATTCCCCTGCCCTCGATCATCCTCCGGTCGGGTTCCCGTCGCACATCCTGCGTCTCAAGGACGAGGGCATCGGCCTCAAGGACGAGACGGGGACCCTGAGCCGCCTCCGGGGCCCGAGGCCGTCGTCCCGCGGACCACCAGCTCCGGCATGAAGACGAACTCGCTGTGCGGGGCCGGGGTCCCGCCGATCTCCTCCAGCAGGGTGCGGACCGCGGCCTGGCCCATCGCCGTCACCGGCTGCCGGATGGTGGTGAGCGGCGGATCGGTGAACGCTATGAGCGGTGAATCGTCGTAGCCGACGACGGAGAGGTCCCGGGGGACCTCCCGGGAGAGCCGGCGGGCCGCCCGGATCGCCCCGAGCGCCATCATGTCGCTCGCGCAGACGACCGCCGTGCAGCCGCGTTCCATCAGGGCGGAGGCGGCGGCCTGGCCGCCCTCCAGGGTGTACAGGGAGTGCTGGACCAGCTCCTCGATCTCCTCCGGGGCCAGACCCAGCTGCTCCCGCATCGTGGCGTGGAAGCCCTCGATCTTGCGGAGCACCGGCACGAACCGCTTGGGGCCGACCGCCAGTCCGATACGGGTGTGGCCCAGGGCCACCAGATGCGTCACGGCCAGTCGCATCGCCGCCCGGTCGTCGGGGGAGATGAAGGGGGCCTGCACCTTGGCGGAGAAGCCGTTGACGAGGACGAAGGGGACACCCTTGCCGCGCAGTTGCTCGTAGCGCTGCATGTCGGCCGAGGTGTCGGCGTGCAGCCCGGAGACGAAGATGATGCCCGAGACGCCCCGGTCCACCAGCATTTCGGTGAGTTCGTCCTCGGTGGAGCCGCCGGGGGTCTGGGTGGCCAGCACCGGGGTGTACCCCTGCCGCGTCAGCGCCTGGCCGATGACCTGGGCCAACGCCGGGAAGATGGGGTTCTCCAGCTCGGGGGTGATCAGTCCGACCAGGCCCGCGCTGCGCCGACGCAGCCGTACGGGGCGTTCGTAGCCGAGGACGTCGAGCGCCGCGAGGACGGATTCGCGGGTGGTAGCCGCGACCCCGGGCTTGCCGTTCAGGACTCGGCTGACCGTCGCTTCGCTGACCCCCGCCTGAGTTGCGATATCGGCAAGCCGTGCGGTCATGTCAGTGGACTGTACCGGGCGCGTGTCGGATTGCCCACTGTGCGGCATCGAGGGGGCGGGCCTCCGGCTGCGGAGCCGTGGTGCCGTGCTGCCGCGGCAGGGTTCCCGGCAAGGCCTTGCAAGCTCTTGCGGAGGCGCCGTTGCGGGGTGCGATCGGATCGTCGCACTGCGGGTGTGCCGTGCGTGGCCTGCCCCTGCCAGGATTCCACGGCTGCCGTCAAGGGGCTTGACGGCAACCTTGAGGACACGCGAATGTAACGATCAACAGGGCTTGCAGAAATCTTCCGCAAAGTCTTTCGGCGCTCTTTCATCCTTGTTACGTTCACGTCGACCCGGCGCCGCGACGGAGCGGTACGGCAGTTGAAGGAGTTCAGATGCGACGTGGCATAACGGCCACCGCCCTGGTCGCGGCCCTGGCGCTCGCGGCGACCGCGTGCGGCGGTGGCGACAAGTCCGACGGCGGTTCGAGCTCGGGCGAGCTCTCCGGCACCGTCACCTGGTGGGACACCTCCAGCGTCGGCAGCGAGGACAAGGTCTTCAAGAAGCTGGCCGAAGGCTTCGAGAAGAAGCACCCGAAGGTCGACGTCAAGTACGTCAGCGTCCCCTTCGGTGACGCGCAGAACAACTTCAAGAACGCGGCCCAGTCCGGCAAGGCCGCGCCCGACGTGATCCGCTCCGAGGTCGCCTGGACCCCGGACTTCGCCTCCCTGGGCTACCTGGCCCCGCTGGACGGCACCGCCGCCCTGAAGAAGCAGGACGACTTCCTGCCGCAGGCCGTCGCCTCCACCAAGTACGAGGACAAGACCTACGCCGTCCCGCAGGTCATCGACTCCATGGGCATCTTCTACAACAAGAAGCTGCTGGAGAAGGCCGGCGTCCAGCCGCCGGCCAACCTGGACGAGCTGAAGAGCTCCGCCAAGAAGATCAAGGACAAGACCGGCAAGACCGGCCTCTACCTGCGCGGCGACGACCCGTACTTCTTCCTCTCCTTCCTCTACGGCGAGGGCGGCGACCTGGTCGACGCCAAGACCAAGACCATCACCGTGGACAAGCCCGAGGGCGTCAACGCGTTCAAGGCGGTCAAGGCCCTGGTCGACGACGGCACCGCGAAGACGGATGCCTCCGACGGCTGGGAGAACATGATGCAGGCGTTCAAGAACGGCGACGTCGCGATGATGATCAACGGCCCCTGGGCCGTCGCCGACACGCTGACCGGCAAGGAGTTCACGGACAAGGACAACCTGGGCATCGCCACGGTCCCGGCCGGCTCCGCCGCGCACGGCGCCCCCCAGGGCGGTCACAACCTCGCCGTCTACGCCGGTTCGAAGAACCTGGCAGCCTCCTACGCCTTCGTCGAGTACATGACGTCCGTGGAGGCCCAGGCCACCGCCGCCGGCGAGCTGGGCCTGCTGCCGACGCGCACCTCCGCCTACGCCAAGAAGGAGGCCGTCAACAGCGAGATCGTCGGCTTCTTCAAGCCGGTCGTCGAGACCGCCGTCGAGCGCCCCTGGATCCCCGAGGGCGGCAGCCTCTTCGCCCCGCTCGGCGTCGAGTACACCAAGGTCCTCACCGGTCAGACCACGCCGGAGAAGGCCGCCAAGACCGTCGGCGACGAGTACCGCAAGCTCCTGAAGGACTGGAAGTAACAGGAAGGTTGGCCGACTGATGGCTGTCCACACCAGCCAGTCGGTGGTGAAGGCCGCGGGCGGGAACACCGCCCGCGGCCGGAGCCGCGGTACTGGCACCCCACCACCGGCCCCCGGCCGTATCCGGCGCGGCCTGTCGACCCACTGGTACGCCTGGACCATGGTCGCCCCGGTCGTCGTCGTGATCAGCGTGATCATCGGCTACCCGCTGCTGCGCGGGATCTACCTGTCGATGACGGACGCCGACGAGCGCAACGTCGCCCGCTCCATCGGCGTCAACGAACTGCCCGCCACCTACGAGTTCGTCGGCCTGGACAACTACGTCGACGCGCTGACCGGCTCGCAGTTCCTCGGCACGCTCGGCTGGACGCTGGTGTGGACGGTCGCCTGCGTGAGCATCACGTTCGCGTTCGGCATGGCGCTGGCCAACCTCCTCAACCGGAGGATCGCCGGCCGCTCCGCCTACCGCATGGCCCTCATCCTGCCCTGGGCCATCCCCGGCTTCGTCTCCGTCTTCGCGTGGCGCTTCCTCTACAACGAGGAGCGCGGCCTGCTCAACAAGATCCTCGGCGGCGCCGGCTTCGACGCCGTCCCCTGGCTGAACGACCCGACCGTCGCCAAGCTCGCGGTCATCGCCGTCAACGTCTGGCTCGGTATCCCCTTCATGATGGTCGCCCTGCTCGGCGGGTTGCAGTCCATCCCCTCGGAGCAGTACGAGGCCGCCGAGATGGACGGCGCCACCGCCTGGCAGCGCTTCCGCCACATCACGCTCCCCGGACTGCGCCCGGTCTCCACCACGGTGGTCCTGCTCTCCACCATCTGGACCTTCAACATGTTCCCGGTGATCTTCCTGCTCACCCGCGGCGGACCCGGTGAGGCCACCCAGATCCTCGTCACCCAGGCGTACAAGTTCTCCTTCGAGATCAGCCCGCGCGACTACGCCCAGTCCTCCACCTGGGGCGTGCTGATCCTCGTACTCCTGATGCTCTTCGCCGTGATCTACCGGCGAGTCCTCCGCTCTCAGGGAGACAACTGGTGACCACCGCGACCGAAACCCCCGGCCGGCACGCCGTACGCAAGGTCCGGCTGCGCGGCGAGCGCTCCCCGCTCGCCTCGATCGGACTCCACCTCACCCTGATCGTGGCCTCGGTGATCGCGGTCTTCCCGGTGCTGTGGGTCCTGCTGACCTCGCTCAAGCCCGCCAAGTACGCCACCACCACGGACTTCTTCCGCGAGACCACGTTCGTCAACTACACGAACCTGATCCGCGACACCGAGTTCCTCCGCTGGTTCGCCAACTCCGCGATCATCGCCGGGCTCTCCACCGTCATCGGCGTCTTCGTCGCCGCCACCACCGGCTACGCCGTCAGCCGCTTCCGCTTCCCCGGCAAGCGCGGGCTGATGTGGACGCTGCTGATCACCCAGATGTTCCCGGTCGCCGTCCTCATCGTGCCGATCTACAACATCATGGCGAACCTGGGACTGCTCAACCAGCCGGCCGGTCTCGTCATCACCTACCTCACCATCTCGGTGCCCTTCTGCGCCTGGATGATGAAGGGCTTCTTCGACACCATCCCGCGCGAGATCGACGAGTCGGGCGAGGTCGACGGCCTCACCCCGTTCGGCACCTTCTGGCGCCTGATCCTGCCGCTGGCCAAGCCGGGCCTCGCGGTCACCGCCTTCTACTCCTTCATCACCGCCTGGGGCGAAGTGGCGTACGCCTCCGCCTTCCTGGTCGGTGACGAGAACCTGACGCTCGCCGGCGGGCTCCAGAAGTTCGTCAACCAGTACGGCGCCCAGTGGGGCCCGATGACCGCGGCCTCCGTGCTCATCGCCATCCCGGCCGCCCTGGTCTTCCTGTTCGCGCAGAGGCACCTGGTCACCGGCATGTCCGCCGGAGCCGTCAAGGGCTGACACCGCCAGGACGCCACCACCCGCACGCACCACCGCATTCGTCACGGCGGCGCCGGAAACCCCGACCCGGTCACCGGCGCCGCTCCCCACCCAGACACCCCAGGGACGACATGACCCAGCACCTCGCTGCCCCCTCCACCGGCACGTCCGACGACGCCCCGGGCCACCGCACCGGCTGGTGGCAGGACGCGGTGATCTACCAGGTCTATCCGCGGAGCTTCGCCGACGGCAACGGCGACGGCATGGGCGACCTCGCCGGAGTCACCGCCCGCCTGCCCTACCTGCGGGACCTCGGCGTCGACGCGGTGTGGCTCTCCCCCTTCTACGCCTCCCCGCAGGCCGACGCCGGGTACGACGTCGCGGACTACCGGGCCATCGACCCCATGTTCGGCACCCTGCTGGACGCCGACGAACTGATCCGCCAGGCGCACGCCCTGGGCCTGCGCATCATCGTCGACCTGGTCCCCAACCACTCCTCCGACCAGCACGAGTGGTTCAAGCGCGCCCTGGCCGAGGGCCCCGGCTCCGCCCTGCGCGAGCGCTACCACTTCCGCCCCGGCAAGGGCGCGAACGGCGAACTCCCGCCCAACGACTGGGAGTCCATCTTCGGCGGCCCCGCCTGGACCCGCACGGTCAACCCGGACGGCACCCCCGGCGACTGGTACCTCCACCTCTTCGCCCCCGAGCAGCCCGACTTCAACTGGGAGCACCCGGCCGTCGCGGACGAGTTCCGCTCCATCCTGCGCTTCTGGCTCGACATGGGCGTCGACGGCTTCCGGGTCGACGTCGCCCACGGCCTGGTCAAGGCCGAGGGGCTGCCCGACCTCGGCGCCCACGACCAGCTCAAGCTGCTCGGCAACGACGTGATGCCCTTCTTCGACCAGGACGGCGTCCACGCGATCTACCGCAGCTGGCGCACCATCCTCGACGAGTACCCCGGCGACCGGATCATGGTGGCGGAGGCCTGGACCCCGACGGTCGAGCGCACCGCCAACTACGTGCGCCCCGACGAGATGCACCAGGCGTTCAACTTCCAGTACCTGGGCACCGACTGGGAGGCCGGAAAGCTCCGCGAGGTCATCGACGTCTCGCTCGCGGCGATGCGCCCGGTCGGCGCCCCCACCACCTGGGTGCTCTCCAACCACGACGTCACCCGGCACGCCACCCGGTTCGCCAACCCGCCGGGGCTCGGCACCCAGATCCGTACCCCGGGCGACCGTGGACTCGGCCTGCGTCGGGCCCGCGCCGCCACCCTCCTGATGCTCGCCCTGCCCGGCTCCGCCTACGTCTACCAGGGCGAGGAGCTGGGCCTGCCCGACGTCACCGACCTGCCCGACGAGGCCCGCCAGGACCCCTCGTTCTTCCGCGCCGAGGGCCAGGACGGCTACCGCGACGGCTGCCGCGTCCCGATCCCGTGGACCCGCGAGGGCACCTCGTACGGGTTCGGCGCGGGCGGCAGCTGGCTTCCGCAGCCCGCCGGCTGGGGCGAGCTGTCCGTGCAGGCGCAGACCGGCGTGGAGGGCTCCACCCTGGAGCTGTACCGCGCCGCCATCGCCGCCCGCCGGGAGCACCCGGGGCTCGGCGCGGGCACCGACGTCGAGTGGCTGGACGGCCCCGAGGGCGTCCTCGTCCTCGCCCGCCCCGGCTTCGTCTGCACCGTCAACACCACCGGCGCCCCGGTCCGCATCGCCGCCCGCGGCCGGGTGCTGCTCGCCAGCTCCCCGGTCACCGTCGACGGCGCCGAGGCCCAGCTCCCCGCCGACACCACGGTGTGGTGGACGGTGTGACACTGCCCGCACCCAGGACCGGCGCCGCGCCCCGGCTCTCCGACATCGCCGGGCAGGCGGCGGTGAGCGAGGCGACGGTCAGCCGGGTCCTGAACGGGAAGCAGGGCGTCGCGGACACCACGCGTCAGCGGGTGCTCGCGGCGCTCGACATCCTGGGCTACGAGCGGCCGCTGCGGCTGCGCCGGCGCAGCGCCGGACTGATCGGCCTGGTGACACCCGAACTCACCAACCCGATCTTCCCGGCGTTCGCCCAGTCCGTGGAACAGGTGCTGGCCGGGCACGGCTACACACCCGTCCTCTGCACCCAGCTCCCGGGCGGGGCGACCGAGGACGAGCTGGTCGAGCAGCTCGTGGAGCGCGGCGTCGGCGGGATCGTCTTCCTCTCCGGGCTGCACGCCGACACCTCGGCCGACCCGGCCCGGTATGCCGCGCTCACCGAGCGCGGAGTGCCGTTCGTCCTGATCAACGGTTACAACGAGCGGATCAGCGCCCCGTTCGTCTCGCCCGATGACAACGCTGCCGTCCGCATGGCCGTCGGCCATCTCGCGGACCTCGGCCACCGCCGGATCGGCCTGGCCGTCGGCCCGCAGCGGTACGTCCCCTCGCGCCGCAAGAGGGACGGGTTCGTGGAGGCGGCGATCTCTCTGCTCTCCCTGGGCCGGGCGGAGGCGGAAGAACTCGTCTGCTCCACGCTGTTCAGCGTCGAGGGCGGCCAGGTGGCGGCGGGCGCCCTGCTGGACGCGGGGTGCACCGGAATCATCTGCGGCAGCGACCTGATGGCCCTGGGCGTCGTGCGCGCCGCCCGGGGGAGAGGGCTCGACGTCCCGCGTGACGTCTCGGTCGTCGGCTTCGACGACTCTCAGCTCATCGCCTTCACCGACCCGCCGCTGACCACCGTGCGCCAGCCCGTGCAGGCGATGGCGGCAGCGGCGGTGGGGGCCCTGCTTGAGGAGATCGGCGGGAGCCCGGTGCAGCGCACCGAGTACGTCTTCCAGCCGGAGCTGGTGGTACGGGGCTCGACGGCGGCGGTCCGCACGGAGAGCTGACCACCGCGGGGTGGGCAAGAAGAGGGACACGTTCAGGAGAGGCACCAGGAGTCGGCCCAGGGAGGGCCGGCGGGGAGTTTCAGCGACTCCGGGTGCCTCTCCTTGTCGTGACCGGCCCGGCCGGCCGGGCGCGTGGAGTGCGGGGCACCGCGAGGCGCGCCAGACCCCTCGGCCGACCGGACCGGAGTCGGATGAAACGTAACAGGCCCGCAATATCTTGCGAAAGACCTTGCAGCAAGAAAACTCGAAGAAAAATGGCTTGTTTCGTGGATGTGAGCGGGGGATGTCCAAAGGGTTGACCGGCGCCTGGTGGCCTCGTACGGTCTGGTCCGCAGCAAGGTTTGCAGTCTTGCAGCAAGAACCTTCAGGAGCCTTGAGGGCATGGCGCGTTGCCGACTGAGGCTGCACCGTCACCCGCGTTTCCCCCACCCGCAGGAGGAAAGACATGGCACGCAGACCCCTGTCTGCCGCGCTCGCCCTCGTGGCCGGCGCCGCTGCCGCCCTGGTCATCCCCACCGGATTCGGCACCGCGTCCCCCGCGCAGGCCGCCGCTCCGGGCGACAAGGACGTCACGGCCGTGCTGTTCGAGTGGAAGTTCGCCTCCATAGCCAAGGCCTGCACGGACTCCCTGGGTCCGGCAGGCTACGGCTACGTCCAGGTCTCGCCGCCCCAGGAGCACATCCAGGGCAGCCAGTGGTGGACGTCCTACCAACCCGTCAGCTACAGGATCGCCGGACGCCTCGGCGACCGGGCCGCCTTCTCGGCCATGGTCAACACGTGTCACGCGGCCGGGGTGAAGGTCGTGGTGGACTCCGTGATCAACCACATGGCGGCAGGCAACGGCACCGGCACCGGCGGATCGTCGTACACCAAGTACAACTACCCGGGCCTGTACTCCGGCAACGACATGGACGACTGCCGGGCGGAGATCACCGACTACCGGGACCGGGCGAACGTCCAGAACTGCGAACTGCTCGGCCTCGCGGACCTGGACACCGGCGAGGAGCACGTCCGCGGCAGGATCGCCGGCTACCTCAACGACCTGCTCTCTCTCGGCGTCGACGGCTTCCGCATCGACGCGGCCAAGCACATGCCCGCCGCCGACCTCGCCGACATCAAGTCCCGGCTCACCAACCCGAACGCCTACTGGAAGCACGAGGCGATCCACGGAGCCGGTGAGGCCGTCTCGCCCTCGGAGTACCTGGGCAGCGGAGACGTCCAGGAGTTCCGTTACGGGCGGAGCCTGAAGCAGGTCTTCCTCAACGAGGACCTGGCCCACCTGAAGAACTTCGGCGAGGCCTGGGGCTTCATGGAGTCCGGGAAGTCCGGCGTCTTCGTCGACAACCACGACACCGAGCGCGAGGGCGACACCCTCAACTACAGACACGGCTCCGTCTACACCCTGGCCAACGTCTTCATGCTGGCCTGGCCCTACGGCTCCCCGGACGTCCACTCCGGCTACGAGTTCAGCAACCACGACGCCGGACCGCCGAACGGCGGCCAGGTGAACGCCTGCTACAGCGACGGCTGGAAGTGCCAGCACGACTGGCGCGAGATCTCCTCCATGGTCGGCTTCCGCAACGCGGCGCGCGGCCAGGCCGTCACCGACTGGTGGGACAACGGGGGCGACCAGATCGCCTTCGGCCGGGGGAACAAGGCGTACGTGGCCATCAACCACGAGGGCTCCTCGCTGACCCGGACCTTCCAGACCTCGCTGCCCGCCGGTGACTACTGCGACGTGCAGTCCGGCAAGGGCGTCACGGTGAACGGCTCCGGCCAGTTCACCGCCACCCTGGGCGCCGGGACCGCCGTCGCCCTGCACACAGGCGCCCGTACGTGTTCCGGGGGCGGTGGCTCCACCCCCGACCCGGGCCCGGGCAACGGCTCCTCCGGTGCCTCCTTCGGCGTCCACGCCACCACCCAGCTCGGCCAGAACATCCACGTCACCGGCGACCAGGCGGCCCTCGGCAACTGGAACCCGGCCAGTGCGCCGAAGCTCGACCCGGCCGCGTACCCCGTCTGGAAGCTGGAGGTGAACCTGCCCGCCGGGACCACGTTCGCGTACAAGTACGTCCGCAAGGACGCCGCCGGCAACGTCACCTGGGAGAGCGGTGCCAACCGCACCGCCACCGTCCCGTCCTCCGGAAAGGTCACGCTCACCGCCGACGTGTGGCGTAGCTGACCCGTATGCCCCAGTGGGCCGGAGGCGCTGCCTCCGGCCCACTGCCAACCCTCCTGAACACCAGCCGAGGAGCAACCCTCTCGTGTCCAGAACCACTCTCAGGCGAGGGGTGATCGCCGCGCTCTGCGTGGCGCTGCTGCCCGTCGTCCCGGCGGCCACCGCCGCCGCAACGCCCCGACCGCCCGCCCCGCCCTCCGACGCGAGGCTGGCGAAGGAGGCGGCCCGGCACGACCTCACGCGCGAGCAGTTCTACTTCGTGCTGCCGGACCGGTTCGCCAACGGATCCACCGCCAACGACCGCGGCGGGCTGAAGGGCTCGCGCCTGGAGCACGGCTTCGACCCCACCGACAAGGGGTTCTACCAGGGCGGCGACCTCAAGGGCCTGACCCAGAAGCTGGACTACATCAAGGGTCTCGGCACCACCGCGATCTGGCTCGCCCCGATCTTCAAGAACCGCCCGGTCCAGGGCACCGGCAAGGACGCCTCGGCCGGCTACCACGGCTACTGGATCACGGACTTCACCCAGGTCGACCCGCACTTCGGCACCAACGCCGACCTGACGAAGCTGATCGACAAGGCCCACGCCAAGGGCATGAAGGTCTTCTTCGACGTCATCACCAACCACACCGCCGACACCGTCGACTACGCGGAGAAGGCCTACGGCTACAAGCCGAAGGGCGCCTTCCCCTACCTCGACCGGGACGGCCGCCCCTTCGACGACCGGGAGGGCGTGAAGAAGGTCGACCGGGACTCCTTCCCCTACACCCCGGTCCAGGCCCCCGGCGCGGAGAGGAAGGTGCCGTCCTGGCTCAACGACCCGACCATGTACCACAACCGGGGCGACTCGACCTGGGCGGGCGAGTCCAACGAGTACGGCGACTTCTTCGGCCTCGACGACCTGTGGACCGAGCGTCCCGAGGTCGTGAAGGGCATGCAGGAGATCTACGAGAAGTGGGTCCGCGACTTCCGTATCGACGGGTTCCGCATCGACACCGTCAAACACGTCGACCTGGACTTCTGGACCCAGTGGGCCACCGCGCTCGACGCGTACGCGGCCAAGCAGGGCCGGAAGAACTTCTTCATGTTCGGTGAGGTCTACTCCGCCGACCCGGCGATCACCTCGCCGTACGTCACCCGGGGCCGCCTCGACTCGACGTTGGACTTCCCCTTCCAGGAGGCCGCCCGGCAGTTCGCCTCCCAGGGCGCTCCGGCCGACCGGCTCTCCTCCGTGTACGCCAACGACTACCGCTACACCACGGACAAGGCCAACGCCTACGAGCAGGTCAGCTTCCTCGGCAACCACGACATGGGCCGTATCGGGGCCTTCCTCAAGCAGGACAACCCGAACGCCGACGACGCGGAGCTGCTGAAGCGGGCCCGCCTCGCCAACGAGCTGATGTTCCTCGGGCGCGGCAACCCGGTGATCTACTACGGCGACGAGCAGGGCTTCACCGGAGCGGGCGGCGACAAGGACTCCCGCCAGACCCTCTTCGCCTCGAAGACCGCCGACTACCTGGACGACGACCAGATCGGCACCGACCGCACCCACGCCTCGGACGCGTACGACACCACCCACCCCGTCTACCGCTCCATCGCCGGGCTCTCGAAGCTCACCAAGGAGCACCCGGCGCTGCGGGACGGCGTGCAGAGCGAGCGGTACGCGGACGGGTCCGTGTACGCCACCTCGCGCATCGAGACGGAGCGGCCGTACGAATACCTCGTCGCCTCCAACAACGCGACCACCCCCAAGACGGTCCAGCTCGCCACCGAGTCGGCCGGGATGGACTTCCGTACGCTCTACGGCGGTTCCGGCACGGTCCGCAGCGGTACGGACCGGAAGGTCACCGTCACCGTGCCCGCGCTCTCCAGCATCGTGCTGCGCGCGCAGAAGCCGGTCGGCGCCCCCGCCACCAGGCCCTCGATCACCCTGAAGGCCCCGGCCGCCGGTGCCACCGGCACCGTCGAGATCGACGCCGACGTGGACGGCGGGCAGCTCAACCGGGTCGTCTTCGCCGCCCAGGTGGGCAGCGGGAAGTGGCAGACGCTCGGTTCGGCCGACCACGCCCCGTACCGGGTCACGCAGTATCTCGACGAGACCGTCACGGCCGGAACGCCCCTGCGCTACAAGGCCGTTGTCGTCGACCGGCTGGGCCGCACCTCCAGCGCCCTCGCCGCCACCACCGCCGGGCAGACCCCGCCGAAGCCGAAGCCCGTCGCCGTGGAGCGGGACCGGGCCGTCGTCCACTACCAGCGCCCCGACGGCGACTACGACGGCTGGCAGCTGAAGTCCGGTGAGAAGACCGCCGAGTTCATCGGGCGGAGCGCGTACGGCGCGTTCGCCTGGCTCGACCTGGAGAAGGGCACGGACTCCGTCCCGTACACCGTCGAGAGGAACGGCACGGCGGACGGCCCGCAGCGGACCGTCGACCTCTCCGTCACCGGGCAGGTCTGGATCGAGCAGGGCAAGGACGGGCAGGCGGTCGAAGCCCCCGGGAGCCCGCCGCAGGACACCATGAAGGCGGTCCTCAACTACCACCGCGCCGACGGCGACTACGACGGCTGGGGTCTGCACACCTGGACCGGCGCCAAGGAGCCCACCGACTGGGCCAAGCCGCTGATGCCGGTGAAGAAGGACACCTACGGGGTCACCTTCGAGGTGCCGCTCACCGACGGGGCCAGCTCGCTCAGTTACATCCTGCACAAGGGCGACGAGAAGGACCTCCCCAGCGACCAGTCCCTCGACCTTGCCACCTACGGCCACGAAGTCTGGCTGATCGGCGGCAGGCCGGGCTACCTCCTCCCGCAGCTCGCAGGCGCCGCGGCCCCCGACCTCACCAGGGCCGAGGCCCAGTGGATCGACGCGGACACCGTCGTCTGGAAGGTGAAGGCGACCGACGCCACCAGCCAGCAGCTCGTGTACGCGAAGAAGGGCGGCATCTCCGTCGTCGACGGGGCGCTCTCCGACGAGGGCCGGTGGCTGCGTCTGGACCAGGCCGCGCTGAGCGACGCCCAGAAGGCGAAGTTCCCGCATCTGAAGGAGTATCCGGCCTTCAGCATCGACCCGCGTGACCGCGACCGTGTCCGTGAGTCCCTGCGCGGTCAGCTCATCGCCACCCAGCGCGCCGCGAACGGTGCTCTCCTCGCCGCGACCGGCGTACAGACGGCCGGAGTTCTCGACGACCTGTACGGGAAGCACGCGGCCGGCGCCGAACTCGGCCCGGTCTTCCGGAAGTCGGTGCCGACGCTCTCCGTGTGGGCACCGACCGCCGAGACCGTGGCCCTCGAACTCGACGGCCGTACGCACCCGATGAAGCGCGACGAGAGCACCGGCGTCTGGTCGGTCACCGGAAAGAGGGACTGGCGGGGCAAGCCCTACCGGTACGTGGTCACCGTCTGGGCACCCACCGTCCAGAAGGTGGTCACCAACAAGGTCACCGACCCCTACTCCACCGCCCTGACCGCCGACTCCGCCCGCAGCCTCGTCGTCGACCTCACCGACCCGAAGCTGGCGCCGAGCGGCTGGGCCGGGTTGAAGAAGCCCGCCGCCGCCCCGCTGCGGGACGCCCAGATCCAGGAGTTGCACGTCCGGGACTTCTCCATCACCGACCGCACCGCCCAGCACCCCGGTGAGTACCGGGCCTTCACCGACACCCGCTCCCAGGGCATGCGGCACCTGAAGAAGCTCGCGGACGCCGGCACCAACTACGTCCACCTGCTGCCCGTCTTCGACATCGGGACCATCCCCGAGAAGAAGAAGGACCAGGCCGTGCCCGCCTGCGACCTCCACGTCTACGCCCCCGACTCTCAGGAGCAGCAGGCCTGTGTGGGCAAGGCCGCGGCCAAGGACGGCTTCAACTGGGGCTACGACCCGTTCCACTACACCGTTCCCGAAGGTTCCTACGCCTCCGACCCCGACGGCACCACGCGCACGGTCGAGTTCCGGCAGATGGTCCAGGGCCTCAACCGGGCCGGACTGCGCACGGTCATGGATGTCGTCTACAACCACACCGTCGCCTCCGGCCAGGACGACAAGTCCGTGCTCGACCGCATCGTGCCCGGCTACTACCAGCGGCTCCTGGAGGACGGCACCGTCGCCACCTCCACCTGCTGCGCCAACACCGCACCCGAGAACACCATGATGGGCAAGCTCGTCGTGGACTCGGTCGTCACCTGGGCCAAGGAGTACAAGGTCGACGGCTTCCGCTTCGACCTGATGGGCCACCACCCCAAGGAGAACATCCTCGCGGTCCGCAGGGCGCTCGACTCCCTCACGCCCGCCAAGGACGGCGTTGACGGGAAGAAGATCATCCTGTACGGGGAGGGGTGGAACTTCGGGGAGATCGCCGATGACGCCCGTTTCGTCCAGGCCACCCAGAAGAACATGGCCGGCACCGGCATCGCCACCTTCTCCGACCGGGCCCGTGACGCGGTGCGCGGCGGCGGCCCCTTCGACGAGGACCCCGGCGTCCAGGGCTTCGCCTCCGGCCTCTACACCGACCCCAACTCCTCACCCGCCAACGGCACCCGCACCGAGCAGAAGGCCCGGTTGCTGCACTACCAGGACCTGATCAAGGTCGGCCTCTCCGGCAACCTGGCCGACTACACCTTCACCGACACCTCCGGCCGTACGGTCAAGGGCTCGGACGTCGACTACAACGGGTCGCCCGCGGGCTACGCGGCCGCCCCCGGCGAAGCGCTCGCCTACTCGGACGCCCACGACAACGAGACGCTCTTCGACACCCTCGCCTTCAAGCTCCCGACGGGGACGTCCGCCGCCGAGCGGGCCCGGGCCCATGTGGTCGCCATGGCCGCCTCCGTCCTCTCCCAGGGGCCCTCGCTCTCCCAGGCGGGCACCGACCGGCTGCGCTCCAAGTCGCTGGACCGCAACTCCTACGACAGCGGCGACTGGTTCAACGCCCTGCACTGGGACTGCCGTGACGGCAACGGCTTCGGCCGGGGGCTGCCGCCCGCCGCCGACAACGCGGACAAGTGGTCGTACGCCAAGCCGCTGCTGACGGCCTCCGCCACGATCGCGCCCGACTGCGCCCAGATCGACGGAGCTTCGGCCGCCTACCGCGACCTGCTCACCATCCGTACCACCGAGAAGGAGTTCTCCCTCGCCACCACCGCCCAGGTGCAGGCCGCCCTGTCCTTCCCGCTCTCCGGACCGGACGAGACCCCCGGCGTGATCACCATGCGCCTGGGCAGGCTCGCCGTGGTCCTCAACGCCACCCCGGAGTCGGCGACGCAGAAGCTCGCCGCCCCGGAGGGGAAGACGTACGCCCTGCACCCGGTCCAGGCCAAGGGGGCGGATCTTACGGTCAAACGAGCCACATACGAGGGGAAATCGGCCAGTTTCACCGTCCCGGGACGTACGGCGGCGGTCTTCGTCCTTCGCTGACTCCCACCGGCACTACGGTGACGGCAGACGTCGGCGAAGGAGCCGCGACAGCCGTCCTGGTCCACCCGGCCGGTCCCGTTTTCCCCGTCGAGACTTCACTCGTCGCGGGGAGGCGGGACCGGCCCGGTTCTGCGGCAGGAGCCCCGCCCCGGGGCGGTCGGCCCCACCGGCGCCCTCTGCCCCAGCGTGCCGGACGGTGTGACGATGACCCAGGTGGGATTCCTTCCCGACGAGACGAGCAGCTTCGTCGGGAGGCGGGCCGAACTGGCCCGGCTGGGAACCGCGTTGGCCGCGCGGCGGATGACCACCCTGATCGGCCCCGGCGGCGTCGGCAAGACCCGGCTCGCCGTCCGGGCCGCCCGCGCCGCCGCCGACCGCTACCCCGACGGCGCCTGGTGGGCCGACCTCTCCCCGCTCTACGACGACGCCCTGCTGCTCCCCACCGTCTCGGACGCGGTCGGGCTCGCCGACCACACCCTGCGGATGCCCGTCGAGGCGCTCTGCGAATGGCTCAGCGACAAACGCCTCCTGCTCGTCCTCGACTCCGCCGAACACCTCCGCGGCCCCTGCTCGCATCTGCTGGCCGAGCTGATCACCACCTCGCCCGGCCTGACCGTCCTGGTCACCAGCAGGCAGCCGCTCGCCACCCGGGGCGAGTACGTCGTCCGCGTCCAGCCGCTCCCGGTCGACGGCGCCCCCGACGCGCTCCGGCTCTTCGAGGACCGGCTGCGCGCCGCCGACCCGCACGCGGACCTGGAGGCGCCGGGGGACCGGGCGGCCGCCGCGGACATCTGCCGCCGCCTCGAAGGCATCCCGCTCGCCATCGAACTGGCTGCCGCGGGCATCGGCCGCCACACCGTGGCCCAGCTCGCCACCCGGATCGGCACCCGCTTCGACGCCCCGCCCGACGCCGATGAACTCACCGCCTCCCGGCTCGACCTCCTCGCCGACGACTCCCTCTGGCCCCGCCGCCACCGCACCCTGCGCACCACGATCGGCTGGAGCCACGAGCTGTGCACCCCGCTGGAACGCCTCCTGTGGGCCCGGCTGACCGTGCTCCGTACGGATTTCGACGAGGAGACCGCCCGCGAGGTCTGCACCGGGGGGCCGCTCACCCCGGACGCGGTGGACCGGGCGCTCCAGGGGCTCGTCGCCCAGTCCGTCGTCCAGCGCGACGGCGCCCGCTACCGGATGCTCGACACCCTGCGCGAGTACGGCCGCATGTGGCTCATCGAGCTGGGTGAGGAGGGGGCCGCCGCCGACCGGCACGCGAGAAGCTTCCTCGGCCTCGCCCGCCGCGCCCACGACGGGTGGACCGGACCGGACCAGATCTCCTGGTACCACAGGATCTCCGACACCCGTCTGGACCTGTGCGCCGCGCTGGACCACCTGCTCGCCCGCGATGTGGCGGCGGCCCAGGAGATGGCGGGCCGGGTCGGCTTCTTCTGGGCCTGCTGCGGCCATCTGTCGGAGGCGCGCGGCTACGCCCAGCGGGCCCTGGAGGCGGGCCCGGTGGAGGGCTCGCACCGCACCCGGCTGCAGTGGGTGCTCGGTGTCGCGGCGCTGCTCCAGGGGGACTTCGCCACCGCCGAGAAGTACGGGGCGCTCTGCACGGCCATCGCGCTCCACGACCGGGACGACGAGGGCATGCTCGGCGCCACCTACCTCTCGGGCCTCACCCGGCTGATGACCGGGGAGCCGGCGGCGGCGCTGGAGGCGGCGGAGCGGGTGCTACGGATGACGGAGCCGGGGAGGGCGGGGGAGGAGCGCCCGGAGATGTCACCGGGGGAGGGGGTCTCCGGCGGGCCGGGCCCGTCCGGAGAACCGGGGGCGCCCGGGGTGCCCGGAGGGGCGGGGGAGCCGGGGGAGCCGGGGGAGCCCGAAGGGCGCGGAGACTCCGCCCACCGGCTGCGCTGCCGCCTCATCACCGTCTTCGCGCTCACCGCGCTGGGTCGACTCACCGAGTCCCTGCGCGCCGCCACCGCGCTGCGTCGCTCCTGCGAGCGGGGCGGGGAGTACTGGACCCGCTCCTACGCCGACTACCAGCTCGCCCTGATCGCCCTCCTCCAGGGGCGCCCGGAGGACTCGGCCACGCACGCCCGGGCCATGCTCGCGGGCAAGCACCGGCTCCGCGACAGCTTCGGCATCGCGCTGGGCCTGGACATCCTGGCCGCCGCCATCGCCGCCCAGGGAGCGGGGGCCCAGGCGGCCAGGGTGTACGGCACCGGCCATGCCTACTGGCGGATGGTCGGCCACCCGCAGCGCGGCACCCCGGAGCTGGGCGCGATCCGCGAGACCTGCGAGCTCCAGGCCCGGGCGGCGGTGGGCGACGAGGCGTACCGGCGTGCCTTCGAGCGCGGGCAGGCGGACAACGCGGAGGTCGGTCTCGCCGCCGCGCTCCGCAGCGAGCTTCAGCTGTGAAGGCTCCGGGCGGTCTTCCGCCGTGACCGGGGGCGTGCGTCCGGAGGTGTGAAGCGGAAGGAGGGATTCTGACGGCGGACTACCCCGACCCGTGCATCGTGAGTTAGGTTAGGCATACCTAAGTAACCGCTTGGGTTTCCTGATCGCCTCTGGAGACATCGGATGCGTCCTTTCAGCGCCCGTGCCACGCAGCCGACCCGCGCCGAGCGCGTCCGGTCGATCCTCGTCGTCGCCCACTCGATGACGGTGGTGAGCGACGGCGTGCACACCGAGGTCCGCCGCCTGGACGGCACGGGGGCGATGGGCCACATCCACCTGCACGCCCCCACCGAGGGCGGCCACGTCCCGGCCGGTGAGCGGGTCCCGGCCCGCCTGGAGTTCACGGACATCGCCCCCACCCCCGTACGCGACCGGCTGCGCGCCCGGGTCACGGTGACCGGGCTGCTGGCATCGCCGTACAGCACGGACGCCGGGGACTCCACCTGCATGGAGTTCGGTCAGGCGGTCCTGGAGGACGCCGAGGGCCGCACGTTCGTCACGCTGGAGGAGTTGGAGCGGGCGGAGGCGGACCCGGTCGCCGCGTGCGAGGCGGGCATGCTGACCCACCTGTTCGACGACCACAGGGAGTTGGTACCCCTGCTGCTGCGCCTCGTCCGCCCCGTCCCGGAGCGGGACATGGTGCGAGCCCTGCCGCTGGCCCTGGACCGGTACGGAGTGACCCTGCGCCTGGAGTACCCGCGCGGCCACCGCGACGTACGGCTGCCGTTCCCCAAGCCCGTCAGCGAGACCGGCCAGGCGGGCCCGCAGGTCCACGCCCTCCTGGCCGCCGCCCGCCGCGTCTCGCACCGCAACGGGCTGCCCGCCTGACGGGTCCGTCAGTCCGCTGTGTGCGGCAGCCGCTGTTCCGGGACGGCCCCTGTGGCGGGGGCGAGCGCGGAGAGCCGGGCCAGCAGATCCCCGAACGGACCCTCCGCCGGCTCCTGGGCGAGCGCCCGCAGTGTGATGCCCGCCATCTCCTGGTCGTAGGCGGCGCTGACGGCGGCCAGCGCCGCGAAGTCGTGCACGAGCTGCAACTCCAGCTCCGCGCGCGGGATGCGCCGCCCGTCCAGCCAGATCAGCGCGGTCGACTCGGCCAGCGAGACCCAGGAGCGGACCACCAACTCCAGCCGCGCGGGCGGCTCTTCCACTCCCAGATGGGTGAGGATCTGCTCGTACGCGGCCTGCCGCACCCCGTCGATCAGGGCGTTGGCCGCCGAGGAGCCGGCCGCCGGACCGCCGCGCATCAGCGCGGAGAACCCCGGGCCGTGCTCGTCGACGAAGTCGAAGAACCGGCCCATCACCCGCAACAGCCGTGCTCCCAGGGGCCCTTCGGGCGGCTCCAGGAAACGGGCGGCCAGCTCGTCGGCCGCCCGCCGCAACGCAGCCTCGTACAGGCTCTGCTTGCCCGGGAAGTAGTGGTAGACCAGCGGCCGTGAGATGCCCGCGGCGGCGGCGATCTCGTCGATCGACACATCCTCGGGTGAGCGTCGGCTGAACAAGTCCAGCGCGACCCCGATCAGTTGCCGCCTGCGCTCGTCGACGCCCATCCTGCGCCGTACCCCGGTCGTCATCCGGACAGCCTAACCGGGGTGAGCGCCGAAGCCCCCTACAGGTCCAGCACCAGCCGTCCGTCCCGGCAGCGCGAGACGCAGATCAGCATGGAGTCCTCGCGTTCGTCGTCGGTCAGCAGCTCGTCGCGGTGGTCGATCTCGCCCTCCAGGACACGCTGTTGGCAGGTCCCGCAGAAGCCCTGCTCGCAGGAGTAGGCGACATGGGGCAGCTCCTGGCGGACGGCCGCCAGCACCGACTGCCCGGCCGCCACCCGCACAGTCCTCCCGGTGCGGTGCAGCTCCACCTCGAAGGGGCCGGAGTCCCCGGGGGCGGAACTCGTCGCGGAGAACCGCTCCAGATGCAGGACGCACCCCCCGGGGAGCGCGGCGGCGACTGCGTCCATCAGAGGTTCGGGGCCGCAGCAGTAGACGGCCGTGCCCGGGACGATGTCCGCCAGTACGGCGGCGGCGTCCGGATGCCCCGCCTCGTCCTGCGCGACCACGGTCACCCGCCCGTCCTCGGTGCCGAGCTTCTCGACCTCCTCCAGGAACGGCATCGATCCCCGGGACCGGCCCCCGTACACCAGGCGCCAGTCGGCCCCGCGCGTGGCCAGCGAGCGCAGCATCGGCAGGATCGGGGTGATCCCGATGCCGCCCGCGACGAAGACGTACGCCTCCGCCTCCACCAGCGGGAACCGGTTGCGCGGCCCGCGCACCTCGATCTCCGTGCCCTCCCGGAGCTGCTCGTGCACCTCCCGCGAACCGCCCCGCCCGTCCGCCACCAGCCGGGTCGCCACCGTGTACGTACCCGGGTCGTCCGGATCACCGCAGAGCGAGTACTGCCGCACCAGCCCGGAGGGCAGCACCAGGTCCAGATGCGCCCCGGGCTGCCAACGCGGCAACCCGGCGCCCTCCAGCCGCAGTTGTACGACCCCGTCGGCGACGGTGGTCCGTTCGGCGATCCGCAGCCGCCGCGCGGCGGTCGCCCGCCGCCGGGAATGCCCGGATACCGGCTCGGGCAGCGCGGGCATCGGCCAGAGCGGTGACCGGGCGATCCGGCGGCGCAGCGCCCGCCGGGTGAGCAGGGCGGCACCGGCGACGACGGCGACGGTGCGCAGGCGGGGCAGGGCCATGGGTCAGGGTGCTCCCGTCGTACGGGCCTCGGCGGCGAGCGCCGCGGGCGATTGGGCGAGGTAGGCGACGGCCTGGGCCGTACTGCCCTCCTGGGAGGGGTGATAGGACCGGCTCAGGTAGCTGGGCACGGACCGCAGGATCGCGCCCGTGCTGGGCAGCGTCCCTTCCTTCCCGCGGGTGTGGAACGCCTTGAAGGTGGCCTTGCCGTCCAGCAGGCTCGGGTCGTTCTCCATGAAGAACCGGGTCCCGCGCTGCCAGAGGAAGACCAGCGCCGAGAAGGCCGCCGCCCAGGTCCGCACCCGCCTGCGGTAGCCGCCGTCGACGTGCATGAACACCTCGAACGCCACCGACCGGTGCTCCACCTCCTCCGCCCCGTGCCAGCGCAGCAGGTCCAGCATGGTCGGGTCGGCGCCCTTGCGGTCCAGCGCCTCGGCGTTGAGGACCCAGTCCCCGAGGAAGGCCGTGTAGTGCTCGATGGCCGCGATCATCGCCACCCGCTCCATCAGCCACCACTGCGAGGGCCGCCCCGGCGGCAGAGTCCGGTCCCCCAGCAGCTTCTCGAAGAGCCAGTCGACCTGCGCGGTGTACGGGGTCGGGTCGAGCCCCAGCTCCCGCAGATGCGGCAGCACATCGTCGTGCGCCTGTGAGTGCACGGCCTCCTGTCCGATGAACCCGATGACGTCCTCGCGGAGTTGCTCGTCATGGATGAAGGGCAGGACCTGCCGGTAGACATGGATGAACCAGCGTTCCCCCGCCGGGAGCAGCAGATGGAGCACGTTGATGGTGTGCGTGGTGAACGGGTCGCCCGGCACCCAGTGCAGGGGGGTCTTCTCCCAGGCGAAGGAGACCTTCCGGGCCTTGAGCGCCGTCCGTTCCGACGCGACCGCCGCTGGCTGCGTGTTAGACATGGTGTCAATGTACTGACGGGTACCTCGGGGGACCAGAGGCGTGCACGGATTTCCCGGAGCCGGTGGGGGAGCCCCGGACCGTGGTGGTCGTGGTTCCGGGCCGTCGTGGTCAGGGCCCGGGGCGCGGACGTCCTGTGTCGCGAGCCTGGGCATCGCCCGTACCTGAGACCGCTTTTGGGTGCAGGATGGGCCGATGGCGACAGAACCGGAACGGCGATGCGGAGTCGGCCCCCGGGCCGCGGGCACCCTCCTGGCAGCGCTGCTGCTCCTGACCGGGTGCAGTGCGGACGGTGAGCAGGAAGCGGCCGGCGGTGCCGGGAAGGACCCTTCCTCGGCACCGCCGACCGCGACGGGAACGCTGGAGCAGCTGGCCGGGAAGGCCGGCTGCGAGCCCAAGGTGCAGACCGACGCCGATGAGCTGCGTCAGGCCCACTGCACCACGTCGGCCGGGCGCTATGTGCTGACCACCTTCGCCACCGACCGCGGTCAGCGCGAGTGGATCAACGAGGCCAAGGACTACGGCGGGTCGTATCTCGTCGGCCGCCGCTGGGTCGCCGCCGGTGAGGCGGAGGTGGTCGCGGCGCTGCGCGGCCGGCTCGGGGGGACGGTGGAGACCGCCTCGCCGCACCACTCGGGGGAGAGTGGTGATGGGGGGAACGAGGAGGAGCACTCCGGTCACCACGGGAGCTGACCGCGCAGGTTCAGGGGGACGGGCGCTGCCGGGCGTCGGCGGGCGCCCGGCAGCGGGGGGGGGGGGGGGGGGGGGGGGGGGGGGGGGGGGGGGGGGGGGGGTGGGGGGGGGGGGGGTGGGGAGGGGCCTGGCTAC
>NZ_JBWKCM010000007.1:0-41731 GCF_056436485.1 Streptomyces sp. NPDC043746 | reverse complement strand
ACCCCCCCCGCCAAACACCCGACCACCCATTACCCCTACAGCTGCCCCCCCCCCCCCCCCCCCCCCCCCCCCCCCCCCCCCCCCGACGCCGGAGTCGCGGCGTCGGCGCGTGGGCCCTGCCGGATCGGCGGGCAGCGGCGCGTGGGGCCGTGCCGGACCGGCGGCGTAGGCGTGGGGGCCGTGCCGGACCAGCGGTGGCGGCGCCGGAAGGTGTATCAGCGGCAGCGGCGCCCGTCGTTGATGCACCGCACCATCTTCTTCATCAGCTGCTGGTCGAAGACGTTGATGAAGTCGCCGTGGTCGGTGACCGGTTTGTGCAGCTGCTCGGGGAAGGAGTCGACGGCGAAGCCGGGACCCGGCGGCACGTCGTACACGATCCGCTGGACCAGCTGCGGAATCGCCCGGAACCCCTTCGGACAGCGCCCGTCGGCCCGTGCGAACGCCACATGGGTGCGGTGGTTGGCGCTGTCGGTGTTCCGCCCGTCCCAGCAGCTCTGGAACGCGAAGGTCCGCACCACCTGACTGCCCTCGGGGCAGATCGGGTACTTGTCCTTGAGCTGGCGGTCCTCGAAGCCGGTGCAGCTCCAGGAGGCGTTCGCGTTGGCGTCGCCGTTGGTGAACGCCTTCGCGTCCCCGGTGATGATCCGCAGGAAGCGCGGCATCGCGGTGACCCTGCCGACAGGGGAGCCGACGAACCTCAGCGTCACCTCGGACGGCGTCTGGATCTCACCGACGTTCTGGTCCCGCCCGCCCCCGTCCGCGTCCACGTCGGCCTCGTCCTGCCCGTTCTGCAGCCGCAGCACGGGCCAGTAGTAGGTCGATCGGTCGCCCTGGTTGCGGCAGGTGGTGGCGCCGCCCGCCAGGACGTCGTCGGTGGCGAAGGCGTCGTTGGCCTGGTTGCCGATGTAGTCGTGCATATGGTGCGCGCCGTTGCTCACGCCGGGCGCGACGATGACGTTGTCCGGGTTGAACTTCCCGTTCTCGTTGCGGCCGCAGTCGGTGGTGAAGGTGCCCCGGGAGGCGCCGCGGCGCTGCCGGGGGCGGACGACGTTGGGCTGGACGGACTGGATGTCCACAAAATCGGACGCCTGGGGGCCGTTCCCGGCCTGGCCGCTGCCACCGCCCGGGCCGCCGCTGTTGCTGCCCTTGCCGCCATCACCTCCGCCCCCCGTATCGCCGGAGCCGCCCGTGCCGCCCGGGTTCCCCGGGGCGTTGTCGTCGGCGCGCAGGCTGCATCCGGCGAGGCTCTCGATCCCCGCCGGCCGCTGCCCGACGCGACCGATGGCGATGGCGATGCGGTCGAGGCTCGCCGTCCGCTTGCTCCGCAACGGGCCGAGCACGGCGTTCTCCGCGAGCCCCGGATCCCGGGATATCCGCTCCTTCCGATCGGCGAACTGCCGGTAGGCATCGGTGATCTGCGTATCCATCGCCGCGAGCTCGCGGTCCACCTCGCCGCGTGCCTGCTCGGGCACCTCGCGCAGTTCGTTACCGGCATCGGGACAGTCGATGGTGGACATCTGGCGGCCCACGTCCTGGGCCCGGGAGGGCGGTGCGGCGGACGGCCGCCCTTCCCCCGCGGAGGCGTGGACATTGACCGCCACCAGCCCTCCCCCGCCGAGGATCAGGGCGGCGGAGGCGGCTATGGCCCGGTTGACCCGGCTGGAGCGCTTCTTACGGGACGTACGGGGGGTACGTGTTGAGCGTGGCATGGGACTCCTCTGCTTCGAGGGAGAAGCGTGACGTCCCATACGCGCGGCCCCGGCCTCCCGTTCAGCTCCCCGCTCGAAGCCCCGGAGCATTCGTCGAAAGCTCCAGCGGGAAAGCGGCCCGAATACCCAACTGCCCCGCGAAGAAGGTCAATCCGGCACCAACCGGTTCCTGTTCAACCACGGTCCAGGTAGGCGAGGACGGCGAGGACGCGGCGGTTGTCGTCATCCGAAGGCGGCAGGCCGAGCTTTCCGAAGATGTTCGAGGTGTGCTTGGCGACCGCCCGTTCCGTGATCACCAGCTGGGCGGCGATCGCCGTGTTGGACCGGCCCTGGGCCACCAGCTCCATCACCTCCCGCTCGCGCGGGGTGAGCCCGCCTATCGGCTCGTCCCGCGAACGGCGGGAGAGCAGCTGGGAGATGACCTGCGGGTCCATCACCGTGCCGCCCGCCGCCACCCGCCGCACGGCGTCGACGAACTGGTCGGCGTCGAACACCCGGTCCTTCAGCAGATAGCCGATCCCCCCGTTGCCGTCGGCCAGCAACTCCCGCGCGTACAACTGCTCCACGTGCTGGGAGAGCACCAGCACCGGCAGCACCGGGCGCGCCCGCCGGGCCGCCAGCGCGCACTGCAGCCCCTCGTCCGTGTGGGAGGGCGGCAGTCGTACGTCGACCACCGCGACGTCCGGGTCCAGCTCGGCCAGTGCCCGGGCCAGCTCCGGCCCGGTCTCCACGGCGGCGGCGATCTCGAACCCGTACGCCTCCAGCAGCCGCACCAGCCCGTCCCGCAGCAGGAAGAGGTCTTCGGCTAGGACAACACGCAAGGCAGCTCCATGGTGACCATGGTGGGGCCGCCCGCGGGGCTGCTGACGGCCAGGACGCCGTCGAATGTACCGAGCCGCCGTTCGATTCCGCTCAGACCGGAGCCCGCCCCGGCGCGGGCGCCGCCCCCGCCGTTGTCCGTCACGGATATCCGCAGCATGTCCTCGCCGTGGTGCAGATCCACCCAGATCCGGTCGCAGCCGGAGTGCTTCACCGCGTTGGTGAGGACCTCGCTCACCGCGAAGTACGCCGCCGACTCCACCGGTGCCTCCGCCCGTCCCGCCAGCTCCACCGTCACCTCCGTCGCCACCGGCAGCCGCAGCGCCAGCGCCTTGACCGCGTCGCCCAGGCCCCGCTCGGCCAGGACCGGCGGGTGGATGCCCCGGACCAGGTCGCGCAGCTCGGTCAGCGCCTCCGCCGACGACTCCCGAGCCATGGCCAGCATCTTCTTCGCCTGCGCGGGGTCCTTCTCGACGAGCGCCTCGATCGCGCCCAGATTCATCCCCATCGCCACCAGCCTCGCCTGCGCCCCGTCGTGCAGATCCCGCTCGATGCGCCGCAGCTCGGAGGCGGCCGTGTCCACCGCCTCGTGCCGCGTCTCGGTCAGCCGGTCCACCCGCCGTGCCAGGGTCTGCTCCGGTGTGGGCGCCAGCAGGGCGCGGGCCAGCAGGAAGTGCGCCCGCAGCACCGGCCCGGTGGCCCGCATGCCGAAGTGGAAGAGTGCGACGCCGAGCGCCAAGGCGGCCAGCGCCGTGAGCTGGCTGCTCACCGGCACGAACATGTACCAGTACGGCTCGTCCTGGAACACCCGCCACAGCCCCGCCGCCAGCACGACCGACTCCAGCGGGTAGAGCATCAGCCCCGCGGCCACCACGGCCGGTACGGCGCCGGCCGTCATGTCGACCAGCAACCACTGGAGGTCCCGCCAGGTCGCCGGGTCCTTCAACAGCAGCGTCGTCCGCTCCACCTGCCCGGTCACACCCCCGCGCAGGCCCGCGGGGAACGGGCGGTACGGGACCGGTATCCGCACACCGCACCAGTCGGCCGCCCACAGCCGGCGCTGGTTGGCATGGCGGCGCACCGCCTCCAGTACCGCCGGAGTGGTGAACACGCCGATCCCCAGCATGATGAAGGCGATCGACACCACCGCCAGCACGAACAGGGTGATCGAGACCGCCAGCCCGTACACCGCGAGGAAGAGCCCCCGCCCCGCCGCCACCATCGACGGCCGCAGTCGTCCCACGGCCTGACTCGCGCGTGCGCTCATGACGATCGGACCCTCTCCCCTACAGGGCCCGGGTCGGCCCCGCTCCCGATCAAGTCTCGTCCCACCGGCCCGGCGTCGGCAGCCGGTGAACCACCCACTCAGGGGTGCAGCCAGCACCACCCCCGTACGGGGCCTACCCCCTCACCACCGCCGGTGGCCGGAGACCGGCAGGACCTCGACCACGGCAGCGGCCCCGGTCCACGGCGAAGGACGTGGACCGGGGCCGCGGAGGGCCAACGAGCCGGTCAGGGCGTGTACTTGTACCCCACCCGGCGGACCGTCTGGATGGAACGGCGGTGCTCCGCCCCGAGCTTGCGGCGCAGCCGGGCCACATGGACGTCGACGGTGCGTCCGTCGCCCACGTGCCCGTACCCCCACACCGTCGTCACCAACTGGTCGCGGGTGTGCACCCGGTGCGGGTGCGCCACCAGATGGGCCAGCAGCTCGAACTCCAGGTAGGTCAGATCGAGGGCGACCCCGTCGACGGAGGCCGTACGCCGGGCCGCGTCGATCCGGACCGGACCGGGCGCCCCCGCCCCCTCGACCGGCTCGTCCGCCATCTGCTGCGGGAAGGGCGCAGGTTCCTGCCGGCCGATCTGCCGACGATTCTGGGAGGCGGCGACCGCACCGGCGGACGCCGACTGCCGGTCGGCCGGCAGGAGCACCAGATAGCCGATCATCGGCGGCTGACCGGGCAGGGTGGGCAGGGTGTGCTGGGGTGCGGGCAGCCAGGTCGCGCCGGGCGGCAGGAAGTCGGCCACGTCCGCGAGCCGAGCGGCCTCGTCACGGTCGACGGCGCGCAGGCGGTGGCGGTCGGGGGAGAGGGCGCGGGCGGAGGGACGGGCCGCAGCGGGCGCCGGGGAAGCCGCGGTGGCGGCGGAGGACATACGGGTGTTCGCCATGGAAGGTCAGCTTCTTTCGCGCGAGGAGTCGTCGAGGACGGACTTGCGTCGTGCGCGCGGACCGAAGGCCGGGGTGAGCGGCTTCAGAGGGCCTGCGCGTTCCATGCGCGGCAACACACCCGGTCGAAATCATGGTGCTGACGGGACGGCCAGAACGGTTCGAGGTCGCTGCGACCCGACGCGATGTGCTGGAAGCTCGCCATGGCTCCATTGAAGCAGACATCGCGGCGGTGCATCGGACTTCTCCCACCCGTCGATACGGCCGCCCGGCGTTACCTTCCTCACGCTGCGCTCCATCGCGGGCACAGGTGATCGCGTACGCCTCGAACGGGCGCGAAGACGTACGCGAGGGCCCACCGGTACACCGGACCGGCGGGCCCTCGCGGAGGCGTGGCGTCGGGATCAGACCTGGTCGGCCTTCTCCAGAGCGGTGCAGCAGGTGTCGACGATCAGCCGTGTGACGACGTACGGGTCGACGTTGGCGTTGGGACGGCGGTCCTCGATGTAGCCCTTCTGGTCCTGCTCGACCTGCCAGGGGATGCGGACCGACGCACCGCGGTCGGAGACGCCGTAGCTGTACTCGTTCCACGGGGCGGTCTCGTGCAGACCGGTGAGCCGGTCGTCGATGCCAGCGCCGTAGTTCTTCACGTGGTCCATCGGCTTGGAGCCCTCGCCCAGCGACTCGCACGCGGTGATGATCGCGTCGTAGCCCTCGCGCATCGCCTTGGTGGAGAAGTTGGTGTGCGCGCCCGCGCCGTTCCAGTCGCCCTTGACCGGCTTCGGGTCCAGCGTCGCGGAGACGCCGAAGGCCTCGGCGGTGCGGTAGAGCAGCCAACGGGCCACCCACAGCTGGTCGGAGACGTCCAGCGGGGAGAGCGGGCCCACCTGGAACTCCCACTGGCCGGGCATGACCTCGGCGTTGATGCCGGAGATCCCGAGCCCCGCCGCCAGACAGTTGTCGAGGTGCTTCTCGACGATCTCGCGGCCGAAGATCTCGTCCGCGCCGACGCCGCAGTAGTAGCCCCCCTGCGCGGCCGGGAAGCCGCCCTCGGGGAAGCCGAGCGGCCGGTGGCCGTCGAAGAAGGTGTACTCCTGCTCGATGCCGAAGATCGGAGCCTGGCCCGCGAACTGCTCGGCGACCGGACGCAGCGCCGCCCGCGTGTTGGACTCGTGCGGCGTCATGTCGATGTTGAAGACCTCGCACAGCACGAGGATGTCCGCGCCGCCGCGGATGGGGTCCGGACAGCTGAAGACGGGCTTCAGGACCCGGTCGGAGGCGTGGCCCTCGGCCTGGTTGGTGCTGGAGCCGTCGAAGCCCCAGATCGGCAGATCCGCCACGTCGCCCGACGGCGTGCCGTCCATGATCTTCGTCTTGGAACGAAGCTTGGCGGTCGGCTCGGTGCCGTCTATCCAGATGTACTCAGCCTTGAACGTCACGGACGCCATCCTTTGCGGGTGCAGCGGTCTATGCCGCGCAGCTTGGCAAGGTGCGATTTCCCGTCCGTTGCCCAAGTGTGAACCCCGTGTTACCGAGGATTCCTCCGGTGAAACGGCACCTCGCGGGGCCTCGTCCCACGGTGCTCCCCGCCCTCACCCCCTGTTCACGCGTCGCCCTTGAGGAGCTGGGAGAACCCGGCCGCCCGGATGCGCCGCACCAGCTCCTCGCGGCTCGTCCCGAGCGCCTCGGCGGCCCGGGACAGCTCCCACTCCGCGCCGGCCAGGCGGTGCAGCAGGTGACCGCGTCGGACCTGGGCGTCGGAGAGCCGGAACGTCTTGAGGTAGGCGACCTGCCCCTTGTGGTCGGTGATCGTCTCTCCGATGTGCTGACCGCTCCCGTCCCGGACGAACGGCGGCAGGAACCGCCACAGGGTGAACGATCCCATCCGGTAAGCCCGTTCGAACCCGTACGAGGTGTCCAGCAGCTCCCGCGCGAACAGCCCGTCGTGCGCCTCCTCCCACGCCCGCTCCTGCCCCCGCGCCGCCGCCCGGAGATCGGCGAGCGTACGGATGTGCTCCTCGCCCGTGATCCGCGCCCCGAACTCCGCCACCGGGGCCCCGTACAGCCCGTACTGGTGCACCAGCTCCCCGTACAGGTCCTCCACCAGCGAGGCGTGCAGCAGCCGGTAGTCCTCCGGGTGAGGCACCACGAACGCGGCGGCGAGCACGTCACCGACGTACACCATCACCCCGGACTGACCGGGGTGGATCTCGAAGACCCGCAGCGCGTCCCCGAGCCCGCGCACCGACCACCCCAGGTACGCGTCCTCCGCGCGCGGCGAGAGCCCGTCGCGCAGGGCCTGGCGCGACCACTCCTCCCACGCGGTCGACGGCCCGCCGAAGTGCAGCGCCAGATACCCCTCCAGGGCCAGGTGCGACGGCAGGAAACGCAGCCGGTCACCGGGACGCCGCCTGGGCATGCGGTGGTGGACGAGCCGGGGCAGCCGGACGGCGCGCGGCGCCTCCCGCCCGCCGAGGTGGGTGCCGTACGCGGCCGACTGCCCGCCCCCGTCCCGCACGTCGGCGCCCTCGCCGTCGCCGGACCAGTCGGCGACGAGTCCGTGGGGGATGTACGGGACGTCGTGCGTACGGGGCCCGAGCTCGACGGCCCCCGCCCCGAGCCGCTCGTACACCTCCCGGTGCAGCCGGAGCCCGGCGACCGGCTCCTCACGTACGAGCGGCACGAGCCGGACACCGCCCCAGACCTGCGAGGGCCGGGTGGTGAGACCGGTCAGCTCCAGCCGGTTCACGACGCCGTCCCCTCTCCGGTGAACTGCGCCACCCGCCGGTCCAGATACGCGTACAGCTCCGCCGCCCCGCTCCGGCCCTCCGCGAACCGGGCGATCTCCACCAGCGCGGGCAGATCCTCCGCGTCCCGGGCCCCGGTCGTCGGAACCCCCGCCGCCAGCCGCCGTACGTCGAACCCCTCGGCGTCGTATACGGGGTTGAGGTGCACCACGGCCGTCCGCCGCCCCGGGTCCAGCCGCTGCCGCCACACCCGCAGCACCTCACCCGCCAGCCCGGCCGGAGCGTTGTCCCATCCGTCGGAGACGATCACCAGTCGGTCAGGGCCCGCACGGCCGGGCCCGCCCGGCTCAGAGCCCACCGGCACGTCCGGCCCCCCTTCACCCGGCCCGTCCGGCCCTCCACCCGGCCCGGGCTCCAGCGCGTCCAGGATGCGCATCCCGAGCGGGGTCGGCCCCCACGGGCGTACGAGCAGGGCGTCGCCCCGGCCCGAGGTCCACAGCCCCCGGTACGCGCCCGGCGCCGCGAGAGCCTCCAGCAGATAGTGGCAGGCCAAAGCCACTGCGAGGGGCCGCCGCCGCTTCTGCCCCGACCCGGACGACGAGAAGCTGTCGTCCAGCACGGCGTGCACCCGCCCCCAGCTCCCGGCATGCCCGTCGGCGGCCCGCCGGGCCGCCGTGCGCAGGGCACCGGTTAGCTCGGCACGCCGGGCGACGCGCTGCTCGAAGGGGAGCGCGAGGACGTACAGCGCGAGCCGGGTCAGCGGCATCACGGCCAGATCGACGTCCGGCTCCCGGTCGCCCCCCACCCGCTGCTCCCGGGTGCGCAGCCGCTCCAGCCGGGTCATCCGGGGCGCCGCCCGCTCCAGGAAGGCGGCACGCTTCATCCCGTGCCGCGCCGCGAACCCCTCCGCGACGCTGAACGGCAGCTCGGCCACGGCCCCCTGCTCGTAGTGCGCGCGCCGCCAGGCGTCCAGCAACGGGTGCGCGTACCGCGGCAGCTTCCCCGGCCGGAACAGGAACGCCCCGACCTCGGAGAGCGGCTCGGCACCCCGCGGGCAGCGCAGATGAACATGACGGGCGGCCGTCTTCACGCCCCTGCGGTACTTCACCGCGTCGTGCCCCAGATCCGGCCGGGCCTCCAGCCAGTCCCGCATGATCGCCCGGGTGCGCCGGTTGTTGACGCCGGCCCGGCGTACGGCACCGAAGAGGCGGTAGACGCGCTGAGGCGGCAGCACCGCCAGCCGGGCGGCGATCAGCCGCCCCTCGACGCCTCGCTCCTCGGCGCTCGCCTCGGCCGCGCTCTTCAGCAGCCCGAGGACGATGCGGGCGGCGTTGTGGTCGTTGATGTCGAGGGCGAGGGAAGCGGCGTAGACACGACGGTAGTTGACCCGTACGTAGGTGTGCAGGAAATCCAGCGGGAGTCGCTGGTCCACGGCGTCCGGGCCGCCCGGGCGGAACTCGCGCTGTCCGGTGGCGGTGACCGCGGCGTTCAGGAAGAGCAGGACGTCCTCGGCGGCGACGAGGTCGGCGAGGCTCTCGGACGTGTGCATGGTCTTCTCCCCGGTGAACGCAGCTGCCGGCCGGGGAATGGAGGCGCGAACAACGAAATCATCGCTTCAGAGGCACGTCCCGGAAGTCGCAGCCGAAGTCCCGCGGCCGGCCCGGGAAATCTAACGGGCCGGGGCACGCTGTGGCCACCGCATTCCGGTCGGTGCCCGAGTGCTCCGGTATCCGGCACCGGGCTCACTGCCCGGCCCCGCGCACTCCGGCACCACCCGGGGCCCCGCCCCGCGCGTTCCGGCACGCGGGCTCACCGTCCCGCCCCGCGCACGCCGGCATCCGGCACGCAGGTTCCCCCCGCACCACGCACCCGGGCCCGCCCGAGCTCACCACCCCGCCCCCTGCTCCCCGCGTCCGGGCGCCGGGCAGACTGACTCCATGACGACCTCCGCCGCCGCCTCCGCCACCCCCGCGACAACCCCCCTCCGGATCGGCCTCCTCGGCGCGGGCCCCTGGGCGCGCAACACCCACGCCCCCGCCCTCGCGGCCCACCCCGACGCCGTACTGACCGGTGTGTGGGGCCGCAGGGCCGAGGCGGCCAAGGCTCTCGCCACCGTGCACGGGACCCGGGCGTACACGGGGGAGGCGGGGATCGACGCGCTGCTGGAGGTGAGCGACGCGGTGGCCTTCGCGCTGCCGCCGGACGTACAGGCTCCGCTCGCGGTCCGGGCGGCGGAGGCGGGGTGCCACGTCCTGATGGACAAGCCGGTCGCCACGACGGTGGAGGGGGCGCGGGCGGTCGCGGAGGCGGTGGCGCAGGCGGAGGTGGCCTCGGTGGTCTTCTGCACGCTCCGCTTCGCGCCCGAGACCGTGGCGTGGATCACGGAACAGACGGCGGTGGGAGGCTGGTTCACCGCCCGCGCGCAGTGGCTGGGCTCGCTCTACGCGGCGGGCTCGGCCGGCGAGTACGCCGAGTCGCCGTGGCGGCGGGAGAAGGGAGGCCTGTGGGATGTCGGCCCGCACGCGCTGTCGGTGCTGATCCCGGTGCTCGGAGAGGTCACGGAGCTGACGGCCGCGCGGGGCCCGGCCGACACCACCCACCTGATCCTGCGACACGGCTCCGGCGCCTCCAGCACGGTGACCCTGGGCCTGAGCGCCCCGCCGGCCGCGGCGGGCATGGGCATCGAACTGCGGGGCGAGCACGGGACGGCCGAGATCCCGGGGTGGGACGGTGCGCGGACGGCGTTCCGGGGCGCGGTGGACGCGCTGGCGGAAGCGGTACGAACGGGGGTGCCGCACGCCTGCGACGCCCGCTTCGGCCTCCGGCTGACGGAGCTGCTGGCGGAGGCGGAGAGGCAGGCGGGGTGATGGCGGGGGCCTGATGGCAAAGGCCGCCCCGGGGCCCGGGGCGCGGCACGTCCAGAACACACGACTCCGCTGCCGCGTCCGGCCTACCCCCTACCTGCCGGCCGACGCCCCAGCGCGTCCCGTACGGCTTCCTCGCTCCGCGCCACCAGGGCGCTGCCGTCGTCGGCGGTGATGATGGGCCGCTGGATCAACGTGGGGTGCTCGGACAGGGCGGCGATCCACCGCTCCCGCGAACCGGAGTCCCGCGCCCACTCCTTGAGCCCCAGCTCCTTGGCCACGGCCTCCTGCGTCCGGGTGATGTCCCACGGCTCCAGGCCGAGCCGGTCCAGGACGGCCCGGATCTCCTCGGCCGAGGGCACGTCCTCCAGGTAGCGCCGGACGGTGTAGTCGGCCCCCTCGGCGTCGAGCACGGTGAGTGCGCCGCGGCACTTGGAACACGCCGGATTGATCCAGATCTCCATGGGGCCAAGGGTACGCGAGGGAGCCCCGAAAACGCCTCTGGCCAGGGGTGATTGTCAGTGGGGGGCAGTAAAATGGAGGGAGTTCGTGAGGGTTCCACCACCCCGCCAGGAGGATGCCGATGGCCGTTGCCGCAGCCACCACCGAGCCGCTCGACCGACAGCTCCCGATGCCCTTCCACCCGCCCCTGCCCACCCCGCCGGTGAAGAAGCGCCTGCCCGCGGGCCGCCCCCGTGAGTGGTACGTCTCGCACAACCGCCGCCTGAAGGCCATGCGTCTGGCGATCGCCCTGCTCGACAGCGGGATCTACCAGCCGACCAGCGCGGGCAACCACAAGATACGGACCACCGCCGAGCGTCTGGGCATGCACCCGCCGTCCGACACCACCTGCCGCATGGTCCGCGCCCTGATCCGCTACGGCCGCTGACCCGACCACCACTCGCTGACGTCCTGTGCCCGGCGGACCGGAGGCCGTTCCTCCGGGCACAGCCCTGCCCGCCCCCTACGCGGCGCACGCCGGTCCGAAAAGGGCTCGAACACCGCACGGGTTGCCTCTACCGTGTCCGGGTGACAACTCAAGTGATCGTGCTGAACGGTGGGTCCAGCTCCGGCAAGTCCGGCATCGTCCGCTGCCTCCAGGCGGAGTTGCCGACCCCGTGGCTCGTCGCCGCGATCGACACCTTCGTCGACTCCCTGCCCGCGTCCCTGCGCACGACGGACGCGGGCATCGCGTTCGCGGGGGACGGCGACGTGGTCATCGGCGAGGAGTTCCGGAGACTGGAGGATGCCTGGCGCGAGGGCGTCGCCGCGATGGTCCGGGCGGGAGCGCGGGTCATCGTCGACGACGTGTTCCTCGGCGGCGCCGCCTCCCAGGAACCATGGCGGAAGGCGCTGGCGGGCCTGGACGTGCTGTGGGTGGGCGTCCGGTGCGAGAGCGAGGTGGCCGGGGCCCGCGAGATCGCCCGGGGGGACCGCCCGAGGGGCATGGCCGCGGCACAGGCGGAGAAGGTGCACCGGGGGGTGTCGTACGACTTGGAGGTGGACACGACACATACGGAGTCTCTGGCCTGCGCGAGGACGATCGCGGCCCGCGCGGCCGGGCCGGCCGAGCCGCCCTTGTACGCCTGACGGGAGCGGGATGACCGACCTGTGGACCGGTGAGAGAGTACGCCTGCGCGGCATCGAACCCGACGACTGGGAGGGCTTCCGGACCCTGGCCCTGCACACCGTCGACGCCCGCAACGCCGACGTGGTCGAACCCCCGCGCTCGGACGAGAGCTTCCGCGCCTGGACCGCCGAGCGCGCCTGCCGCCCCCCGGACCCGTCCGCGTACCGACTGGTCATCGAGACCCGCTTCGAGCACGCCTTCGTCGGCGCGGTGTCGGTCGGCGAGACGGACGCCCGCGCCGGCCGCTTCCGTACGGGCGTCGAGGTCACCCGCGAACACCGCCGCCAGGGCTACGCGTCCGAGGCCACCGGACTGGTCCTCACCTACATGTTCGCCGAACAGCGCAGCCACAAGTGCGAGGTGGAGGTCTACGCCTTCAACGACGCCTCCCTGGCCCTCTACCGCTCCCTCGGCTTCGTGGAGGAAGGCCGCCTGCGCCAGCACGAGTTCTTCGCGGGCGCCTACCACGACGTGGTCCTGCTGGGCATCACGGCGGACGAGTACTGGGCGGGGCGGGCGCGGCCTTCGCTGCGGTGACACCGAGTCGGTTCCGGTCGCCGAAGGCCCTGAACCAGCCGCGGTGCACGGATCGGCGGACACCGGGCATATCCACCCCCGAGGATGCTCTCAGTGCACCGACCGACGGCTCGGGAGGCCCCGTGGGCAAGCAAGTCACGTGCGGATCACTGAAGACGAAGACCGGCAGGCCGTGCCGGAACCCGGCCATGATCGGCTACTCCCGGTGCCAGCTGCATCGGGGCGATTGGACACCTCCGCAGAGGAGGAGGACCAAGAAGCGGTAGCCGCACGCGGGCGTTCGACGCGGCTGAGGGCCGCCACCTCCGGGAGGAGGTGGCGGCCCTCAGCGTTCGACGCCGTGGTTCAGCCGCGGCTCAGAGGTCGAAGTACAGCTCGAACTCGTGCGGGTGCGGGCGCAGCTGGATCGGGGCGATCTCGTTCGTGCGCTTGTAGTCGATCCACGTCTCGATCAGGTCCGACGTGAAGACGCCGCCCGCCTGGAGGTACTCGTTGTCGGCCTCCAGGGCCTCGAGCACGGCCGGGAGGGAGGTCGGGACCTGCTGGACGTTGGCGTGCTCCTCGGGAGCCAGCTCGTAGAGGTCCTTGTCGATCGGCTCGGCCGGCTCGATCTTGTTCTTCACGCCGTCCAGGCCCGCCATCAGCAGCGCGGAGAACGCGAGGTACGGGTTGGAGGACGGGTCCGGGGCGCGGAACTCGACGCGCTTGGCCTTCGGGTTCGAGCCGGTGATCGGGATGCGCATCGCGGCGGAACGGTTCCGCTGCGAGTACACGAGGTTGACCGGGGCCTCGAAGCCGGGGACCAGGCGGTGGTACGAGTTCACCGTCGGGTTGGTGAAGGCCAGCAGCGACGGGGCGTGCTTCAGGATGCCGCCGATGTAGTAGCGCGCGGTGTCCGAGAGACCGGCGTAGCCCTGCTCGTCGTAGAAGAGCGGCGAGCCGCCCTGCCACAGCGACTGGTGGACGTGCATGCCCGAGCCGTTGTCACCGAAGATCGGCTTCGGCATGAAGGTCGCGGTCTTGCCGTTGCGCCAGGCGACGTTCTTCACGATGTACTTGAAGAGCATCAGGTCGTCGGCCGCGGCGAGCAGCGTGTTGAACTTGTAGTTGATCTCGGCCTGGCCGGCGGTGCCGACCTCGTGGTGCTGGCGCTCGACCTGGAGGCCGTTCTTGTCCAGCTCCAGGGAGATCTCGGCGCGCAGGTCGGCGAAGTGGTCCACCGGTGGGGCCGGGAAGTAGCCGCCCTTGTAGCGGACCTTGTAACCCCGGTTGTTCTCGACCGCACCGGTGTTCCAGGCGCCGGCCTCGGAGTCGATGTGGTAGAAGCTCTCGTTCGCCGACGTCTGGAAGCGGACGTTGTCGAAGACGTAGAACTCGGCCTCCGGGCCGAAGTACGCGGTGTCCGCGATGCCGGTCGAGGCCAGGTACGCCTCGGCCTTCTTGGCGATGTTGCGCGGGTCACGGCTGTACTGCTCGCCCGTGATCGGGTCGTGGATGAAGAAGTTGATGTTGATCGTCTTGTCGCGGCGGAACGGGTCCACCCGAGCCGTCGACAGGTCCGCGCGCAGCGCCATGTCCGACTCGTGGATGGCCTGGAAACCGCGGATCGACGAACCGTCGAAGGCCAGCTCCTCGGCCGGGTCGAACGTCGCCGCCGGGATCGTGAAGTGCTGCATCACCCCGGGCAGGTCGCAGAACCGGACATCGATGAACTTGACGTCGTTGTCCGCTACGTACTTCTGCACTTCGTCGGCGTTCCGGAACATCCAACTCCTCCTACTCCCGGCCCGGGAGGGACGGGGTTGTAGCTCGTTGAGCGGCCAGTGCGGGTGGCACACGCTGGACCCGACCATAGGCAGACGTGGTTTCTCAAGCATGACCCATTTGTTTCGCTCAAGTTAACCGGGCCAGGGGTGACCGGCATCTCGGCGGTACCCCCGCACGGTTCTTTCGCCGCCCCGCCCGGCCGGGAGTGCACGGGGGCGCAGTACCGTGGTCGGGTGGACAACAGGCAAGCAATCGGATCGTGGCTCTCGGGGCCCCGCGCGGCCGCCGAAGAGATGGGCGTCGACTTCGGCTACCGCGGCAAGCGGCTCGGGCTGCCCGAGGAGGGGCCGGGGGCCATCGCGCCGCTCGGCCGTCGTTTCGGGGCGATCTTCATCGACTGGTCGCTCTGCATGGTGATCGCATACGGGCTGCTCGCTCGCGGTGACCAGCAGGCGGCGGGGAACTGGGCGCTCGGCGTCTTCCTCCTGATGAGCGCCCTCACCGTCGGCACCATCGGCTGCACCCCCGGCAAGCGCCTCCTGGGGCTGCGCGTGGTCGCCGAGGACGGCGGCCGTCTCGGCTTCGGCCGTGTGATCGTACGGACCGTGCTGCTCCTGCTCGTCATCCCGGCCCTCGTCTGGGACCGCGACGGGCGCGGACTGCACGACCGGCTCGGCCGCGCCGTACAGGTACGCATGTAGCTCTGCCCGTACGGGTACAAGCCGCACCCCTGCCGTGGAAGTACGGACGCAGTCCTCACGGCAGGCGGATGCGGCCCGCACGGCAGGCGCGGAACGCAGCGCGGCCCCGGACCGTCCTCGGTCCGGGGCCGCTGCGTTTCCGGTGCGTACGTCCGGTGTCAGCGCATCTTTCCACCGCGCGGCATCCGCATGCCCTTGGGCATCGGGCCCTTCGGCAGCGGCATGTTGCTCATCAGGTCGCCCATCGCGCGCAGCCGGTCGTTGGTGGTGGTCACCTGCGGGCCGGTCAGGACACGGGGGAGCTTCAGCATCTTGGTGCGGACCTTCTTCAGCGGCACCTGGCCCTCGCCGTTGCCGACGATGATGTCGTGGACCGGGACGTCCACCACGATGCGGGCCATCTTCTTCTTCTCGGCCGCCAGCAGGCCCTTCACCCGGTTCGGGTTGCCCTCGGCGACCAGGACGATGCCTGCCTTGCCGACCGACCGGTGCACGACGTCCTGGCTGCGGTTCATCGCCACCGCGGGGGTCGTGGTCCAGCCGCGGCCGATCCGGTCCAGGACGGCGGCCGCCGCGCCGGGCTGGCCCTCCATCTGGCCGAAGGCCGCCCGCTCGGCCCGTCGCCCGAAGACGATCGCCATCGCGAGGACGGCCAGGACGAAGCCCAGGATGCCCAGGTAGATCGGGTGCCCGATCACGAAGCCGATACCGAGGAGGACACCGAAGGTGGCGATTCCGACACCCGCGATGACAAGACCGATCTTGCTGTCGGTCCGCCTGGTCATCTTGTAGGTCAGGGCGATCTGCTTGAGCCGCCCCGCGTTCTCGGCGCTGTCCGCGCCTTCAGTTTTTGCCTTCCTCGCCATGTATCGAAGTTTACGTGGCGAGGAAGCGACCTAGGAACGGCGGTCGGCCACCGCGTCCAGGACGTACTCGGCCTCCACCCGGTCCTTGGCCCGGCGGCGGTCTTCCAGGACGGCCGTCCAGGCGTTGCGGCGGGCGGTGCGCTGGCCGCCGCTCAGCAGCAGCGACTCGACGGCCCGCAGGGCGGTGGTGACGGACGGAAGGGCGTGGGCGCGGACCGGTGCGGCCGGCATGGTGTCTCCCCCTCGGAGCGGGTGCGCCACCCGCGGCACGGGCGGCGCGGACTGAGTACGGGGACCTCGGTACGGGGACCGTGGCGGCGGCCGTCGGGAGCTGCCGCCGTACATGTACCTAGGGTCACTGCTCGGTGTTACCAGCGCGTGACCGGTCGGTCAAACACCAATGAACCCTTCATTCCGGCGCCCCGCACGCCGAAGCGGCCCATACGCGTCCCCCACCTGCGGGGAGCGTACGGGCCGCTTCGATCGTGCGGTCACCGCCCGGTGGGACGGGTGAGCGGACTCACACAGCCTGGGTCGTCGGCACGCCTGCGGCGGCCGCGCCGCGGGCCGCCATCGCCTGCTGGAAGAGCCGGCCCGCGCGGTACGAGGAGCGCACCAGCGGCCCCGACATCACGCCGGAGTACCCGATCGCGTCGGCCTCGTCCTTCAGCTCGACGAACTCCGTCGGCTTCACCCAGCGCTCGACCGGGTGGTGGCGCACGGTGGGCCGCAGGTACTGCGTGATCGTGATGAGCTCGCAACCCGCGTCGTACAGGTCCTGGAGCGCCTCGCTGACCTCCTCGCGGGTCTCGCCCATGCCGAGGATCAGGTTCGACTTGGTCACCAGCCCGGCCTGGCGGGCCCGCGTGATGACCTCCAGCGACCGTTCGTAGCGGAAGCCGGGGCGGATGCGCTTGAAGATCCGCGGCACCGTCTCCACGTTGTGCGCGAGCACCTCGGGGCGCGAGGAGAAGACCTCCGCCAGCTGCTCGGGCTCCGCGTTGAAGTCGGGGATCAGCAGCTCGACCTTGGTCGCACCCGCCTCCCGCTCCGCGGTCAGCGTGTGGATCTGGCGCACGGTCTCCGCGTACAGCCAGGCGCCGCCGTCCTCCAGGTCGTCGCGGGCGACGCCGGTGATGGTGGCGTAGTTCAGGTCCATCGTGACGACGGACTCCCCGACCCGGCGGGGCTCGTCACGGTCCAGCGCCTGCGGCTTGCCCGTGTCGATCTGGCAGAAGTCACAGCGCCGGGTGCACTGGTCGCCACCGATGAGGAACGTGGCCTCGCGGTCCTCCCAGCACTCGAAGATGTTGGGGCAGCCCGCCTCCTGGCAGACCGTGTGCAGCCCCTCGCCCTTCACGAGATTCTGCAGCTGCTTGTACTCGGGGCCCATCTTCGCCCGCGTTTTGATCCACTCGGGCTTGCGCTCGATGGGGGTCTGGCTGTTCCGGACCTCCAAGCGCAGCATCTTGCGCCCGTCGGGTGCGACAGCGGACACTCCGGCTCCCCTTTGCTTTCGCTGCATTGGACTCGCATTGGATTCTTCGGCGAACACCAGGGTACGCCCGTAAATCAAACGGCCTTACGTCTGCCCAACCTGCGGCCGACGGGGCCTATTCCCCCGGCCGGCCTACTGGCGGGTAGACCTGCCGGTAGCCACCACGGGGATCCCGGCGGGGGCTACGCGGGCGCGGGGGCCTGCTCGGCCGCCCGCTCGATCACGCGGGGTGCAGGCTCCGCGTTCTCCAGGATGTCCCGCAGGTGCTTCTCGGCGACCGGCAGCACCTCCTCGATGGTGATCTCCCGGCCCAGCTCGTTCGAGAGCGAGGTGACCCCCGCGTCCCGGATGCCGCACGGCACGATCCGGTCGAACCAGGTGTTGTCCGGGTTCACGTTGAGGGCGAAGCCGTGCATCGTCACGCCCTTGGCCACCCGGATCCCGATCGCCGCCAGCTTGCGGTCCTCGCGGCGCTGGCCCGCGTTGGACGGGGCGTACTCCGGGCCGTTCAGCCGCGGGTCGAACTCCTCGTCCTGGAGTCGCGGGTCGAAGTCCAGCGAGAGCCCGCCGAGCGCCTGGCGCTGCTCGACCGGGTCGCCCAGCACCCAGACACCGCTGCGGCCCTCCACCCGCGAGGTCTCCACCCCGAAGTCGGCGGCGGTACGGATCAGCGCCTCCTCCAGGCGGCGGACGTGCGCGACGACGTCGACCGGGCGCGGCAGCTTCTGGATCGGGTAGCCGACGAGCTGCCCCGGGCCGTGCCAGGTGATCTTCCCGCCCCGGTCCACGTCGATGACCGGAGTGCCGTCCAGCGGACGTTCGCTGTCGGCCGTGCGGCGCCCCGCCGTGTAGACCGGCGGGTGCTCCAGGAGCAGGCAGGTGTCCGGCACCAGGTCCTCGAACCGGGCCGCGTGCACCTCACGCTGCTTCTGCCATGCCTCCTGGTACTCGACCGCCTCCGGACCGAAGCCCAGACGGACGAACCGCAGCTCGCTCACGACAGATGCCTCCCTACGTCGGACGCCGCGTGCCCGGAGGGGTGTCCCCGGGATGACGGCACCCTGCACTGGTCGCGCCCGCAACCACTGTACGACCGTCACCCGGTCGGCCCACCGGCAGGGCGAGGGCGGACCGGCGGGGAGGGGGGCCGCGGATCGGCGGGGGGCGGTGGCGGATCGGTCGAGGATCACCATCCGGGCGCCGCCGTCAGCTCGGTTCGCAATCCTCACACGATCGGATGAACGTGGAGCAAAGGGTGTCACCGACCGCCCCGGCGGACGCTAAATTCGCGCCGTTCCCCAGGGGCTGTCCCGGCCCCCGAAGGCAGGAGACCGTACAGCTGATGTCGGAACGACCCCCGCAGCGCACACCCAACCGCCGCCTCGCCTCACTCATCGCGGAAGCCGGGTTCTCCCACGCGGGCCTCGCCCGCCGGGTCGATCAGCTCGGCCTCGAACACGGACTGGACCTGCGGTACGACAAGACCTCGGTCACCCGCTGGCTGCGGGGACAGCAGCCGCGCGGCACCACCCCCGCCCTGATCGCCGAGGTCTTCACCCGGCGTCTCGGGCGCCGGCTCTCCGCCCAGGACCTCGGCCTCGACGCCTGCGCGCCCGTCTACGCGGGCCTGGAGTTCGCCGCCACGCCCAGCGAGGCCGTCGACATCGTCAGCGGCCTCTGGCGCAAGGACTCCGGTTCACACACGGAGCTGCGCAAGATCGCCTTCACCCCGGCCGGGCTCGTCGTCCCCAGCCGCGACTGGCTGATCGGCTGCGCCGACGAATGGGTGGCCCGCGACGGCGGGCCGGACCGGCCGCCTTCCCCGCATCGCAGGCCGGGAGCGGGGGCGGGGGGCGCCGGCGGCCCGTCGTCACCCGGCCGTCCGGACGCGCCCGGCCGTACGGACGGGGGGTCGCGCACCGAGCTGCGCGGCGCGCCCAGGCCCGGCGGGCCCGTACGCCCCGGTGGCCGGCCCGCCACGTCCGCCGGCCACCCGGGCCAGACGGTCGGCCACCCCGTGTCGGCCGGTGGCCGCTCCGCCACGGCCGACCCGTCCGGAGCGGGCGGCCGATCCGGGGCGGGGGCCCTCCAGGGCGGTCCGACCGGAGGGCTGTCCGCGGGCGGGCTCCTCGGCGGACTGCCCGGCGGCGGTCAGCCCGGCTCCGGGGCTTCCTCCGGCGCGGAGGCGCTGCCCGTGGTCCCGCGCCAACGGCAGACCGAGCGCGGGCCCGGCCTCCGGGTCGGCACCGGTGACGTCTCCGCCCTGCGCTCGGTCGGTGAGCTGTTCCGCACACTTGACCACGCCTACGGCGGCGGCCACGCCCGCCAGGCCCTCGTGCGGTATCTGGAGCACGAGGCCGAGCCGATGCTCCGCGGGAGCTACGGCGAGGTCACCGGGCGCCGCCTCTTCGCCGCGGTCGCGGACCTGACCCGGCTGGCCGGCTGGACCTCGTTCGACATCGCCGCCCACGGTCTGGCCCAGCGGTACTTCGTCCAGGCCCTGAGGCTCGCCCAGGCCGCCGGGGACCGGGGGTACGGGGCGTACGTCCTGATCACCATGAGCCGTCAGGCCGTCCACCTCGGCCACGGCAGGGAGGCGGTCCAGCTCGCCCGCGTCGCCCAGCAGGGCATCGGCTCCGCCGCCCCGCCCCTCGTCCAGGCCCTGCTGCACTCGGTGGAGGCGCGCGGCCACGGGATCCTCGGTGAGGCGCGGGCCTGTACCGCCGCCCTGACCCGGGCCGAGCGCGCCCTGGAGACGGCCCGGCCCGGGGACGAGGCGCCGCCGTGGGCCCGCCTCTTCGACGAGGCCCAGCTCGCCCACGAGCTGGGCCACTGCCACCGCGACCTCCAGCAGTACCGGGCCGCCGCCCAGCACGCCGAGCGCTCGCTCCAGCTGCGCGCTCCGGCGTACGCCCGCAGCCGACTGCTCTGCCGGGTGGTGCTCGCCTCCGCCCGGCTGGGGCTCGGTGAGTTGGAGCAGGCCTGCCAGCTGGGGGCGGAGGCGGCCCAGCAGGCCGCCGAGATGCGGTCGGTCCGGGCCACCGAGTACGTACGCGCCTTCGAGCGCAGCCTGGAACCGTACCGGGACGCGGCGGCTGTACGCGGCTACCGCGACCGGGTGGCGGCCCTGGGCTGACGGGCCGGGGCGACCGGGGGCCTGCGATGTGGTGCGCCCGGCGAGCGGAGACGGGGCCCGTACGCCGTACGTCCACGCCCCCCTGCGCCCCCCACGCTCCTACGCCGCCTCCCGCAGCCCCGTACCCCCCGCGTGCGCCGGGCGCACGCCCAGGTCGGTGAGGATCGCCTCGGCCGCCCGGCGCCCCGAGTGCAGCGCCCCCTGGACCGTGCTCGTGTCGCGGTGGTCGCCGCACACGTACAGCCCGGCCAGCACCCGCACCGGCCGGCGAGGGTCGTGCGGGGCCTCCATCGCGGGGACCGCCTCCGGGTCGTGGTGGGCGGCCAGCAGCTCCCAGCCGTCCGTCGGCGTCCCGTACAGCCGCGCCAGATGGGCCCGTACGGAACGGTCCAGCTCCGGCGGCGCTGTCCCGAGCACCGTCGAGGTGATCAGCGCCCGGCCCTCCGGTGCGCGTGAGGGGTCGACCTCGCTCATCACCGCCGTGTACGCCACGGGACCCGACCGGTCACCGTCGAGCACCAGTGACCGGCCGGTCGGCGGCGGTACGGGCGCGGTGTGGTGAAGGACCGTCACCGGGCGGAAAGCGGGCACTCGCAACCCCGGCAGCAGCTCGGCCGCCGCTCCCGCGCCGGTGGCCAGCAGCAGGGAACGGCACCCCAGCTCACCGTGTTCCTTGGTCCGTACGGTGGTGATGTCGGCGGCCGTCACATGCACCCCGGTCCGGACCGTTCCGGGAGGCAGCGCCGCGGCCAGCAGATCGGGCAGCGTTCCCGAACCGCCCGCCGGTACACACAGTCCGCCCCGCGCATAGTCGCGCAGCGCCAGATCCGCGCACCGGCTCGATGTGGTGAGACCCGGGTCACCGAGCAGCGCGGTCAGCAGCGGACGCAGGACGCCGTCCACCGTGCGGGCGGGCATCTGGCCCGCGGTCAGCGCGGCGAGCGCCGTCCGCTCGGGGCGGGCCAGCAGCCGGGCCGTCGGGGTGGCGGCCAGCCGGGAGAGCGCCGCGCCGAGCCGGGCCCGGTCGATCGCGTCGGAGACCGTACGGCTGTTCCGCAGGCCGGGGGCACGGAGCCCCGAGCCCCGCAGTCCGGCGCTCGGGAGCACTGTGCTCGGGGCGCCGAGCCCGCCCCGTGACGCGGCCCGCGGCTGGCTCCCGTACCTGCCCGGCGGATCGTGGGGGGCGCTCGACCGGGTGCGTACAGCCCTGAGTGCGCCCCTCGCGCTCCGTATGTCGGCGGTGCGGTGGCGGCGGCCCTCGCTGTGCACCAGCACCCCGGGGGCGAACTCCCGCAGTTCCGGGGTGCCGAGCCCGGGCGTGGAGGTCAGCTCCGGCCAGGCGGTGCAGAGCAGGGGGCCGAGCCGGTCGAGCCGGAAGCCGTCCACCTCGTCGGTGGCCAGTCGGCCGCCCGGGGTGGGGGCAGCCTCCAGGACACTGACGCCGACTCCGGCGCCGGTCAGCAGATGGGCCGCTGAGAGGCCGGCGATCCCGGCCCCGATGATGATCACGTCCGCGTGGTGTGCCGTGCTGCGCACAAGCCCCTCCCCGAGTCGGTGCGACTGGTGGGGGGCTATTGCCCCCAACAGGACCCCGGAATGCCGGAGTTCGCATCGAGGTTAGGAGGATGGCTGATAGTGGGTCAGACGCGCGTGGCCGGGAGCACCGGGGCACGCGGTCGCACAGCCGGTCGCCGGTGCGCCCGCGGAAACGCTGTGGCGGACGCGGGCGCGGCTGCGGCTGCGGCTCGGCGCGGGGCCGCGCGGTCGGCCCCAGGGCGGCGTCGGCTCAGCGCAGGGCGGCGCGGATCGCCGCGTCGATGCCCGGGAACGCGAACGAGAAGCCGGAGTCCAGCAGTTTCCCCGGGATCACCCGCTGACTGCCCAGCACATCGCCGGCGAACTCCCCGAGCACGATCCGCAGGGCGGGCGCGGGGGCGGTGAACAGCGTCGGGCGGTGCAGCACCCGGCCCATCGCGGCGGTCACCTCGGCGTTGGTGGCGGGGTCGGGCCCGGTCAGGTTCACCGGGCCGGTCAGCGACTCGGTGTCCAGGATGTGGCGCAGGGCCGCGACGTGGTCGTGCAGCGCGATGAAGCTCCAGTACTGCCGCCCGTCGCCCATCCGCCCGCCCAGCCCGGCCTTGAACAGCGGGAACAGCCGCCCCCACGCCCCGCCCTCGCGGGCCACCACCAGTCCGGTGCGGGCGTGCACCGTGCGGATGCCCCGCTCCTCGGCGGCGGCCGTCGCGGCCTCCCACTCCTCGCAGACGGAGGGCAGGAAGCCGTCCCCGGGCGGGGCGCTCTCGTCCACCGGGCGGTCGCCCGTATCGCCGTAGAAGCCGATGGCCGAGCCGGAGAGCAGCACCTTCGGCGGGGTGTCGAGCGAGGCGACGGCCTCCGCGACCGCGGCGGTGCCCAGCACCCGGCTGTCGCGGATCTCCCGCTTGTAGGCGTCGGTCCAGCGCCGGTCACCGACCCCGGCCCCGGCCAGGTGCACGACCGCGTCGCAGCCCACCAGCCCGGCCACGTCCACGTGACCCCGCTTCGGGTCCCACGCCACCTCGTCCCCGGACCTGGCCGGCCGGCGCACCAGGCGGATCACCTCGTGCCCGTCGGCGCGCAGCGAGCGCAGGAGCGCCGCTCCGATGAGTCCGGAGGAACCAGTGACGGCGATACGGGAGGTCGGCATGGTGCCATCCTGCCCCAAGGACTGGGGGAAACACGGCAGCTCTTCCGGGGGAGAACTCCATGGAGCGGGGGGATGCAGGCGTGGGACAGTGACGTCATGTCCGCACCTGCCCTCCACTCCGTCTCCGTCCGATCCGCCCGGTCCGCCGACGAGGAAGCCCTCGGCGAGCTGGACCGCTCCACCTGGTCCACCCTGCACGCGGTGGTGCCGCGACCCCGCCCGCCGTACGACCCGTTCTTCGACGAGCGCCACCGGCCCGAGGACTTCCTGGTGGCCGAGATGGCGACGTCCTCCGCCACGGGGCCCGGCGGGACGTGCATCGCCGGGTACATACGCCTGGTGCCGCCCACGCCGCTCGCCTGCAACGCCCACGTGCGCCAGATACAGGGCCTCGCCGTGGCCGCCTGGGCCCGCGGCTCCGGGGTCGGGCGGACCCTGCTGCGGGCCGCGTGCGCCGAGGCGCGGCGACAGGGCGCCAACCGGATCACGCTGCGGGTGCTCGGGCACAACGCCCCCGCCCGGGCGCTCTACGCTTCCGAGGGGTTCGCCGTGGAAGGCGTGCTGAGCGGGGAGTTCTTCCTGCAGGGCCGCTATGTCGACGACATCCTGATGGGCCGGTCGCTCACGCACTGACAGGACGGGGCTCCGCCGCCCCGGGCCCCTGCCACGGAGTGCCCCGAGCGCCCCGGGCCCGCGCGGCCCTGTTCAGCGAGGCGCCCTCAGCAGGGCCTGGATCAGCGGGGCCTGGATCAGCGGAGCCCGGCTCAGCGGGGCGCGAAGCGGTCCCAGAGTTCGGGGTAGCGGGCGGCCAGCGCCTCGTCGTCCTCGAAGTCGACCGGGGAGCCCAGCGGCTCGGTGGCCTGCGGCGGCAGACCCAGGTCGGGCGCGACCACGCCCGTGAGCTGCTCGTAGGCCTCGTCGGCCGCGTAGCCCAGCTCCTCCCCGTCCCCGTCGACCTCCTCGTCGAAGTCGTCCAGCAGCTCCGCCAGAGCGTCCGGGTCGTGCAGCGCGCCCTCGAAGACCTCCCGGCCCTGGCCGATCAGCCAGCATCGGAAGTAGTCGAAGGCGTCGTCGCTCGCCCCGCCCAGCAGCACGGCTGCCGCGCCCCACAGATCCCAGCGGTAGGCGCGGTTGTAGCGGGCCTCGAAGTGCCTGGCGAAGTCCAGCACGGACTCGGGGTCGAGCTGCACCAGCCGCTCCACGAGCAGGTCGGCCTGCTCCTCGGGGTCGCCCTCGGCTCCCTCGCGGCTGCTGTCGATGATCTCCCAGAACTCCGTCTCGTCCATCACGGGTCCAGCATCCAGCCTGCCGGGACCCCTCGCACGCCCAGACGGCGAAAAGAAGCCTTTCAGCGATACAGCTCGCGCAGGCGTTCGGCCGCCGCCGCGAACCGGCTCCGCAACGACTCGGGGGCCACGACCTCCAACTCGGGACCCAGCGAAAGGAGCTGGCTGTATGCCACGTCCAGCGATTCCACGGGGAGAACGACCGTGCGCCACCCGTCCGGACCGGGCGGAGGGGCCTGCGCGAGAGCCTCCGCGGCCGCCGCCCGATCCCCGGCGTACGCGAGCTGCCGCGCCCCGCTCTCGGACACCCGTACGGTCACCTCGGTACGGAGGAGGGACCGGGCGAAGTCGGCGGCCCGCTCCTCCCAGAACGCGGGCAGGTCGAAGGCCTCGTCCCGCTCGAAGCGCTCGTCGGCAGGCTCCACGGAGGTGAACCGGTCGATCCGGTAGACCCGGAAGTCGTCGTCCGCCCTGGCGCAGAGGTACCAGACCCCTGCCTTGAGGACGAGCCCGTACGGAGCCAGTTCCCGCGCCACTTCCCTACGGTCACGGCCGCCGTCGACGCCCCCGCCTCTGCGGTAGCGGGCCCGGACCAGGCGGTCGTCCCAGACGGCGTCGGCGATCGCGGGCAGCAGCTCGGGCGTCTCCGGCTCGTGGTACCAGGAGGGCGCGTCCAGGTGGAAGCGGCGGGCGGCGGAGGAGGAGGCGTCACGGAGGGAGGGCAGCAGGGCGGCCGACACCTTGAGCCGGGCGGCCGACGCCGCGTCCTCCAGGCCCATCTCGCGCAGGGCCGAGGGCAGCCCGGAGAGGAACAGCGCCTCCGCCTCGTCGCGGGCCAGGCCGGTCAGCCGGGTGCGGTAGCCGCCGACGAGCCGGTAGCCGCCCGCCCGGCCGCGCTCGGCGTAGACCGGGACGCCCGCCTCGGAGAGCGCCTGCGCGTCCCGGGTGACCGTACGCTCCGACACCTCCAGCTCCGCCGCCAGTTCAGCGGCGGTCATGGCGGGACGGGACTGAAGAAGGAGGACCATCTTGATCAGCCGGGCAGCACGCATGGCCCCATTGTGGCGCCGCCGAAACGCCCTGACCGCCCACGCCGAAGGCGCAGACCGCCCATGCGGGTCGACCACCCGCGTGAGAACCCGGGGCGCCCACGCCGAAGGCGCAGACCGCTCGCACGGGCCGACCGGCCGGGCCGCATCCCCGGCCGCCCACGTCCGGCGTCCCCACAGGCCGACCGTTCACGCCGGAACCCCCGACCGCCGGGGCGGGCGCGTTGTCGGACGCGGCCGCCCCGGCGACCGGGGGCTCGGGTCTGTACGGGAGCGGGGCTCAGAGGCCGTAGCGCTCCCGGGCCTCCTTGACCGCCGAGGCCGGGACCTCGCCGCGCTTGGCGAGCTGGGCCAGCGAAGCGACGACGATCGACTGGGCGTCGACGCCGAAGTGGCGGCGGGCCGCCTCACGGGTGTCGGAGAGGCCGAAGCCGTCGGTGCCGAGCGAGGACCAGTCCTGCTCCACCCACTGGCTGATCTGGTCCGGCACCTGGCGCATCCAGTCGCTGACCGCCAACACCGGGCCCGGCGCACCGGCGAGCGCCTGCGTCACGTACGGCACCCGCTGCTCACCGCGGAGCAGCGCCTCGTCCGCCTCCAGGGCGTCGCGGCGCAGCTCGCCCCACGAGGTGGCGGACCAGACGTCGGCCGTGACACCCCAGTCGGCGGCCAGCAGTTCCTGGGCCTCCAGGGCCCAGTGGATCGCCGTGCCGGAGGCCAGCAGCTGCAGGCGCGGCGCGTCCGCCGTGGCGGGCGTGCCCTCCTTGAAGCGGTACAGGCCCTTGACGATGCCCTCCTCGACGCCCTCGGGCATCGCGGGCTGGGGCTTCGGCTCGTTGTAGACCGTCAGGTAGTAGAAAACGTCCGAGTCCTCGCCGGGGGCGGCCTGGCCGTACATCCGGCGCAGACCGTCCTTGACGATCACCGCGATCTCGTAGGCGAACGCCGGGTCGTAGTTGAGCGAGGCCGGGTTGGTGGCCGCGATCAGGTGCGAGTGGCCGTCCGCGTGCTGGAGGCCCTCACCCGTCAGGGTCGTACGACCGGCGGTGGCGCCGACGATGAAGCCCTTGCCGAGCTGGTCGGCGAGCTGCCACATCTGGTCGCCGGTCCGCTGCCAGCCGAACATCGAGTAGAAGATGTAGAACGGGATCATCGTCTCGCCGTGCGTCGCGTACGACGTGGCGGCGGCGATGAAGTCGGCCATGGCCCCGGCCTCGGTGATCCCCTCGTTGAGGATCTGGCCGTTCTTGGCCTCCTTGTAGTACATCAGCTGGTCGCGGTCGACCGGCTCGTACGTCTGGCCCAGCGGCGAGTAGATGCCGGCGGACGGGAACAGCGACTCCATACCGAAGGTACGGGCCTCGTCCGGGACGATCGGCACCCAGCGCTTGCCGGTCTCCTTGTCCCGCATCAGGTCCTTCACCAGGCGGACGAACGCCATGGTGGTGGCCATCTCCTGCTTGCCCGACCCCTTGTACAGGGCCTTGAACGCGCGCTCCTCGGGCTGCGGCAGCGGAGCGGAGGCGTGCAGGCGGCGCGCCGGGGCGGGACCGCCGAGGGCGGCACGGCGCTCCTGGAGGTAGCGGACCTCGGGGGAGTCGGCGCCGGGGTGCCCGTAGGGGACCTGCCCGTCCTGGAAGGCGCTGTCCGGGATCGGGAGGCCGAGCAGCTCGCGCATGCTCTTGAACTCGTCGACCGACAGCTTCTTCATCTGGTGGTTGGCGTTCTTGGACTCGAAGCCCCTGCCGAGCGTGTAGCCCTTGACCGTCTGGGCCAGGATCACGGTCGGCGCGCCCTTGTGCTCGACCGCCGCCTTGTAGGCCGCGTAGACCTTGCGGGCCTCGTGGCCGCCGCGCGAGGTGTAGAAGCACTCGGCGATCTTCGCGTCGCTGAGCAGCTTCGCCAGCTCGACGAGGGCGGGCTCGGCACCGAAGAAGTGCTCGCGGATGTAGGCGACGTCGCGGGTGGCGTACGTCTGGAACTGCGCGTCCGGGACCTCGCGCAGCCGACGCAGCAGCGCCCCCTGGGTGTCCAGCTGGAACAGCTCGTCCCAGGCGTTGCCCCAGAGCGTCTTGACGACGTTCCAGCCGGCCCCGCGGAAGGCGCCCTCCAGCTCCTGCACCACGCGGAAGTTGGCGCGGACCGGGCCGTCGAGCCGCTGGAGGTTGCAGTTGATGACGAAGGTCAGGTTGTCGAGGCCCTCACGGGCCGCCAGCGCGAGGGCGGCGGTCGACTCGGGCTCGTCCATCTCGCCGTCGCCCAGGAAGGCCCAGACGTGCGAGTCGGAGGTGTCCTTGATGTTGCGGTTGGCCAGATAGCGGTTGAAGCGCGCCTGGTAGATGGCCGAGAGCGGGCCGAGGCCCATCGACACCGTGGGGAACTCCCAGAGCCAGGGCAGCCGCCGCGGGTGCGGGTAGGAGGGCAGACCCTCGCCGCCCGTCTCCTGGCGGAAGTTGTCGAGGTGCTTCTCGGTGAGCCGCCCGTCGAGGAAGGCGCGGGCGTAGATGCCGGGGGAGGCGTGGCCCTGGATGTAGAGCTGGTCGCCGGAGCCTCCCCCGTTCTCGGCTGCGCTCGAACGGGAGGTGCCCCCTCCCTCCTTGCCGCGGAAGAAGTGGTTGAAGCCGGTCTCGTAGAGCCAGGCCGCCGAGGCGAAGGTCGCGATGTGGCCGCCGACCCCGTGCTTGGCGCTCCGGGTGACCATCGCGGCCGCGTTCCAGCGGTTCCACGCGGTGATCCTCGACTCCATCTCCAGGTCGCCGTCGAACGCGGGCTCGGCGGCGGTCGGGATGGAGTTGACGTAATCGGTCTCCAGCAGCTTGGGCAGCGCGAGACCGGCGCCCTCGGCGTGCTGCAGCGAGCGGCGCATCAGGTACGCGGCGCGGTGCGGGCCGGCGGCCCGGGTGACGGCGTCCAGGGAGGCCGCCCATTCGGCAGTCTCCTCGGGGTCGCGGTCCGGGAGCTGGTCGAGCTCGCTCGGAAGCTTTCCTACGGGGTCGGTCATGATCGCCGCCTTCCGGAGAGGAGGGGGGTGGAGAAAGGCCCTGACTGGCAGGACAGGGCGATGGGGCCGGTGGGCCCGCGCAGTGAACTGTAAGGCGCTGATCGATGATCGATCAAAGGATTGAAGGCAAAACTTCTCGATGCGAAGAAAAGTGGCATGGGGTGCCTCGAAACAGGGCACGGAGTGACGCGAAAAAGTGCGCAAAAAGGGCGCTGACCTGCACGGAAGAGCAGGTCACACGCCAGATGATCGGACGGTCGCGGGCGGCTCAGGCGCGCGGCGCGCACCCGAGCACATGGGCCTTCACCAGCGCGCCGATCTGCGGGTCATGAGCCAGGAACGCGTCGACGAGCGCCTGGTGCTCCTCCGCGTACGACTTCTGCACCGTGCCCAGCCAGCGGATCGAGAGGGCGGTGAACACCTCGATGCCGAGCCCCTCCCAGGTGTGCAGCAGCACCGCGTTCCCGGCGGCCCGGACCATCTCCCGGTGGAAGCCAACCGTGTGCCGCACCTGCGCCTCGCCGTCGGCCAGCCGGTCCGCCTCGTACAGCGCCGCCACATGCGGCTCCAGCGCCGAGCAGTCCTCGCCCAGCAGCGGGGCCGCCAGCTCCGCCGCGATCTGCTCCAGACCGGCCCGTACGGGATAGCTCTCCTCCAGGTCGGCGGCCGTCAGATTGCGGACGCGGACACCTTTGTTGGGGGCCGACTCGATCAGCCGCAGCGTCTCCAGCTCGCGCAGCGCCTCCCGCACGGGCGTCTGGCTGACCTCCAGCTCCGTGGCGATCCGGCGCTCCACGATCCGCTCGCCCGGCTTCCAGCGCCCGCTGACGATCCCCTCCACGATGTGCTCGCGGATCTGTTCGCGCAGCGAGTGGACGACGGGCGGGGTCATGTGGTGCTCCTTCGGGGGCAGGCCGGTGCTGCCTACATCATCACGGTGGCGGTGGCTGCCCGTGGTGTTTAGACAATACGGCGGCGCCCCCGCCCGGAAGGTGTTCCGGACGGGGGCGCCGCTGGTGAGGCTGGTTACAGCCGGAGCGCTCAGAGGCCCAGCTCGACCTCGAACTCACCGGCCTCCAGGATCGCCTTGACCGACGTCAGGTAGCGGGCGGCGTCCGCGCCGTCCACCAGACGGTGGTCGTAGGAGAGCGAGAGGTACGTCATGTCGCGCACCGCGATGGTCTCGCCGAGGTCCGGGTGGTCGATGACCACCGGGCGGCGGACCGTGGCGCCGATGCCCAGGATGGCGGCCTGGTTCGGCGGCACGATGACGGTGTCGAAGAGCGCACCGCGCGAACCGGTGTTGCTGATGGTGAAGGTGGCACCGGACATGTCGTCCGGGGTCAGCCCGCCACCGCGCGCCTTGCCGGCCAGCTCGGCGGTCTTCTTGGAGATACCGGCGATGTTCAGGTCGCCCGCACCCTTGATGACCGGGGTCATCAGACCCTTCTCGGCGTCCACGGCGATGCCGATGTTCTCCGAGTCGAAGTACGTGATGGTGCCCTCGTCCTCGTTGATCCGGGCGTTGATGACCGGGTGGGCCTTCAGCGCCTGGGCCGCCGCCTTCACGAAGAACGGCATCGGGGACAGCTTGACGCCCTCACGGGCGGCGAACGCGGCCTTCGCCTGGTTGCGCAGCTTCATCAGCTTGGTGATGTCGACCTCGACGACCGAGGTCAGCTGGGCCTGCGAGTGCAGCGCCTTCATCATGTTGTCGCCGATGACCTTGCGCATGCGGGTCATCTTGACCGTCTGACCGCGCAGCGGGGAGGCCTCCAGCTTCGGCGCCTTGGCGGCGGCCGGAGCGGCGGAGGGTGCCGGGGCAGCGGCGGCGGCCTTGGCGGCCTCCGCGGCGGCGACGACGTCCTGCTTGCGGATACGGCCACCGACGCCGGTGCCCTTGACCGAGGCCAGGTCCACGTTGTTCTCGGACGCGAGCTTGCGGACCAGCGGCGTGACGTAGGCGCCGTCGTCACCGGAGGGCGCGGCCGGGGCGGCCGGTGCCGGGGTGGCGGGGGCGGGCTGCGCCGGAGCGGCGGGGGCCGCCGGGGCCTGGGCGGCCGGAGCCGGAGCAGGCGCCGCGGGAGCGGCCGGCGCCGGGGCGGGAGCCGCGGGGGCCTCCTGCTTCGGCGCCTCGGCCTTGGGGGCTTCGGCCTTCGGCGCCTCGGCCTTCGGGGCCTCCTGGGCCGGGGCGGCGGGCTGCGCCGGAGCGGCGGCGGGGGCCGCGCCCGGAGCGCCGATGACGGCGAGCTTGGCGCCGACCTCCGCGGTCTCGTCCTCACCGACCACGATCTCCAGCAGCACACCGGCGACCGGGGCGGGGATCTCGGTGTCGACCTTGTCCGTGGAGACCTCGAGCAGCGGCTCGTCCTCCGCGACCTCCTCGCCGACCTCCTTCAGCCAGCGGGTGACGGTGCCCTCGGTGACGCTCTCGCCGAGCGCCGGGAGGGTGACGTCGGTGCCCTCGGCGGACGAACCGCCCGTGGTCGCCTCGGCGGTGGGGGCCTGGGCCGGAGCCTCGGTCTCGGTCGACGGGGCGGTGGGCGCCTCCTCGGCCTGCGGGGCCGGGGTGGACGCGGGCTCGGCGGCCGGAGCCGCGGCCTCGGCCGGAGCGCCGGAGCCGTCGTCGATGACGGCCAGCTCGGCGCCGACCTCGACGGTCTCGTCCTCGGCGACCTTGATGGAGGTCAGAACACCGGACGCGGGGGCCGGGATCTCGGTGTCGACCTTGTCGGTCGAGACCTCGAGCAACGGCTCGTCGGCCTCGACGCGCTCGCCCTCGGCCTTCAGCCAACGGGTGACAGTGCCCTCGGTGACGCTCTCGCCGAGCGCCGGAAGGGTTACGGAAACCGACATGGTTTCAGTTGCTCCTTACGAAAATGCGGAAGTGGTCGGTCGTCGCGCCCGGAACGGGGGGATCAGTCGTGGGCGTGGAGGGGCTTGCCGGCCAGCGCCAGGTGCGCCTCGCCCATCGCCTCGTTCTGCGTCGGGTGGGCGTGGATGAGCTGGGCGACCTCGGCGGGCAGCGCCTCCCAGTTGTAGATCAGCTGGGCTTCGCCGACCTGCTCGCCCATGCGGTCGCCCACCATGTGGACGCCGACCACGGCACCGTCCTTGACCTGGACGAGCTTGATCTCGCCCGCGGTCTTCAGGATCTTGCTCTTGCCGTTGCCCGCGAGGTTGTACTTGAGGGCGACGACCTTGTCCGCACCGTAGATCTCCTTGGCCTTGGCCTCGGTGATGCCGACGGAGGCGACCTCGGGGTGGCAGTACGTCACCCGGGGCACGCCGTCGTAGTCGATCGGGACGGTCTTGAGGCCGGCGAGCCGCTCCGCCACGAGGATGCCCTCGGCGAAGCCGACGTGGGCCAGCTGGAGGGTCGGGACGAGGTCGCCCACGGCCGAGATGGTCGGCACGTTGGTCTGCATGTACTCGTCGACCAGGACATAGCCGCGGTCCATCGCGACGCCCTGCTCCTCGTAGCCCAGGCCCTGCGAGACCGGGCCGCGGCCGATCGCGACGAGGAGGATCTCCGCCTCGAAGGTCTTGCCGTCGGCCAGGGTCACGCGGACGCCGTCCTGCGTGTACTCGGCCTTCTCGAAGAACGTACCGAGGTTGAACTTGATGCCGCGCTTGCGGAACGCGCGCTCAAGAAGCTTCGAGCTGTTCTCGTCCTCGACCGGGACGAGGTGCTTCAGGCCCTCGACGATCGTGACCTCGGTGCCGAAGGACTTCCACGCCGAGGCGAACTCGACGCCGATGACGCCGCCGCCGAGCACGATGGCCGACTTCGGGACGCGGTCCAGCTTCAGCGCGTGGTCCGAGGAGATGATCCGGTTGCCGTCGATCTCCAGGCCCGGCAGCGACTTCGGCACGGAGCCGGTCGCCAGCAGCACGTGGCGGCCCTGGATGCGCTGGCCGTTCACGTCCACCGAGGTGGGGGAGGAGAGCTTGCCCTCACCCTCGATGTAGTGGACCTTGCGGGAGGCGACGAGACCCTGCAGACCCTTGTACAGGCCCGAGATCACATCGTCCTTGTACTTGTTGACGGCCTCCATGTCGATGCCCTCGAAGGTGGCCTTCACGCCGAACTGGGCCGACTCGCGGGCCTGGTCCGCGATCTCGCCCGCGTGCAGCAGCGCCTTCGTGGGGATGCAGCCGTTGTGCAGGCAGGTGCCGCCGACCTTGCCCTTCTCGATCAGGGCGACGTCCAGGCCCAGCTGCGCTCCGCGCAGGGCCGCGGCGTAACCGCCACTGCCACCGCCGAGGATCACTAGGTCGAAAACGGTGCTGGCGTCGTTCGCCACGTCACGTCCTCCATGCATGTGCGCCGTACGCCGGGCCCCGTCGCTGGGGTGTGACCGGCCGGTCGGCTGGTGTTCGGCCGCTTTTGTCTTCGGCCCTGTGGTGGGGGCCCTGTCCTGCCGAGAACCCATCTTCGCACTTGTCGACGGTGGGCGGGACGCGGGGCCCGGGTCCGGGACGGATGATCGTCCGTTCCGGAGGGTTACTGCTGCGTAGTTGCCTACGGATTCGGCCGGTGTTCATCGAGAGCGAAACCCGGCCGTCCTCCGTCACCTTCCTTGCCGCTTCCGCTGCGACAACACGTACGGCCCCGGACCTATGCCCGGGGCCGTACATGACTGATCACTCAGCCCAGGTCGCCGTCGGCGGTGCGCTCGGCCAGCCGCACCAGGGTCCGGACCGCGGAGCCGGTGCCGCCCTTGGGCGTGTAGCCGTACGGGGCGCCCTCGTGGAAGGCCGGGCCCGCGATGTCCAGGTGGGCCCAGGCGATGCCCTCGCCCACGAACTCCTTCAGGAAGAGACCGGCCACCAGGCCGCCGCCCATCCGCTCGCCCATGTTGGCGATGTCGGCGGTGGGGGAGTCCATGCCCTTGCGCAGGTCGGCCGGGAGCGGCATCGGCCAGGAGGCCTCGCCGACCTCCTCCGCGATCTCGTGGATCGAGGTGCGGAAGGCGTCGTCGTTGGCCATGATGCCGAAGGTGCGGTTGCCGAGCGCCAGCACCATCGCACCGGTCAGGGTCGCCACGTCGACGATCGCGTCCGGCTTCTCCTCCGAGGCGCGGGTCAGCGCGTCGGCCAGGACGAGCCGGCCCTCGGCGTCGGTGTTGAGGACCTCGACGGTCTTGCCGCTGTACATGCGCAGCACGTCACCGGGGCGGGTGGCGTTGCCGGAGGGCATGTTCTCGGCCAGAGCCAGCCAGCCGGTGACGTTGACCTTCAGGCCCAGGCGGGCGGCCGCGACGACGGCGGCGAACACGGCGGCGGCGCCGCTCATGTCGCACTTCATCGTCTCGTTGTGGCCGGCCGGCTTGAGCGAGATGCCGCCCGAGTCGTAGGTGATGCCCTTGCCGACGAGGGCGAGGGTCTTCTCCGCCTTGGGGTGGGTGTAGGCGAGCTTCACCAGGCGCGGGCCGTTCGCGGAGCCCTGGCCGACGCCGAGGATGCCGCCGAAGCCGCCCTTGACGAGGGCCTTCTCGTCGAGCACCTGCACCTTGATGCCGTGCTCCTTGCCCGCGGCGGTGGCCACGGCGGCGAAGGACTCGGGGTACAGGTCGTTCGGCGGGGTGTTGATCAGGTCGCGGGCGCGGTTGATCTCCTCGGCCAGCGCGAGGGCGCGCTCGACCGCGGCCTTGTAGGCCTTGTCGCGGGGCTTGGCACCGACGAGGGCGATCTCGGCGAGCGGGAGCTTCGGGCCGCTGTCCTTGGCCTTGGCGTCCTTGGGGGCGAGCTTGTTCTCGCCGCCCTGGTAGGCGGTGAAGGCGTACGAGCCGAGCAGGGCGCCCTCGGCGACGGCCGCGGCGTCCTCGACGGAGCCGGCGGGCAGTGCGAACCCGGCCTTCTTGGAACCGGCCAGCGCACGGGCGGCGGTGCCCGCGGCACGGCGCAGTGCCTCCGCGTCGTACGCGTCCTCCTTGTCCGGGACCGGGCCGAGGCCGACCGCGACGACGACCGGGACCTTGAGGCCGGACGGCGCGGGCAGCTTGGTCAGTTCGCCCTCGGCTCCCACGGCCCCCAGGGTCGCGAGAACGGAGGCGAGCTTTCCGTCGAACGCCTTGTCCACGGCCTCGGCGCCCGGCGCCAGGACCAGCCCCTTGGCGGTCTTCGCGACGCCGACGACGAGTGCGTCGGCGCGCAGCGTCGCCGCACCGGCAGTGCTGAGAGTGAGAGCAGTCACGGTGGTGAAATCTCGCTTCCGTTGAGTTCCTGTTCGGCCGAGGGGTGGGGCGACCGTGCCCGGCGCATCGTAGACGTCTGTGCGACGTGCCGTGAACGAGCCTACGCGCGCCGTTCGCCCGGGGTTACGGCGGCGGGCCGTTCAAGACCGGTAGGGCGGTCGGTTCCGGCCGCACGGGGAACCGTTCTCCGCCGGTGCGCCGGTGGGCGCGCGCCCCGTCGCGACGTCAGCGCCCGAGCGCCAGCACCACCAGCGCCGCCGTCGCCGCCGTCTCCGCCACCCCGCCGAACACGTCCCCGGTCACCCCGCCGAACCGCCGCACGCAGTGCCGCAGCAGGAGTTCGGCGGCGGCGAGGGCGGCCACCACCGCGAGCGCGTGGTGCACCGCCCCGTAAGGGCCGAACGCCGCGCCCGCCGCCGCGCACAGGGCCACCGTCACCGCCGCGACGGCCACCGCCCGCCCCACCGGGACCGTGCCCGCCACCACCGCGCCGAGCCCCTCCGGCCGGGCCGCCGGGACCCCTTGACGGGACGCCAGGGTGAGCGCCAGCCGGGCGGCGACGGCCGCCACGACGGCCCCGAGCGCCCCGTGCGCCCAGCTCCCCTCCCCGTACAGCCGGAAGAGGACCGCGACCTGGGCCAGCAGCACCAGGAGCAGGGTGATGACACCGAACGGCCCGATGTCGGACTGCTTCATGATCCGCAGCGCGTCCTCGGCCGGTCTCCCGCTGCCCAGCCCGTCCGCCGTGTCCGCGAGGCCGTCCAGGTGCAGCCCCCGGGTGAGCGCGGCGGGCACCGCGACGGAGGCGACCGCCGCGAGCAGCGGACCCGCCCCGGCCAGCAGCGACAGCGCGCCGAGCGCGGCGGCGAGCAGCCCGACGACGAGCCCGGCGAGCGGGGCGCGGAGCATGCCGCTACGGGCCGTCGCGCGGTCCCAGTGGGTCACGCGGACGGGCAGCACGGTGAGGGTGCCGAAGGCGAATCGCAGGCCATGGCCGTTCAGGGAAGTCATCGCGGGCAGGCTAGCCGCTCCCGCCCGCGCAGGGATCCCGCGGCTAGATTGACGTGAAACGGAGAATTATTGACAAGATGGTGCACATCGGAAACGAGTGGCATGGGTAACTGGTGGCACACCAACATCGCCGAGCCGGGCAAGCTCCCCCTGCTCCTCGCGCTGGCCGCCTTCGTCCTGACCTTCGCGATCACGCGCACCGTCACCCGGATGATCCGCGCCGGGAAGGGCCCGTTCCGCAACATCACCCCGGGCGGGCTGCACATCCACCATGTGGTGCCCGGGGTCGTGCTGACGGTGGTCGGCGGCTTCGGGGCGGTGGCGGCCGGGCGGCACGGGGTGGCCGCCGGGCTCTGTGCGGTGGTCTTCGGGGTCGGGGCCGGTCTGGTGCTGGACGAGTTCGCGCTGATCCTCCACCTGGACGACGTGTACTGGACCGAGGAGGGCCGCCAGAGCGTGGAGGCGGTCGTGCTGACCGCCTCGCTGGTGGTGCTGGTCCTGGCGGGGTTCTCCCCGCTCGGCGTGGACGATGTGACGGACGAGGAGCAGCAGGGCAGGCTCGGCGTCATCACCACGTACGTGATCAACTTCTGCTTCGTCCTGATCACGCTCTTCAAGGGCAAGACCCGGATGGCGGTGGTCGGCACCCTCGTCCCGTTCGTCGCGCTGGTCGGTGCGCTCCGCCTCGCCCGCCCCTCCTCGCCCTGGGCCAAGCGGTTCTACCGCAACCGCCACCGCGCCCGCTCCCGGGCGGTGCTGCGCGCCTACCACCACGATGTGCGGTGGGCGGGCCCGCGCCGGAGGTTTCAGGACCTCATCGGCGGCGCCCCGGACCGCACCCCGCCGCCCCCGGCCCGCAAGCCCTGATCCCGGCCCGTCCGCCGACGCCCGAGCCACTCCCGTACGGCACAGATCACCAGGACCGCGGCGATGGAGGCCAGATGCTCCCGGCCCGCCAGGTTGTCCTTGACCAGGACCTCCACGACCATCGCGACGATCACCAGCGCCCCGGTGAACCAGGCCCGGCGGGCATGGCACACGTAGACCGCGAGCCCCACCACCGCCGCCGACGGCCCGGTGTCCACCACCTGCGCGTCCGAGGCGGGCAGCCCCAGGAACGCGTCCGGGCCGAGCGCGATGCCGACGCGGGCGTACAGCGTCCCCGCGAGCGTGGCGACGTACGCGATCACCAGCGTCCGCCACCGCCCCAGGCACACCTCCGCGATGCCGAACACCAGCAGGATCTGCGCCAGCGCACCCCACACCGGCAGATCGAGGGCAGGGACGAACAGCGACAGCGGCGTACGCAGCAGAGCCAGCCACACCGGGTCCTCGGCCCGCACCGCCCCCAGGGCCTGGACCGGGCCGTAGCCCCACGACTGGTTCTGGATCAGCTGGACGGTCGCGGTCAGCGTCACCGCCGTCCACGTCAGCGCGAGCGCCCGCACCCCGCGCTCGCGGAGTCCGGCCCGTACGGTGGTGAAGAGCGGGCGCCACTCGCGCAGCGCGGCCCGGCGGAGCGCGGGGAAGCGGCCCGCCTCGGAGCGGCCCCTCGTGGAGCGGTTCATCTCGGGGCGCCGAGACGCGCGCGGTGCAGCCACTTGGGCAGCCCCGGCGCTTCCAGGAACCCCTCGGCGCGGCCCGCCGCGATGGAGATGCGCGCCAGGTCGGCGCTCTTCTCGAACAACATGAAACGCGGCTCCCAGATCGGTCGGTACTTGGCGTTGGCCCGGTAGAGCGACTCGATCTGCCACCAGCGCGAGAAGAAGCTCAGCAGCGCACGCCACAGCCTCAGCACCGGTCCCGCGCCGAGTCGCGATCCCCTCTCGAAGACGGAGCGGAACATGGCGAAGTTGAGCGAGACCTGAGTGATCCCGATCTCGCCGGAGCGCTGGAGGAGCTGGATCACCATGAACTCCGTGAGGCCGTTCTCCGCCTCGCGGTCCCGGCGCATCAGGTCCAGGGAGAGGCCGTGGGACCCCCAGGGCACGAAGCTGAGGAGCGCCCGCAGCTCGCCCTTCTCGTCTCCCCCGCCCGCGTTCCGGCACTCCAGCATCACGCACTGCCCGTCCGCCGGGTCCCCGAGCCGGCCGAGCGCCATCGAGAAGCCGCGCTCGGTGGCCCCGTCGCGCCACTCGTCGGCGCGGCGTACCAGCTCGGCCATCTCGGCCTCGGGGATGTCCGCGTGGCGCCGGATCGTCACCTCGAAACCGGCCCGCGCGACCCGGTTGTAGGCCTGGCGCACCCCGCGCATGGCCCGTCCGTCGAGCGAGAACTCGGCCGTTTCCACGATCGCCTCGTCACCCAGCTCCAGGGCGTCCATCCCGTGCCGGGCGTAGACCGTGCCCGCCTCCTCGCTCGCGCCCATCACGGCGGGGATCCAGCCGTGCTCCCGGGCCTCGGCCAGCCACGGGCCGATCGCGCCGGGCCAGGCCTCCGGGTCGCCGATCGGGTCGCCGGAGGCCAGTGACACCCCGCCGACCACCCGGTAGACGACGGCGGCCTTGCCGGTCGGGGACCACACGGCGCTCTTCTCCCGGCGCAGCGCGAAGTAGCCGAGCGAGTCGCGGTCGCCCTGCCTGTCCAGCAGCGCGCGCAGCTTCTCCTCGTCCTCGGGGGAGAGCGGGTCGACGGCCCGGCGGGAGCGGAACGCGGCATAGACGACGGCGATCAGCAGCAGCGTCGAGAGGATGTTGATGACGACATTGACCCAGCCGGGGGTGGTGATCCCGGGGAAGCGCGAGTCGTCGGCGGCCACCGAGACCAGCCGCAGCGCCCCGTAGCGCCAGCGGTCCAGGAAGGTCGATCGGTAGTCGTCGTGGGCGGTGTTGGTGACGGTGACCAGGGCCGACGCGATGAGCGAGGTGACCAGCAGCCCCACCGCGGCGACCAGGGCGGCCAGCTTCGGGTTGGAGCGGTCGCCCTTGGCGTAGAACTCCCGCCGACCCGCCACCAGCGCCACGACGAAGGCGGCCGTCAGCGCCAACGAGACCCAGTTCTGGGCGTGCTGCCTGATCTCCGCGAAGAAGAACGCGAGCACCAGCGCGGCGAGGACGAGCCCGCTCAGGACCATGTTCACGATCCAGGCGGCCCGCTTCCGCCGCCGCATGGTGATCGCCAGGAACAGGGCGACGACCCCGGAGGAGAACCCGGCGGTGAGCAGGTACGGCGTGAAGTAGTTCTCGGTGTTGTGGCGGCGCAGGTCCTGGCCGAAGGCGACCCAGACGGCGCTCAGGAAATTGATGAACGAGACGACGCGCAGATACCAGATGGCGAACGCGGCACCACGCCGGGACCGGACGGTACTGCGCCGGGCCGCCTCTTCGGCCGATCGAACCTCTCCCATAGCAGAGGATCATATGGCGCATTACGGACATTCCGGCATGTGTGTCGTACGGGGACGGTACGGGAGGGGTGGGGGCGCCCGCCCCCCGAGGCCGCCCGTCCCGACCCACCCTCGGTCCCGGGCCTCAGGCCGCGTCGGGCGCACCCCCGACCCCGGACCTCAGGCTCCAGCCCTCAGCCCTCAGGTCGCGTCGAGCACCTTCACATCGTCCGCGTCGCGGCTCCCGGCAGCCCCCTCGGCGTCCGCGGCCCCGTCCTCCTCGGCCACCACCGGCGTACGCTCCGGCAACTCGGCGGCGAGCGCGGCCGCCGCCTGCACCAGCGGCAGGGCCAGCAGCGCCCCCGTCCCCTCGCCCACCGTCACCCCGTGGTCCAGCAGCGGGGTCAGCGCCATCCGGTCCAGCGCCTTCGACTGCGCGGGCTCCCCGCTGACCTGCCCGGCCAGCCACCAGTCCGGCGCCCGGAACGCCGCCCGCTGCGCCACGAGCGCACAGGCCGCCCCGACGACCCCGTCCAGGACCACCGGCATCCGCCGCACCGCCGACTGGAGCAGGAACCCCGTCATCGCGGCCAGGTCCGCCCCGCCCACCGTGGCCAGCAGCTCCATCTGGTCACCCAGGACCGGCCGGGCCCGGCGCAGCGCGTCCCGGATCGCGGCGCACTTGCGCATCCAGGCGAGATCGTCGATGCCCGCACCACCGCGCCCGGTCACCACCGACGCGTCGGTGCCGCAGAGCGCGGCGACCAGGGTGGCGGCGGCCGTGGTCCCGCCCACGCTCAGATCCCCGAGCACCACCAGATCGGTACCGGAGTCGGCCTCCTCGTCGGCGATGGCCATGCCCAGGCGGACGGCCCGCTCGGTCTCCTCGGCGGTGAGCGCGTCCTCGATGTCGATGCGCCCCGACCCCCGCCGCACCCGGTGCCGTACGACGGACTCGGGCAGCAGCTCCGGGTCGCAGTCGATCCCCGCGTCCACGATGCGCAGCGGCACCGCGAAGCGCCGGGCCAGCACCGCCACCGGGCTGACCCCGTCCAGGGCCGCCCGGACCAGCTCGTGGGTGGTGCCCGCCGCCCGCCCGGAGACCTCCAGCTCCGCCACCCCGTGGTCGGCTGCGAAGAGGACCACGCGGGGCTGCTCGACGGCCCTGACCGGAACGGACTGCTGCGCGGCGCTGAGCCACTCGCCCAGCTCGTCGAGCCTGCCCAGCGCCCCCGGCGGGACGATCAGCCGTTCCCGCCGTTCCTCGGCGTCGCGCCGGACACCCCCGTCGGGGCGTTCGATCAGGTCGGAGAAGTCGTCCAGATTCACGGAGGTCTGCCTCGCGGGTCGTCACGTCGGTTTCCGGTCCGGGAACCCGGCGCCGGGCCCCCGCCGGGAACAGTACCGCCCGCCCCGCGGGCACAGCCCGGCACCGGTGACACCCCCTCACCGACGCGGCACCGTCCCGCCGACGCGATGCCCCGCGCGGCACCCCTTCACCGGCGCGGCACCCTCTTCACCCCCGTACCACCACCGCCTGCCCCGCCACCACCAGCAGGACCTCCTCGCACTCGGCCGCCACCGCCGCGTTCAGCCGTCCCAGCTCGTCCCGGAACCGCCGTCCCGCCGGAGTCGCCGGGACCACCCCCGCACCGACCTCGTTGGTCACCAGCACCACCTGACGGCGGGTCCCGCGCACCGCGGCCACCAGCTCCGCGACCCGCGCCCGCAGCGCCTGCTCACCGCCCTCCCGCCACCGCACGTCCTCCCAGGCGTCCACCCGGTCCATCGCGTCGGTCAGCCACAGCGACAGGCAGTCGATCAGCAGCGGCGGCCCCTCCGCGCCCAGCAGCCCCACCAGCTCACAGGTCTCCTCGGTCCGCCACGCGCCCGGCCTGCGCTCCCGGTGCAGCGCCACGCGGTCCGCCCACTCCCGGTCCCCGCCGCGCCGCCCGCCGGTCGCCACGTACACCACCTCGGGGAACGTCTCCAGCCGCCGCTCCGCCTCCAGCGACTTCCCCGACCGGGCGCCCCCCGTCACCAGCACCCGGCGCGGCACGTCCGGCGCCACCGGATACTCACCCACCGCCAGCGTCGTCCCGTCCGGCACCGCTCGCGCCCCGGCCGCCGCGAGGAGCCGGTCCAGCGCCGCACCCGGCGGGGCGTCGTGGTCCAGATGGACCGCGATCACCTCGGTGGCCGGGCCGACCGCGCCCACCGCCCGCAGCCGCGCCACGGCGTCGGGCCGCCCCACCACATCGCAGGCGACGAGGTCGTACGGGGGCTCCGCCCGCCCGTCGAGACCGGCGGGCGCACCCCCGGGCGGCAGGTACAGCAGCCGCTCGCCGTCCGGTGAGGCGACCTCGTAGCCGGTCCCCGGCGCGTCCATGGGGACCGCCCGCACCCGGTGCCCGCTGATCAGCGTCAGCACCTGGCCGTCCGGCACCCGCCCGGCCGGCGGCAGGGTGGGCGGCAGCTCGACGGCGGGCCCGTCGTGCGGATGGGTCAGCAGCACCTGGCGTACGGCGCTCAGCGAGTGCCCCGCGCGGGCGGCGGCGAAGACCGCCCCCGGGGTCAGGTCGAGCAGCAGCGCGTCGTCGACCAGCAGGGCGGTCGCGGGCCGGGCCCCCGGGCCGCGGGGCCGCGCGCAGAACGCGCAGGGGGAGGAGGGGGGGGGGAGCCCCCCGGGGGGTCCGGTGCCGGGCAGAGGCCGTTTCCCCCCCTGACTCTCC
>NZ_JBWKCM010000006.1:268169-284548 GCF_056436485.1 Streptomyces sp. NPDC043746 | reverse complement strand
CGCCTTCGACATCACCTTCGACGGCCGCCTCTCCGCAGCCCAGCAGTAACCCTCAACCACCCCAGCTACACCGTTCGTTTGACAGACCCGCACCCCGTTGGTATCCGGACGAACTCCGCGAGCGCGCGATCCGTGAGGTCCGCGCCACCGGCCGCCCGGTCGCGCACGCCGCGAACGACCTGGGCATCCGCAAGGAGGCCCTGCGCGGCTGGGTTCGGCAGGCCGAGGCCGACCGCGGGGAGCAGGACGGCCGGCTCACCACCGCCGAGTTGGACGAGCTCAAGCAACTCCACAAAGAAGTAGCGGAGTTGCGGCGGACGAACGAGATCCTGAAAGCCGCCTCGGCGTTTTGCCCAGGGGATCGACCGTCCCCGGACGAGGCCGAGCAGGTGATCGACCACGTACGCGAGAGGGGCCTTGGGGTCGATCCTGCCTGCCGGGTGCTGGAGCTGTCGTCGTCGACGTATTTCGCCCGCATGAAGCGGCCGAAGTCGGCCCGTCGGCGCCGGGACGAGCAGCTCATGCCGCTGATCGGGGAGGTCCACGCGGAGTCGGGCGGCACTTATGGGGTCCGCCGGATGACCCGCGCGCTTCGGCGCAAGGGCCACGGGGTGGGCCGCTGCACCGGCGGGAGGCTGATGGCCGAGCTGGGCGTGGAGGGCGCCATCCGTGGCCGGCGGCGTCGGACCGCGGTTCCGGAACCGTCGGCGGCGAGTCCGTCGGGCCTGGTCGACCGCGACTTGACCGCCTCGCGGCCTGATCAGTTGTGGGTGGCGGACATGACCTGTGTCCGCACCTGGTCGGGGTGGGCGTATGTGGCGTTCGTCCTGGACGTGTACTCGCGGATGATCGTCGGGTGGCAGGTCGCGGACCACATGCGGACCGAACTCCCTCTGGACGCGCTGGAGATGGCGCTCTGGCGGCGCCGGATCAAGAAGGACTCCGGACGGGTACACCACAGCGATCGCGGGTCGCGAGGCGGATGCAATTCGGTGTACCGACCGGCTCGCCGACATCGGTGCCTCCGCCTCCGTCGGATCGGTCGCGCACTCGTATGACAACGCGATGGCCGAGGCGCTGAACGGCACCTTCAAGGCTGAGCTGGTCGAGATGCGGGGTCCCTGGAAGGACGTCGACCAGGTCGAACGGGCGATCTTCCAGGGGATCGCCTGGTACAACGAGGAACGCCTGCACTCCGCACTCGACTACGCGACGCCAGCCGGGTCCATGTCGGCGACGCCGGGCCGGGACCGGGCATCGAGGGCGTCCCACGACAAGACCACCAGCTGCGCACACTGCCGCTCGCGCCCCTGCGCCTTGCGGTGGATCCGCGCCCACGGGCCGAAACCACGCTGCGTGAGCTGCCATTTCGCCTGCGCGACCTGCTTGACCACCGGATGGTCCTCCGGCAGGCGCAGGGAACGGCGCTGACCAGGGCCCTCCAGGCACTCCGTCAGACCCAGCTTCACGGCCGCCGACGCGGTGGGCGCGATCAGCGGGTCGCTGTCTTTGCCGTAGCGGTTCGACTTCGGGGCACCGAGGCCGGACTCACGCAGCGTCCACTCCACCAGCTCCGGAATCGTGGGGGCCGGGCAGTCGAATGACATGGGCAAGAGAAGAACACACGAAAAGCCGCCCGGCAGATGTCGGACGGCCTTCGGCAACGCCTCGAACCTGGGCGTGCGGGCCACCCACGCCCGAATCACCAGGGGACGAGTCCAGGATCTTCCCGGTCAACGTACCGAGCGCAGGGCGATGCCCGGCAGGGGGCCACGCCTGGCCGGTTCCCTAAGGTGACGCCCTGGGGCAGACCGACGCCCTGGAACCGCAGGAACATCGAACCCCCGCCGCCTGTCGCACCCGCCAGGGTCACCGCGAGGAAGCCGGCGTACCGCACGACGAGGCATCCGCCGCGTGTCCGGCGAGAGCGGCACACGGGGCACGGGGCACGGAACAATCAGGGGCTGCGGGCCGGCAGCTGCCGGGCAGCCACACGCCCCGGGACCGTCCGCAGCACCACGCGACATGATCCGCCACGGGCCGCATCGCGCTCACCGCACCCCTGCATGCGCCAGGTCAGGCGCCCGGTCACACCCCGGGCTCCCCTGCCTCACCACCCCCGAAAACCCACGCCTCCCGACGTCTCCAGCAGGCTACTGCGCCCGGCACCAGGAGCGGCACCCGAACCTCATGGTGTGATCCCCTCCGGGCCCTGCGGCGCGGGCAGGCCCGCCTGGTGGGCCAGGAAGGCCAGGCACTCGGCCTCCAGGGCGACCGCCCGTGACAGGGACCGGGCGCCGTGGCCCACGCCGTGTTCCAGGCGCAGCAGAACCGGGGCGGGGCTCGTGGTGGCGTGCTGCAGGGCGGCGCACATCTTGCGTGCGTGCAGCGGGTCGGTCCTGGTGTCACCCTGGGAGGCGGTCAGCAGCACCGCCGGATAGGCAGTGCCGGGGGTGATGCGGTGGTAGGGGGAGTAGCCGAGCAGCGTCCGCAACTGGCCGGGGTCGTGGGCGGAGCCGTACTCGGGGACCCAGCTCGGGCCCAGGCCCGACCGTTCGTAGCGGACCATGTCCAGCAGCGGGGCCCGGCACACGACAGCGGCGTACTTCCCGGGCTGCTGGGTGAGAGCCGCGCCGACCAGCAGGCCGCCGTTGGACGTGCCCATGATCGCGATACGGCCCGGTTCGGTCCAGCCCGAGGCCAGCAGATGATCGGCGGCGGCGGCGAAGTCGTCGAAGGTGTTCTGCTTGTGCGCCCCGCTCCCGGCCCGATGCCACCCCTCCCCCTCCTCACCGCCGCCACGCAGCCCCGCCCACGCGAAGACACCGCCCGCCCTGACCCAGGCCAGGACCTGGGCCCGGTACCGGGGCGACATGATCTGCCCGAAACCCCCGTACCCGGTCAGCAGGAGCGGGCGCGGAAGGTCCGGACGGCCCGTCGGGGAGATCACGAACATCCCCACCCGCGTGCCGTCCCGGGAAGGGAAGGTGATCTGCCGAGTGTGCGCGCCGACGGCCCTCGGGGCGAGGCGCGGGCCGTGCTCCCACCGCACCACACGACCGGTGCGCGCGTCGATACGCAGCACCTGAGGCGGGGTCACGAAGTCGGTGTACGTGAAGTGGGCCTCGAAGCTCCCGTACTCCCCGGGCGAGAAATCACCGACCGCGCCGGTCCCGGGCAGAACAGCGGTCGCCAGCTGTGTGCCGTCGGTCAGGTCGTGCACCGTCACCTCCGCCACCGTACGACGGCTCCACGCCACCACACCCAAGGGGCACTCCGGCCCAGGGCCGGAGAGGACGGTGAGGTGGGTGAGGGTCGCGTCGGGGCGCTCGGGAATCACCTCGCGCCACGCTCTTGGGCCCAGATGGAGGTCGGCCGGACGGACGGCGAGGACCCGGCCGCGGGGAGCACCGTGATCCGTCCGCAGCCACACGGGGTCTTGCGGGCCGGTGCCCGGCACAGCGTGCAGGCGGGTCGCGGCCGGCAGGTCCTCCTGGACCGGGCGCAGCACCGGGCGCTCGGGCGGGCCGACGGTCAGATCGGCCAGATGGACTTCGCTACGACGGCCCGTGCCGGGCGTGGCCCGGATCGCCAGCCACCGGCCGTCGGCCGTCACCGCCACACTGTAGAACTGGGTCTTCTCCCGCCCTTCGCCGAACACCAGCACGTCGGTGTCAGGGGCGGTCCCGAGCCGGTGCAGCCACACCCGGCGGTGGTACCGCTCCTCACCGGGGTTCAGCCGTGGGTCGAGCCGTCTGACGTAGAAGAACGCCCGCCCGCCCGGCAACCAGCCCACCGAGGACTTCCGCACCCGGTCCACGGGCCCGTCCACCGTCCGCCCCGTAGCCACCTCCATCACCCACAGCACCGAATCCTCCGTCCCGTTCCGGGACAGCTGACAAGCCACCAGATCACCCTCCACAGACGGCTGCCACGCATCCAGCACCGTCCGCCCGGAAGGGTCCAGGGCATGAGGATCCAACAGGACCCGCTCCGCCGCGCCCGGGCCGGGCTCCCGCACCATGAGCACCGGGTGCTCCTGGACGGCGTCCTGCCGCAGCCAGAACAGCCTGCCGCCCCGGGACCTCGGTGGTGAGGCGCGGTCGACAGCGGTGAGCGCCGCCACCTCCTCCTCCCACCGCTCCAGACCCGGCCAGGCCGCCCGCTCCGCCTCGTAGAGGGCCTGCTGTCCCTCGCTCCAGCGGCGTGTCGCGGGGGCGTGCGCGTCCTCCAGCCAGCGGTAGGGGTCGCAGACCGGCAGGCCGTGGAGTTCCTCGACGATGTCCTGGCGGTCCGCATGAGGGTAGCGGCGGGATGCCGGGCGGGCGGCGGAGGTCACTGGATGCTCCCTGGTGGTGTGACGGGTGAACAGGGCGGGTGGTCGGCCGTGTGGTGTCCGGTGGATACCTGATGGGTGATGGTGGTACGGCCCCGGTGCGCGTGTGCCGTCCGATACGTACGGGAGAGCCACCAGCGGGTGCACCGGGCGCCGGACCAGCCGGCAAAGGGGCGGCGAGGGGCCCTAGGGTCGGTCCGGGCGTGGCTCCGGTGGTACGGCGGCTGTCGGCACACCCGTACCTCCGGCCCCGGTCTTCCCGGCGTCCGCCTCCTCTTCTTCCTGGGCGGGCCGGGCCGTACCCGTCTCCGGGAGCGCCAGCCGGGCGTAGAAGCCCGACAGCAGGACCACCAGCCCGGCCACCGCGAGAATCATGTCGACGGGCCCGAACCGCAGGCCTGCCACCGAGCTCTCGAAACCCGGCAGCACCGCCCCCGCCAGCCAACCCGACAGCGCCGCCGCGAGCATCGACGCCACCTGCGTCATCGGCTGGAACACCGCCACGACCCGCCCCCGGAAAGCCGGAGACGCGGCGGTCAGCAGCAGCGGCGCCATCGCCGTGTTCAGCATGGTGATCGGGATCGTGAAAAGAACCAGCAGAGCGAGACCGCCCAGGAGAGTGCTCTGCCGGGAGTAGGCGATCAGCAGGACGCCGCTCACCAGCAGGCCCGTCCAGGTGGTCCGCCGTGCCCCGATCCACTGCACCACCCGGCCCGCACACAACGCGCCGATGATGCCGCCCGCCCCGATCGCCATACCGACGTAGCCGTAAAGATGAGCCGGCATGTTCAGATTGCCGGTCGTGAAGAAGATGTTGAGCGTGTTCAGGGCACCGACCCCGAACTGCCCGATCACGGCGAAGACCAGCAGCGCGACCAGGAACCTGCTCCGCCCGAAGAACCGCAGACCCGCGACGAACTCCGTGAGCACCCCGGAACGACGGCTGCCCGCGGGTGCGGCGTCTGCGGGACTGTCCTGCGCACCGCCCCCCTCGGCGGCCGGCTCCTTCGGGGAAGGGCCTTGCCGGGGGGACGCCTTCGGGGGCGGGGGGATCCGGACCGAGCGTATGGCCAGGTACGACACCAGGTAGGAGAGCGCGTTGAAGAGCAGGGCCCACTGCACGCCCAGCGTGAAGAACAGCGGCGCGGCGAGCGGCGGGCCCAAAATCAGCGCCGTCTGACTGGTCGCCTGGGTGATGCCCGCCGCCCGGGCACGGTCCGCGTCCCCCTTGAGCAGATCCGCGATGATCGTGAAACGGGCCGGTGCGAAGAACCGGGCGGCCGCGTGCAGCAGCAGGACCGTGCCGTAGACCAGGGCGAGCCACACCCCCGCCGGAAGCGCATCGGTCGGTAGGAACGCCACAGCCGTCAGCAGCGCCACCAGCCCCCCACGCAGCACCTCGGTACCGAGCATGATGCGGCGCTTGTCCCAGCGGTCGACGAAGACACCCGCGATCGGGCCCACGACCAGCACGGCCGTGCCCCCCGCCACCAGCACACCGCTCACCGCCGCCGGTGCCCAGGTCTCCTCCCCCGCCAGCACCGTGGCCACCCACAGCATCAGCGTCGTGCTGAAGACCATGTCCCCCAGGGACGAGACGGCCTGCCCGAACCAGAGCCGCGTGAAATCGGGGCTGACGAGAGTCAGACGCGATGCCATGTCCGCCTCCCCGACAACACGACCAGTCCCATCAGAGCCGTCACCAGAGTCGTGTGGTACGCCATACGGAAGAACTCCCCGGCCGGAGCCGAGTCCGGTGCCCTCGACGCGGCCGACCGTCCGGGGATCGCACCGTCGGGCCGCTGGGCCCGCGCCAGGCACTCCACCGCCGCCGCCCCCGAGGGCGTATCCAGCGGCTCCAGCCCCAGGATGAACTGGGTGATGACCAGTTCCGCCGCCAGGTCCCACCGCTCATGGCCGACACAGTGCTCCAGCATCCGGTCGGCCAGATCCCTTGCACGTGACAGGCGATCGCCCGTCAGGTGGGGGGCCGCCTGGCCGTAGTCACCGAGGTAGAAGGCAGCGTGGGTGAGGGAGTAGCCCTCCGCGTTCGTCAGCGGCACCGTGTCCGGTGACACGGTGTCCGGGAGCGGTACGGCGGGCAGCGTCACCAGCGGGCTCAGCGCGGCGAGTTCGGCGTACGGCTCCATCCCGTGGCGTACACCCGCCTTGTCCGCGTAGTAGCGGATCTCCAGGCGCTTGAGGGGTGGCCTGCCGGATGAGGTGAGGGCTGCGGGTGCCAGCCTCGCCAGTGCTCCCCGGGCCACCGTGTCGTCGATTCCTGCGGGGGCCAGCGCGGCGAAGGCCAGCGGGTAGGAGGGGGCCGCCCCGGGGTGCGCGTCGAAGAGCCCGGGGAAGTCCTCCTGCTGCCAGAGCCTGCGCAACAGGGCCCGCGCCTCCTCCAGCCGGCCGTCGGACGGGTCCGGCAGACGCGCCGCGCAGTGGCAGAGCAGCGCCAGTTCCATGACGGCCTTGGCCCGCAGGTGCGGCGGCGATCCGGCAGAGTCCGGCGCGTACGGGTCGAAGCGGTCCAGGTTCCCTCCCAGCCAGTCGAACGCACGGGCGGAGAGCTGGTCGAGAGACGATGGCATGGCTACAGGCGCTCCGTCTCGTCCAGGTAGTCCAGCAGGGCCGCGTCCACCGAGTCCCGGAAGCCCGCGAGGGTCCGGGCGTCCTCGTCGAAGCGGTAGAGGTCCTCGCAGGAGACCCAGCGCTCACCGGTCTTGGTGCCGGGCCGGTATCCGCCGGTGACCGTCCCGACCTCCCAGTCGGGTTTGCCCGCGGTCTCCCAGCAGCTGGCCAGAGTCCCGTCCGCGCTGATCACCGCCCCGTAGCGGCCGCCCGTGTGACCACACGTACGGCACGGGCGACGGGCGCCCGGGCGGCTGACCGCGAACCCGAGTTCCAGTGCCCGCCGCTGCCATCGGGTGAAGTGCTCCGAGAGCTCTCCCGTGTGCAGCAGGTCGTTGGCGTATCCGATGCCCACGTCACCGACCCGGGCGAAGTACAGGGCACAGCGGGCCGGGTCGAGCGCTCCCGCGAGCCGGTCGATGAGCGCGTCGATGCCGTGGAAGGTCTCCTGGGAGACGTTCACCCGCAACGTCCAGCGCAGCGGGGCGGCCTCACCCGCCCGGACGATGTTGTGGACGATCCTGTCGAACGTCCCGCCGCCGTCGGCCCGGTTGACCCGGATACGGTCGTGGTCGGCACGGTCACCGTCGAAGGTGACCTGGACCAGGTCCAGCCCGAGAGCGGAGAGCTTCCGGGCCAGCGATGGGGTCAGGAGTGTGGTGTTGGAGATCATCCACGCCGATGTCATGCCGATGCCGGCCGCGCGCTCCAGCAGTTCCAGGCAACCGCGCGGGTTGAGCAGCGGCTCGCCTCCGAAGAGCAGGATCCGTAACCGCTCCAGGCCGGCATCGGCCATCTGCCGCTCTGTGAAGCCGAGGATCGAGGTGATCGTGGGGGAGGTGAGACGTGCCCTGGCGATTCTGGGTGGGCGGCTGCCGCCGGCCGTGTCCTGGGCGGTGTTCTGGAAGCAGTACCCGCACCCCAGGTTGCAGTGGGTGCTGGTGAGGACGGTCAGGGCGTAGGAACGGACGGGCGGGGAGGAGAACAGGCCACGTTCACGCAGCCGGTGTTCCGTCTCCGACCGCAGAGACCCCTGCGGGGTCAGGTGCCCGGCGCCGAGACGGGCGATCCCGCCACGCCCCAGGAACCACCAGTTCCGCTTTCCCTCCAGCAGACGCGCGCCGTCGGCCAGGGCGACCTGGTGCTCACTCATCGTGCCCCCTCGACCGATGCGGTGTCGGCAGCACGTGCGGTAGGGGCCGGGGGAAGACCGGCGGTCCGGCCGGAGTTGACGATCAGCATCGTCAACGCGGTGACCAACGTCGCCTGGTAGGCCCACCGGAAGTACTGCCCGGCGGGCGCGGTCGCCGGGGCGGACCGGGCGGCGGACTTTCCCGGTATCGCGCCCAGCGGCGACTGGACCCGGGCGAGCATCCGGATACCGGCCGCCCCGGACGGGGTCCGCAACGGGTCCATACCCAGGCAGTACTGGGCGAGCACCAGCTTCGCGGCCGACTCCCACTCCCCCTCGCGCACACAGTGGCCGGTGAGCCGGTCGACCACATCCCATGCCCGCCCCCAGGGCTCCCGTTCCAAGCCGAGGCCCCGGTCCCCGAAGCCGTAGTCGCTGAGGTGGAAGACCGTGTCCGTGATCTCGCAGACGTCCAGGGCCGCCACCGGCAGTGTGTCGGCCCGGGCCAGCACACTGGCGGCATACAGCTCCTGATACGGCGCCAGTTGGTGGTCGACGCCCGCGAGATCCGCGTAGAAGCGGGTGCCCAGGTGCAGGTAGGGCGACTTGCGGCCCGGCGCGAGATAGCCCTCGGCCGTCAGCCGCTCCAGCGCACCGCGCCGCCACCTTCCGGTCACCCCGGGCGGTGCGAGAGCCGCCCACACCAGCTGGAAGGGGCGCGCGTTCACCGGGTCCCCGGCCATCAAGGGGAGGAAGTCCGGGGCTCGTCCGGCCTCCTCCACCACACCTCGTACGTGCCCCAGCCCCGCCTCGTCCGGAGCGGCCTTCTCCCAGTAGCGGCACACCAGCGCCAACTGCAACAACGCCTTCGTCCGCGGGGTCGTCGGCAACACGGCCAGCGCTTCAGGGGAGTTGAGGTACGCCGCACTGGCCCCCACCCACTGCCGCGCACCCGCCGACAGACGTTCCACAGCCACGGCTACGGCCGTCTTCGTCTCCCCGGGTCCGCCCACCGCATCGGCCCCACCGGGCCGGGCGGTCGCGTCCGTCGTGCCGGCCGTGTCAGGGCCGGGTGATCGCCTCATCATGCTCCTCCTTCGAATCCCCAGGTCGCCGGGGCACCGCCTCGACGATGTCGGCCGCCCGGCCCGCACTGTCCACCGCCGCGAGCCCGCGGCCCAGCTCTCCGGCCCGGGACCGCAGGCCCTCATCCCGCCAGACCTGCTCCAGCAACCCAGGCCACAGCCCCGGCGAGGTCTTCGGCAGATGCGCCGCCACACCCGCCCGCATACACGCCCACGTCAGCAGCGGCTGCTCGGACCCGTTGGGAGAAGCCCCCAGAGCCCGGCCACGCATCAGAGCCGCCAGCACCGGTGCGGACGTCCCGCTGGTCACCACCAGGTCGGCCATGTCGATCAGCGGCCCCATCCAGGGCTTGCGCACCGGCAGAATGTCCGCGCCCGGCGCAGGCTCGGGGTGCGGGGAGCGCCCCTGCTCGACCACGGCCTGGAACCGTCCGCCGGTGAAAGCCTCATTGAGATGGGGCCACCGGCTCGCGCCCTCGAAGACCCGCCCCAGGTGTACGTAGACCACGGGCTTGTCCGTCCGCGCCAGGAGCTCCCGTACCTCCTCGACCTCCGCAGCGTCCGCCGCCGGCTCCCATGCCAGAGGCCCCACGTGCCACACCCGCTCCGGCAACCGGGCCCCGGGGAACTCCAGCACCGGGTCGCCCCGCAGCAGCAGCGCGTCGCCCAGCAACGGGCTGCTCCCCCGACGGGGGCCGCCCGCCGCAAGGCCGGCCTCCTCCCGCACCCGCGCGTACAGCCGGCGCATCTCCTCCGTGCGGTTCCCCCGGCTGCGGCCCAGCGGCGGTTCGCCCTCGCCACCCGCCGCGTACTCCCACAGGTGCACCGAGAGGCCGACCACCACCACGGGAATGTCCAGGGCCTCGGCCGCGAGCAGGGCTCCGTTGCACAACACCGAGGTCACCAGGAGGTCGGCACCGAACTCACGGGCCGCCCGCACCGTCGCCCGGTACTGCTCCAGCCCCGTACGCCCCCACCATGCCGCGGAGAAGGCCCGCCGTCCCCCGAAGTTCTCCGCCGCCGTGAACGGGAGCCCCGCGCTCGCCACAAGGGGCTCCACATCGGACCGCCCCAATACACCGACCTGGTGTCCCCGAAATGCCAGTTCCCGCCCCACCGCAATCGTGGGATAGAGAAATCCGCCGTCACTCAGCGGACACAGCAGAACGTTCACAGCACACCCGCCAACCACCCGAAATCGGAACCTGACCGAATACTCGGAACCCGCCCGAGTGAACGGTGAAGAACGACCGGCCCGATCGCGGGCCACGCAGCACGTCACGGCAGCGGGCCTCCGGCGCCCGGAACACCGCCGGGCGCCGGAGCCCGCGCCGTGAACAGAAACCGACGCGCCCGGTTACTGCAGCATGTCGCTGTTGTTCGTGATGCAGATACCCGCCTCTTCCTCCTCTTCCTCGCTGTGGGCGACCACCTCGAAGTCCTCCAGCTCGCCCTCGACCGGACCCGCGCTCTTCTCGTTCTCGGACATGGGAAATCCTCCTCCGATTGCGGCGCCGACCACACCGGCACCGCCTGGAGAAGAACGTATGAATCCCCGGTATAGCAACGCCACATCACCGCGCCGACACCGGTAAAGGGCCCGGAAACAGCGGCTACGGACCTCCGGAGCGGTGCGGCGTGTGCCGGGGCGGTACGGCACGCTCCGCGCCACTCGGCGCTCCGGGGCCGAGCCGTCGGACGAGGTCGCTACGTACCCTGGGGGCATGCGTATGCGCCCCACTCTGAGCTGGACCCCCACCGGGGAGCCGCCGCCCGGCACCACGGACCCGCAGCCGGTCGTCGACGCCCTGGGCAGGGGCGGTGTGCTCGTGCTGAGCGGGGCGGGCATCTCCACGGAGTCGGGCATTCCCGACTACCGGGGCGAGGGCGGGAGCCTGGGTCGGCACACCCCGATGACGTACCAGGACTTCGTCGCCGATGCCCGGGCGCGCCGGAGGTACTGGGCGCGCAGCCATCTCGGCTGGCGCACCTTCGGCCGGGCCCGTCCCAATGCCGGGCACCGGGCCGTGGCCGCCTTCGGGCGGCACGGGCTGCTCTCGGGTGTCATCACCCAGAACGTCGACGGTCTGCACCAGGCCGCCGGCAGCGAGGGCGTGGTGGAGCTCCACGGGGGCCTGGACCGGGTGGTCTGCCTCACCTGTCGTACCTTCAGCCCGCGCCGCGAACTGGCCCGGCGGCTGGAGCAGGCGAACGAGGGCTTCGCGCCGGTCGCCGCCGCCGTCAACCCGGACGGTGACGCCGACCTCACCGACGAACAGGTCGGGGACTTCCGTGTGGTGCCCTGCACGTCCTGCGGCGGCATCCTCAAGCCCGACGTCGTGTTCTTCGGTGAGAACGTGCCACCGCAGCGGGTCGAGCACTGCCGCGAACTGGTCCGCCGGTCGACCGCCGTGCTCGTGCTGGGCTCCTCGCTGACGGTGATGTCGGGACTCCGGTTCGTCCGCCAGGCGGCGCAGGCCGGGCAGCCGGTGCTGATCGTCAACCGCGACCCGACCCGGGGCGACCGCCATGCCGTGACCCGTATCGCGCTCCCCCTCGGTGCCGCCCTCACCACCGTGGCGGGTCGGCTGGGGATCCCCGTCGACGAGACGGCCGCCCGGACCGAGCCCGGGTGAGGGGGTACGGGGGTGAGGGGGCAGCACGGTTCCGGGAGTCCCTTCGGCTCTCCGCAGCCCCTTCGGTGTCCGGCCTCCCGGGCTACCGGGCGAACTTCCTCAGGTCCTTCGCGAGCGTGCTGACGGCCGCGGGGTTGCGCGGGCTCTCCACCAGGTCCACGTAGTCCAGCACGACGATCCGGTCGTTCTTGACCGCGGACACGTTGGCGAGCGGCTTGTAGGACTTCAGGAACGCCCGCTTCTGGTCCGCCGTGGTGTCACCGTAGTTGTTGATGACGATGACCTCGGGATCGCGGTCGACCACCGTCTCCCAGCCGACCGTCGTCCAGCTGTCCTTGAGGTCCTTCATGATGTGGTCGCCGCCGGCCTTGGTGATGATGTCGTGCGGTCCGGCGTACGCGCCCGAGGTCAGCGGCTTGTCCTTGCCGTCGTCGTACAGGAAGACGCGCGGGCGGCCCTCGCCCTTCGGCGCCTCGGCCTGGGCGTCGGCGACCTGCTTCCGGAAGGACGTGACGAGGGCCTCGGCCCGGTCCTCCACGTCGAAGATCTTCCCGAGGTTCAGCAGGTCGGTGTAGAGCGCGTCGAGCGGCGGCATGACTCCGCGGGCCTTGCCCTGTCCGTTGCGGCACGATTCGCTCAGCAGGTACGAGTCGACGCCCACGCGCTTCAGTTCGGCGGGGGTGAAGCCCTCGCCCTCGTTGAAGCCGTAGTTCCACCCCGCGAAGACCAGGTCGGCGTTGGCGTCGAGGACCAGTTCCTTGTTGATGCGCTCCTTGGAGAGCCACGTGGTCTTGTTGTAGCCGTCCTTCCAGGGGACGGACGTCATGTCGCCCTTGTCGTCGGGCATCACGTATCCGGCCATGTGGCCTTCGAGGCCGAGGGCGAACATGATCTCGGTGATGCCGACGTCGTTGGTCACGACGCGCTGCGGCGCCTTGGCGTAGGTCCTCTTCTCGCCGCAGTTCTCGACGGTCACCGGGTAGTGCCGGTCGGCTTCCGCGGTGCCTTCCTTCCCGTCGGCCCGGGTGGTGACGTCCGCGCCGCAGCCGGTCAGGGCCAGGGCGGCGGCGAGCAGGAAGGCGGCGGGGCGGGTGGGGTTCGGCATGGTGGCTGGGCTCCTCAGGGGGTGGTGGTGGGGCTGGTCGGCGGGAGGTCGAAGAGCAGCTGGAGCACGCCGGTCTCGGGGTGGGCGACGCGGTGCGCCCGTACGCCGAAGACCTCGGCCAGCAGTTCGGTGGTCAGGACGTCGTACGGGGCTCCGGAGGCGACGATCCGGCCGCGGGCGATGACGTGGACGAGGTCGCAGTGCAGGGCCGCGAGGTTGAGGTCGTGCAGGGCGGTGAGCACGGTCAGGCCGCTGCCGCGGACCAGGGCGAGGATCTCCAGCTGGTGGGCGATGTCCAGGTGGTTGGTCGGCTCGTCCAGGACCAGGACCCGGGGTTCCTGGGCGAGGGCGCGGGCGATCAGGACGCGCTGCCTCTCGCCGCCGGAGAGGGTGAGGAAGCCGCGTTCGGCCAGGTGGGCCGCGCCCACCCCGCTCAGCGCCTCCTCGCAGCGGCGGCGGTCCTCGTCCGTCGTCCGGGCCATCGGGCCCTGGTGCGGCATCCGTCCCATCGCCACGATCTCGGCCACGGTGAAGTCGAACTCCGCGACCGCGTCCTGCGGGAGGGCGGCCAGTCGGCGGGCTCCCTCCTTGGTGGACAGGGCGTGGAGGTCGTCGCCCCCGATGCGGACCGCTCCGGAGGTGGGGCGCAGGGCCCGGTAGACGCAGCGCAGCAGGGTGGACTTGCCGCTGCCGTTGGGGCCGACCAGGCCGACGAGCTGCCCCTCCCCCGCCGTCAGGGTCACCTCGTCGACGAGCCGCGCGCCGGCGGCCTCGACGGTCAGCGCGTCGATGTCGATCCGCATCAGATGCCTCCGAAGGAGTAGGTCCGGCGGCGCATGAGCAGGATGAAGCAGGGGACGCCGATGACGGCGGTGAGGACGCCCACGGGGAGCTCGGCCGGGGCGAGCACCACGCGCGAGAGGACGTCCACCCAGATCAGCAGGACGGCTCCGGCGAGCGGTGCGACGGCCAGGAGCCTGCGGTGGTCCGCGCCCACGAGCATCCGTGCGGCGTGCGGGACCATCAGGCCGACGAAGCCGATCGCTCCGCTGACCGCGACGACGGCCCCCGTGACGGCCGCGGCGACGAGGAAGAGCTCCCTGCGGAGTCTTCCGGGGTCCACCCCCAGGGCAGCGGCAGTCTCATCGCCCATGGCGAGGGCGTTGAGGCGCCGCGCCGACCAGGCGAGATACGCGAGTCCGAGGAGGACCGCTCCCGCGGCGATCGGTACGGAGCCCCAGTTGGCGCCGCTGAGGCTGCCGAGGAGCCACATCATCGCCGAGCGTGCCGCCTCGCCGCGCTCGGCCGCGAACACCATGAACGTGGTGACGGCCGAGAAGCCGTAGTACATCGCTGTCCCCGTCAGGACGAGCCGCAGCGGGGTCAGTCCGCGTTCGGTCCGGGCGACCGCGTACACGAGCGTCATCGCGACCAGCGCGGAGACGAACGCCGCCGTGGACAGCGCCCAGATGCCCAGCGCCCCCAGCACCCCGAAGATGAGTACGGCGTTGGCACCGACCGCCGCCCCCGAGGAGATCCCGAGGACGAACGGGTCGGCGAGTGCGTTGCGGACCATGGCCTGGACGGCGACGCCGATGGCCGACAGGCCGGCCCCGACGATCGCGGCCAGCACGGCGCGCGACAGACGCAGTTCCCAGACGATGGTGTAGGCCGCCACTTCGTCGGGGCCGATGGCCCCGCCGGCGAGTCCGGCCCACAGGTAGCGCACCACCTCGGCCCAGGAGAGGCCGGAGGCCCCGAGCCCGGCCCCGCAGAGGAGCGAGAAGGGGAGGGCGAGGCCGAGGCCGGTGAGGAGGACCGGCAGCGGTATGCGCCGGGGCGGGGGCGGGGCGGCGTCGAGGCGCGCCGGACGCGGGGGTCGGGAGGGTCGGGAGGGTACGTGGTCGACGGACGTGGCCACAGGCCGGTCGCTTTCGCCTCGGGCCGTGCGCCTGCGCGAAAACCGGAGCAGCCCCGGGCGGAGGCCGCCCGCGCAGCACCCTTCGCAGTCCACGGCGAATTGTCAGGAGCCTTCTCCGCCACGGGTGATCGGGCTCGCGGAACCAGTGGCTCCGCCTACCGTTGCGGGTCAGCGCCGGACTTCGACCGGACTTCCCCCGTGGGGAAGTCGCAGCTTAGCGTGTGCGTGCGCCGCGCCCTCAGGGCCCTGGGCGGCGGTACGGATCCCTGCGGTCCGGGGCGGTCCCTGCGGTCTCGGGGCGGGTCCCTGCGCGACCGGCGTCGGGTGCCGGCCGGGGGGGGAGGACTGGTTCACGGTCCACGTGGGCCGGAGATCGCCGTACGGGTGGCTCAGGACCTGCCGGTGCGGGTCCTGGACCTCGACCCGGCCGTCCGCCGGATCGCCCTCCCGCACCGGCAGGCCGTCCCGGGGGCTGCCGGCGAGAAGGACGGGATCGACCGGGGAAACGTGGTCATGTTCGTGAGCCGGTGTCATGAGTACGCGTACTCGCGCGCAACGGCCTGCTCCAGTGCCACGCTGTGCTTCCTGACCCTGTGGCTGAGGAGTAAGCATGACGAGTGTGCGGAGATCCGCGTCTGTGGCGCTGCTGGCGGTGCTGGGCCTCGCGGGGGCGGGCCTCGCCCCTGCCGCGGCGGCGACCGGGGGGCTCCTTCCCCATCCCGGGCCGGACGGCCTGGTGTGGGTGCCGGAGTGGACGGGCGACGGTGGCGTGGTGTCGGGCGGGGCCTCGGACCGACTGCACACCGTGCTCACGGTGGCCTGCGAGGGCGGCGGCGATGTGCGGGTGACGATGGATTCGCAGGGGGCTCGGGTGGCCGCGTTCACGGTGGACTGTCCCGTGGGCAGCGCGGGGGTGGGCTCCGTGTCCATGGACCCCGGGGTGGTGCCGGGGGGTTCGTTCGGTGTGGGGGTCGACGCCTCGCACGGGGGCATACGGTGGTCGCTGACCGTGGCCCAGCCCGAGTAGCCGGGACAGAGCCGGGCGAGGGCTCGCGCCGGGCCGCTGCCCCTCCCGTCCGGCGGGGTACGGCAGGATGAGGCCATGAGCGTAGTCAAGATCAATGTACTGACCGTCCCCCGGGAACAGCGCGAGACGTTGGAGAAGCGCTTCGCGTCCCGGGCCCACGCCGTCGAGGGTTCCGACGGGTTCGAGTGGTTCGAGCTTCTCCGGCCCGTCGAGGGCACGGACAACTACCTCGTCTACACGCGCTGGCGTGACGAGGCCTCCTTCCAGGCCTGGATGGAGGGCCCGATGAAGGCGGCGCACCAGGGCGGCGGCGCCGGTGGCGGCGAACGTCCGAAGCCGGCGGCCAGCGGGTCCACCGTGTGGTCCTTCGAGGTCGTACAGCAGGCCGGGCCCGTCGGTTCGTAGCACAGCGTCGGGGGGGGGGGGGGGGGGGGGGGGGGGGGGGGGGGGGGGGGGGAGGGGAGGGGGGGGGGGGGGGGGGGGGGAAAAAAAAAAACAAAGAACAC
>NZ_JBWKCM010000006.1:147165-268159 GCF_056436485.1 Streptomyces sp. NPDC043746 | reverse complement strand
GCATCGCTCGTTCCCTTTTTTTTTCTTTTCGGTTGGCGAGGCCGCGCTGCTTTTTTTTTCCCCCCCCCCCCCTCCCCCCCCCCCCCCTCCCCCCCCCCCCCCCCCCCCCCCGACGGCCTCACGGTCAGCGGTCTGATCGCTGAACCAACACGGCACGCCCGACCGCCTCCTCTGCCGCCCTTGCCGCCGCCGCTTCCCTTCTTGCGCCTGCTCCGCCTCCGCGGTGAGCCGGGGCCGCATGGTCCCGCCGCCCTCGCCGTGACGGGGTCGGTCTCAGGGTGCACGCGGTCTCCTCCCGCCGGTTGATCCTCGGCCGTTCGGGGCGATTCTAGGATCATCACCAGGGACCGGCGACCGGCCGGAGCGACGACCAGTGCGTGCGTATCCGCGCGTGTGGAGAACGGACCGACGGGCCAGTGGACGACGCCGACATGACACTGCTGGATGTACTGCTGGGCGCGGTCCGGAGGGCTCCCGGGCAGGTCGTCGTCCATGTCCGCGGTGACGGCGACGAGTTGGCCGTCACCTTCCGTGAACTCCTGGACGACGCGATGCGCGTGGCCGGGGGGCTGAGGGAGGCCGGCATCGCGCCGGGGGCCCATGTGCCCCTGCTGGCCGATCGCAGCGAGGACTTCCAGCCGATGTTCTGGGGCGCGCTCGCCGCGGGTCTCGTCCCCGTTCCGCTGGCTCCCGACGCCCGGCGCGTTCTGCCGATCTGGGAGCACCTGGGCCGGCCGCCCGTCGTCGTGGATGCGGCGAGCGAGTCGGTGGGGGCCAACCTGCCCGGTGACGCACGGTCTCTCCGCCTCGATGCGCTGCGCCGGGGGCCGGTGCTGCGTAAGGCCGCCGTCGCGGGACCGGACGAGGTCGCGTTTGTGCAGTTCTCCTCGGGGAGCACCGGTGCGCCCAAGGGGGTGGAGGTGACCCACCGTGCGGTGCTGGCCAATCTGGAGCAGATACGGGCAGCGTCGGGGCTCGGCTCCGGTGACGTCGTGGTCAGCTGGATGCCGTACTTCCACGACATGGGCCTCATCGGGACCCATCTCGCTCCGCTCGCCGCTCGGGCCAAGCAGGTGAAGATCGGGCCGCTGACGTTCGCCAAGCGGCCCCGGCTCTGGTTCGAGATGGCGGACCGGCACCGGGCCACCGTGCTCTCGGCGGCCAACTTCGCCCTCGCGCTGGCCGTCCGGCGAGTGCCCGAGGCGGTCGTCGGGCGGCTGGACCTGTCGAGCGTGCGGCTGATGCTGGTGGGGGCGGAGCCGATCGCGCCCGCGGTGTGGCGGGAGTTCGCGCGCAGGATGCGCCCGGCGGGCCTTGATCCGGCGGCGGCCCAGCCGGTCTACGGGCTGGCGGAGGCGACGCTGGCCGTGACCTTCCCGCCGCCGGGGGAGGTAGCGGAGCCGCTGGTCCTGGACCGGGCGGCGCTGGGCCGGGGCCTGGCCGTGGACACCGTGGCGGGGGCGGGGGCCCTGGAGCTGATGGACGTGGGGATCCCGGTGGCGGGGTGCGCCGTACGGATCGTCGACGACGGGGGCGCGGAGCTGGGCGACCGGCGGGTCGGGCACATCCTGGTGCGCGGCCCTCAGCTGGCCCGCGGCTACCACGGGCTGCCGGGTGCGAGCGCCGAGGTCTTCTCCGGTGGGTGGCTGCGCACCGGAGACCTCGGGTTCCTGCGGGAGGGGCGGCTGTGTGTCACGGGGCGCCACAAAGACGTGCTGTTCCTCAACGGCCGCACCTTCCACGCCCCTGACCTGGAGTCGGTCGCGGCGGCGACCCCCGGGCTGCCTCCGGGTGCCCCGGCGGTGGTCGGCTCGACCGATCCCGTGACGGGCGGCGAGCGCGTGGTCGTCCTCGTGCCCTGGGCCCGGCCGCCGCGGGAGGCGGCGGAGGTGCTCGAACGGGTCGCGGCGCGGGTGCGCGAGGCGCTCCTCCACGACGATGTGCGGGTGCTGGCCCTGGCGCCGGGGGCCTTTCCCCGTACGACGAGCGGAAAGCTGCAACGGCAGCGGCTGCGGGAGCGGTTCGAGGCGGGTGACCTGGGGGCGGGTGTGGTCGGTGCGCCTTCCGGTGGTGCGGGAGTGCACGCTCCCGCCCGGGCCGAGGCCCCCCGGTCGCGTGGCGAGGCCGAACAGGTCGTACGGGAGGTGTGGGCGAGGGTGCTGGGTCGGTCCGCCGGGTCGATCGGACTCCATGAGCCGTTCGGAAGCCTCGGGGGGACGTCGCTCAAGGCCATGGAGGTGCTCGTGGCTCTGGAGGACGCGTTCGGGCTGACCCTGCCCCCCGCGGTGATCCGTGACCACGACACCGTCGCCGCGCTCGCGGGGCATCTTCCGGCGCCCCTGCCGGTTCCGGATGCCGGGCCGGTCCGGGCCGTGTCCGCGCTCGCGGCCGACTCCGCCTCCGGCGCCGCCGTCGTCTCCCGGGACCGAGATGCCGGGGCGGCCTCCGCGGCTGTCATCGGGATGGCCTGCCGGTTTCCCGGTGCCGATACGCCCGACGCCTTCTGGGAGCTGCTCGTCGAGGGGCGCGACGCCGTCGCCCCCGTACCGGAAGGGCGTTGGGGCGGCTCCGGGGACGAGTCGTCGGCAGGGCACCGGGCGCGGTGGGGCGCTCTGCTCGACGATCCCGCCGCGTTCGACGCGGGTTACTTCGGTATCGGCGAGGACGAGGCCCGCGCGCTCGATCCGCAGGCGCGGATCTTCCTCGAGCTCGCCCATGAGGCCCTCGAACGTGCCGGATACGCGGGCCCCCGCCGGTGCGGCCGGCGGGTCGGGGTCTTCGCGGCCGTCGGGGAGAGCGGCTACCGGGAGGTGCTGGACCGTGCCTGCGCCGACGGGTCGCCTCTGCCCGGCGCGCTCACCGGGAATCTGCCGAGTCTCATCGCCGCCCGGGTCTCGCAGTGCCTCGATCTCGACGGGCCCGCGCTCGCCGTCGACACGGCCTGCTCGTCGGGGCTGGTCGCCCTCCACCTGGCGCGGCGCAGTCTGTTGGAGGGCGAGTGCGATCTCGCCGTGGTCGGCGGGGTCAACCTGCACTTGACGTCGACCGGTCACCGTCTGCTGGAGGACGCCCAGGCCCTCTCCCCGACCGGGCGCAGCCGCGCCTTCAGCGGAGACGCCGACGGGTTCGTGCCGGGCGAAGGGGGTGCGGCGATCGTCCTGACGCGGTTGGACACCGCGCGGGCCGGGGGCGATCGTGTGCTCGCGGTCGTCCGGGGCACGGCCGTCAACAACGACGGCCGCTCGATGAGCCTCATGGCGCCCAACCCGCTGCGCCAGCGCGAGGTCATCGGCCGGGCGTACGCGGCGGCCGGGGTCGATCCCGCCTCGGTCACCTATGTGGAGGCGCATGGGACGGGTACGGCCGTGGGTGATCCGATCGAGTTGCGGTCGCTCGCCCACGCGTTTCCCCTGCGGCCGGACGGGGAGCCACGGCTGCTCGGTTCGGTCAAGACGAACATCGGGCATCTCCTCAACGCTGCCGCTCTGCCGTCCCTGGTGAAGGTCGTGCTGGCGCTCGGCCACCGCAGGCTTCCCCCGTCGCTGCATCACGCCTTCCCCGCGCCGGGGCTCGCGCCCGCCGGGTTCTCCGTGGTGACCGAGGCCCGGGAGTGGACCTCCTCCGAACCGCTCGTGGCGGGCGTCAACGCGTTCGGTTTCGGCGGCACCAACGCCCATGCCGTGCTGGAGGAGGCTCCGCTCCAGGTCCCGGAGACGGAGGCCCCGCGCGCGCAGGTTCCGTACGCGAACGCCGCGGACGCGAAGCTCCCGCACTCCGGTCTCCCGTACTCTGGTCTCGGGTACGCGAGCGGCTCGGGCGGGGACGCACGTCTGCTGACCCTGTCGGCCCGCAGCGCGGACGGGCTGCGGGCGGCGGCGTGCCGGTTGGCCGCTCATCTGGACGCGCATCCGGAGCTGGGCGAGGGGGATGTGTGCCTGACCGCGAGCACCGCGCGGGACCACGGCCCCCACCGGCTCGCCGTCGTCGCGGAGGGTGACCTCCGCGCCCGGCTCTCCGCGGCCGCCCCGCGCGGCGGTGTTGTCGCCCGTTCGCGGCCCCGGGTCGTCTTCCTGCTTCCCGGGCAGGGTGCGCAGTTCCCCGGTCGGGACCGGGCGCTGTACCGTACGGCCCCCCTGTTCCGCGACACCCTCGACGAGGCGTCCGCCCTCCTGGGACCGGTGCGGGGGCGGGCCCTGGTGGAGTGGGCCCTGGACCCGGATGTCGACCCCGCCGACCAGGCACTCACCGAGGTGGCGCAGCCGTTGCTCGTCGCCTCCGGGATCGCGCTCGCCCGCCAGCTGCGGGAGTGGGGCGTGGAGCCCGACGCGGTCGCCGGGCACAGTGTCGGGGAGATCGCCGCGGCCTGTGTGGGCGGGGTGCTGACCCTGCGGGACGCCGTGGGGTTCGCCGCCGAACGCGGCCGTCTCATGGAGGCGTTCACCGGGGCCGGGGCCATGCTCGCCGTGCGTGGGGGCGAGGAGGCCGTCGCGGCCCTGATGACCGGTGGGGGCGCCGGAGGTGGGGAGGGGGACGGGCCCGGGGCGGGGGTCGGCGAGGGCCTTGCCGTCGCGGCGTACAACGGTCCGGGGCTTCAGGTTCTCTCCGGTTCCGTCTCCGCCGTCGAGCGCGCCGCCCGTCATCTCGGCGGCCAGGGCATTCCCGTACGTCGCCTGCGCGTCTCCCGGGCCTTCCACTCGCCGCTCATGCTCCCGGTGGCGGAGCGGCTCGCCGACGCGGCGCGTGCGCTCACCCTGCGGGAGCCGTCCGTCCCGCTGATGAGCACGGTCACCGCCGAGTGGCAGCCCCGTCTCGGCCCGGAGTACCTGCGCGACCACGCCCTGCGGCCGGTGCTGTTCGGGGCGGCCGTGGGGCGCCTGGCCCGGGAGGGGTACGACACGTTCGTCGAGGTCGGGCACGGGCCGACCCTGTCCGGCGCGGCCCGCGCGGCGGTGGGGGCGGTGGGCACCGCGGTGGCGGCGGACTCGGTGGTACGTCGTGCGGCGGGGGCGGACGAGGACGTGGCGCGCGGCGACGTGCTGGTGCTTCCCGCCCTGCCCGGCGGTTTCGGCGACCGTACGGCACGCGGCGGCGGGCGGCGCGCGCTGCTGGAGACCGTCGGGCGGCTGTGGTCGCGGGGTGTGCCGTTGGACCGCACCGCGCTCGACGCGGGCCACCAGCGGGTCGCGCTGCCCACCTACCCCTTCCGGCGCGACCGGTACTGGGCCGATCCTCCGGTGAGAGCGCTGCTGCACCGGGTGCGGTGGGAGGACTCCGCGCCGCCGAAGGCCTCGGCGGCGGTCCGGTCCGTGCTGCTGACCGGGCCCGATGCCGTGGCCGTCGGCCTGCTGGGACGCCGACTGGCGGCCGAGGGGATCCCGTTGCATACCGGGGGCGAGGAGCCGCCGGACGCCGTGGTCCTGGTGGCCGGGTCCGCCCCCGGTGCTGAGGAAGGCGCCGATGCGGTCGGCCGGGCACAGGAGATGGCGCTGGCCGCCTTCGACGTGGCGCTCGACGGGCTCCACGCGACGCGGGCGCGCCGGATGGTGGTACTGACGCAGGACGTCCACACCACGGGAGTCGCGCCCGAGCGGCCGCGGCCCGCCCATGCGGTGCTGGGCGGGGCGCTGCTGGCCCTGCCGGTGGAGACACCGGGCCGTTCGGCCGTCGGGGTCGACCTCTGCTCGCTCGACACCCCCGCCCAGCGGCTGGCGGCCGTGCTCGCCGAACTCCGGGCGGACGACGACGGCGCTGCGGGCGAGGCCACCGCGGTCGCCTGGCGCTCCGGCCGCAGGCTCACCCGCCGCATCGTGCCCCTGGCAGCCCAGGGGGCCGACGTGTCCCCGTTGCCGTCCGACGGGACCTTCCTCATCACCGGGGGCGGCGGGGGGATCGGGGGCGCGCTCGCCCGGGAGCTGGCCGGACAGGGCCGGCCCACCCTCGTACTCGCCGGGCGCTCACCACAGCCTCCGGCAGGCCTCGTCGGGGAACTCCGGGCGCTGGGCGCCACCGTCCACTACCGCGTGGCCGATGTCTCGGTGGAGCGGGACGTCGACGCGCTCATCGGCCGGCTCCCCCGTCTGGACGGCCTCTTCCACGCGGCGGGGGTGGTGCGGCCCGGCACGCTGCGGAACCGGCGCGCGGCGGAGACCGCCGACACCCTGGCCGCGAAGACGAGGGGCGCCGTGCTGCTCTCGGCGGCCCTGCGGCGGCACAGGCTCGATCCGATGGTCTGTGTCGCGTTCTCGTCCGTCTCCGCGCTGCTGCCCGGTCTGGCGGGCGGCCTGGCCGAGTACGCCGGTGCCAACGCCTTCCTCGACGCGTTCGCGGCCTCGGAGCGGCGGGCGGGCAGGCCCTGGCAGTCCGTGAACCTCGCCGCGTTCGCGGGGACGGGCATGGCCGCGGCGCTCGGCACCGGTTCCGGGCCCGGCGCCACCGTCCTGCAGCGGGCTGGCGGCTGGCCGGTGAGCACCGCTGCCGCGCTGGCGGCGCTCCGTACGGCGTGCGGGGTCGACGCGGCGCAGGTGGTGCTGGCCGATCTGGAGCCGTCGTGTTCGCGTGCGGATCCGGCCCTGCCGTCGTCCACCGGTCCGGAGTTGTCGTCCGTGCCCGCCCGTCCGGTGCGTACGGAGCGCTCGGACGCCGTCGCCCGAGCCGGAGCGCCGCTGCCCGGGGCGGGGGCGGCACCCGAGTCCGTACCGGAAGCACGACGGCGGTCTTCGGCCCCGGGCGGGGTGACCGAGCCGGCCGCCGACGGCTCTGCGCGTACGGGTGCGGGTACCGCAGCGTTGCTGCGCCGGCTCCTGGGCGCGGCGTTGCGGCTGCCGCCCGCCGAGATCCCCGACGACGCCCCGTTCCTCTCCCTCGGCCTGGACTCCCTGGCCGCCGTCGACCTCGTACGGCAGCTCGAAGGGGAGTTGGGCACCGCCCTGCCCGCCACGCTCTTCTTCGAGTACCGGACCGTCCGCGAGCTGGCCGCTCATCTCGACGCCCCCGCCGGTCCGGCGCCGGTACCGTCCCCGGCCCCTTCCCCGGTCGCGGACGGGGTGCCCTTCCCGCTCACCCCGGTCCAGCTGGCCCTGCACACCGGCGGGCGGCTCCATCCGGACATCCCGGCCCACGGATATGTCCGCCAGACCATCCAGGGCCCTCTGGACACCGGACTCCTCGGCCGCGCCCTCACCGCGCTCGCCGACCGGCACTCCATGCTGCGGATCCGTGTCGAGAGCGGGGCGGGCGACGGGGTCGGCGGGGCGCCCCGGCAGTACGTCGCGCCCGCCACCCCCCTCTCCGACTGGTACGAGGTGCGCGAGCGGCCCGGTCCCGTCGAGGAGCTGGAGAACGCCCTGCGCAACCGGCCGTTCGACCTCTCCGCGGAGCCCCCCGTACGCGCGGTCCTCGCCCTCGAAGCCCCGGACCTGGCCCACCTTGTGCTGGTGATCCACCATGCGGCCGGTGACGGCTACAGCCTCAACGTCCTCTCCGGGGAGCTCTGGTCCCTCTACAGCGCCCTCGCTCGGGGGCAGGAGGCTCCTTCCGAACTGCCCGCCCTCTCCACCGACTTCGCGCGGTACTCCGCCGCTGCCGCCACGGAGCGGTCCTCCGCGGCCGGTGCCGAAGCCCTCGCGGCCGACCTCCGCTACTGGTCCGGGCGGCTGGCCCGCCGGGGCGAGGCGCTGCGGCTGCCGTACGACGGTGATCCGGGGGCCCTCCCGGCCGCCCCTCTGGCCACCCATCTCAGCGCCCTCGACGCGCCGTCGACGGCGGCGCTCAGGGAGCGGGCGGCCTCGCACGGGGTGAGCCTGTTCCAGCTGCTGCTCGCCGTCCATGTGCGGTGTCTGGGCCGGTGGAGCGGCGGGCAGCGCGAGATCGCGGTGAACGTCGCCCGTGCCCGGCGCGAGGCCCGGCTGCCGGGGGTGGACCGGCTGGTGGGGCCGCTGGCCGACACTCTCCCGCTGCTGTGCGAGAGCGATCCGGACGAGTCGGTGTGGGAGCTGGCCGAGCGGATCGGGCGGCTCTGGCTGGAGAGCGAGCGGCGTGCGACGCCCACCAGCCTCGACCTGGCCCGGCTGCTGGTGCCGGGGCGCCCGGCCGCGGCCGGGCCGGGGGCCGCCGGCCCGGCCGTCGGCGGGCCGAGGACGGTGAGCCCGGCCGGGTTCAGCTTCGCCCACTTCCCGGCCGCGCTCGACGCGCGGTGCCCGGTGACAGTGCGGCCGACCGCCGCCGGGACCGGGACGCCCGCGACCCGGCTCAGCCTGCTCTGCTGGCAGGACGACACGGTCCTGCGCTTCTCGTGGAACTTCCCCGTCCACCTCTTCGACCCGGCGACGGTGGCCCGCCTGGACCGCGACTTCCACGAGGAGCTGGCCGCCCTCGGCGGGGCGGACGGACCGACCGCCCCGGGCAGGGCCGAGGCCGCGCACCCGGCAGCCGGGTCCGCCACGATCGTGGAGCGGCTGCTCGCCCGGTTCCGGGCCGCTCCGGACGCGATCGCCGTCGACACGGGCGCCGGGCAGAGTGGCGACGGCGACCCCCAGGTCGGGCAGGTCACCGGCTCCACCCTCACGTACGCCGAACTCGACCGCGCCTCCTCTGCGCTCGCCGCCCGGCTGGTGGCCCACGGCGTCGCCCCGGGGAGCCTGGTCGGGCTGCTCACCGAGCCCGGGGCCGACGCCGTCGTCTCGGTCGTCGCCGTCCTGCGCGCGGGCGCCGGCTGGGTGCCACTGGACGCCGGCCATCCGACCGCGCGCCTCGCGGACCAGCTCCGCCGTTCAAACGCCCGTACGGTGCTCTGCCACGCCGCGACCCGTGCGGCTGCCGAGGCCCTCGGTGACGTCACCCTGGTCCCCGTCGACCTGCCGGAGCCCGCACCGCGGGAACACGGGAGCGTGCCGGAGGGTCCCGTCGACAGGGACGCCCCCGCCTATGTGATCTTCACCTCCGGGTCCACCGGGCGCCCCAAGGCCGTACCCATCACCTACCGTTCGATGGAGAACTACCTCTCCTGGGCCGTCCGCACCTTCGGCTACGACGAGCACGACCGCCTCGCCCAGACGGCTTCGCTCTGCTTCGACGCCTCCGTGCGCCAGCTCCTGGCCCCGCTGCTCGTCGGGGCGACCGTGGTGACGGTGGGCCGGGACCTCCTGCGCGATCCCGATCTCCTGCTCACCCACGTCGAACGCGCCCGGATCACCGTGTGGAGCTCCGTGCCGACTCTCTGGGAGCAGCTCCTGACCGCCTCGGAGGAGCGGGTACGGCGCGGAGGGCCGCGGCCCGGTCTCTCGGCCCTCCGCTGGATCCACGTCGGCGGCGAGGCCCTGCCGCCCGCCCACGTACGCCGCTGGTTCGATCTCTTCGGCGACGGCCAGCGCATCGCCAACCTGTACGGGCCGACGGAAGCGACCATCAACACGACCTGCCACATCATCCGCTCCCGGCCCGCCGATGAGGTGACGCAACTGCCCATCGGCCGTCCCGTGGCGGGTACGGAGGTGGCGGTCGTCGGCCCCGACGGGGAGGAGCGTCAGCCCGGCGAGGCCGGTGAACTCCTGATCTCCGGGGTCGGGTTGACGCCCGGCTACCTCGGTGAACCGGCTCTGACCGAGGCCGCCTTCACCACCCGGCGAGGGCGGCGCTGGTATCGCAGCGGCGACCGCGTGCGGGCGCGCGAGGACGGCACCCTGGACTTCCTCGGGCGCCTCGACGACCAGGTGAAGGTCCGCGGCAACCGGGTCGAGCCGGGCGAGATCGCAGCCGTGCTCCAGGCGCACCGGGACGTCGCCCAGGCCGTGGTCCTGCTCCGGGACGGCCGCCTCGTCGCGTTCGTGACGCCGAGGACGGGCGCATCGGGCGTGGACCCGGCGGCGCTGCGGGTCCATCTCGCGGCGACGCTGCCGCCGTACATGGTGCCGTCCCGCATCGTCCCGGTCGGCAGCATGCCGCTCACGGACAACGGGAAGATCGACCGGCGTCAGCTGCTCGCCCTGGGGACGGGGTCGGGAGCGGGGGCGGTCGCTGAGGATCGGACGGACGGCGCGGAAGGTGCGAACGCGCCGGTGCGGGCCGGGGATGTCCTCCGTACGCCGCCCTCGACGCCCACCGAAGTCCGGCTGGCGCGCATCTGGTCCGCACTGCTCCAGGCCGACGACGTCTGCCGTGAGGACGACTTCTTCGCCCTGGGCGGCGACTCCCTGCTCGTGCTGGAGGTGTTCGCCCGGCTGGAGAAACAGGGCGGTCCGCTCCCCCGGCCGACGGTGATCTACCGTCACCGGACCCTCGCCGCCCTGGCCACCGCCGTGGACACGGCCGCTCCGTCGGATGCTCCGATTCCCGCGGTCCAGGAGACCGGCGGGGAGGGGCCCACGCCTTTCCCGCTCACCCCCACGCAGCGGGGCTTCCTGCTGGCCGACGCCCTGGCGCCGGGTTCGACGTCGTCCTGGCTCACGCGGCTGCGCCTGCGCGGCCCGCTCGACACCGCCCGTTTCCAGGCTTCGGTGGACGCCCTCGTCGTGCGGCATCCCATGCTGCGTACGGTCTTCCCCGCCGGGGCGCGCCCGGCCGTCCAGCAGGAGCTGCCGCCGTCGCTGCGGCTGCCCGTCGACTTCGAGACCCTCACGGCCCCGCACCAGGTGGAGGACAGGGTCGCCGCCGAGCGGGAGCGCCGCTTCGAGCCCTGGGCGTGGCCGCTCCTGCGCCTGCGGGTGCTCACGGTGGCCCCCGACGACCACGTCCTCGTGGTACACGCGCACCACATCATCGGTGACGGCTACAGCGCGGCGCTCCTGATACGGGAGCTGACGACCGTGTACGACGCGCTGTCCAGTGGCGAGGAACCGGCCCTGGCCCCTCTGCGCGGCACCTTCCGCGACCACGCCGCCCGCCGCGCCGGCCGGGGCTCCGGCACAGCTGCCGTCACGTCGGCTCCCCCCTCGGCTCCGGCTCCGGCTCCGGCGCGGGACGAGGGCCGGTGGGCGCGGCTGAGCGCGCCCTACGATCCGCCGGTGCTCGGTGACGGCGAGGGCGGGGAGCGTCGTCAAGCGCCTTTTCTCACCCACTCGTTGACGATCGAGGCCGACCACGTGGAGAAGCTGCGCGACCTGGCCTCCCAGGTGGGCGCCACCCTCTACGCTCCCGTGCTCACCGCGTACTACCGGGCGCTCGTGGCGGAGACCGGGCGGGCGGACCTGGTGCTGGGTCTGGCCCTGAGCGGCCGGGACCACACGCTGGCCGACGCGCACCGGGTGTTCGGGCCGTACGCCACCGCCGTACCCCTGCGGCCGGTCCATCCGGGCGCCGGAGGGCCGTTCGACCACGCGGACTTCACCGGAGATCTCCGGCGTATCGTCGCGGAGTCCGTGGCGGCGCAGGTCCATGACGGTCCCGTGCCGTCGCTGCCCACCGGGCTGCCCCTGGCCTCCCAGTTCTTCTTCACCTTCCTGGACTTCTCCGCCCTCGGGCCGAAGAGCGGGCGCACCCTGGCGGTACACCGTGACGACAGCGGCGGCGAGAGCGGAAGCGGGTACACACCGCCTCCGGTCGGTACGGACGTGTTCCTGGCGGCGGGGTTGGACGCAGGGCGGCTGCGGCTCACCGTCCGCGCGTCGGCGGCGGCGTTCACCCCGGACGGCCTGGCCGTGTTCGGCCGCAGGATCCGGGACGGGCTGGCGCGCGCGGTGGCCGTGCCGCCGGTGCCGGAACAGCGGCATGGGGGGAGCCCGGTCGCACCGAGGGTGATCGCCGGTCCCGACCCGGTCGGGTCCGGGCCGAAGCCACGCATGGACGCGGCGCTGATCGGCTACCTGCCGTCCCCGGCCCACCTCGCGCGGCTGGCACGGCTGCCGCAGGCGGACCTGCCGCGCGAGCAGGTGCGCGCCCTGCTCTTCCCCGACGGGGGCCCCCGGCTCCTGGAGACGCTGGGCACGCCGCTGGGGCGGTCGGGCTTCGTCTGCGTCCCGCTCTTCGCGGACGAACTGGCGCCTGGCGACACGCTGCTCGGGCACACCGCACGCGGGGTGGACCTCGCCGCCTCCTTCGGCGCCCGGTCCGTCTCGCTCGCCGGGATGATCCCCTCGCTCACCGGATACGGATTCGACGTCGTGCGCGCCATCGGTGCGGGCGGGGGCGCCCCGGCCGTCACCACCGGCCATGCGGCGACCGTGGTCTCCGTCGTGAAGACCGTCCACGCCGCCCTCGAAGCCACCGGGCAGGAGTTGAGCACCCTCACCGTGGCGTTCGTAGGGCTCGGTTCCATCGGCTCCTCCTCCCTGGAGCTGCTCCTCGGCCGTGCCCCGGCCCCGCCCGCCCGGCTGCTGCTCTGCGACGCACCGGGGAGCGGTCCACGCCTCGACGAGTTCGCCGAACGGCTTCGCGCACGCCATCTCGCCGACGCCGTCGACGTCCTCGAATCGGACGGGGGGCTTCCCGATGCCGTGTACGGGGCGCACCTCATCGTCGCGGCGGTCAGCGGCGGCGGAACGCTGCTCGACGTGGACCGGCTCGAACCCGGGACGACGGTGGTCGACGACTCGTTCCCGCACTGCTTCGACACGGGGCGGGCCGTCAGCCGGATGGACCGGGCGAAGGACGTCCTGGTCGTCGGGGGCGGACTGCTGAGCGTCGGGACCGTCGAACGGCAGGTGGCCGAGGGGCTGCCGGCCGCCGCCGTGGCCGGCTATCTCGCGCAGCCCTCGATCCCGGACACCATCGCGTCCTGCCGGCTGGAGTCCCTGATCCACGCCTCCGGAACGACGGACCTCCCGCTGGTCCGGGGCCCGGTCGGCGCGGCCACCGGCCGCGCCTACTGGGCGGCGGCGGAAGCCACCGGAACGCGGGCAGCGCCGCTCCACCTGCTCATCCGCACCATCGACAGGGACATGGCCCGGCAGATCCCGAACCATCGGGGCCGACCGGAGCGCCCAGACCACCAGCGCCGCCCGGACCGGCGTTTCGGGAGCGAAACGTAAGAATTGTCTCTCCGTGCCCTCCGTCCCCTCCGTCCGGTCGGAAATCTTCCGGACGGACGGACTCCGGGAGGAGCGATTCACTTTCCGGTCGACCGTCTCCGGAGCGAAAGGCGACGGAGTCGCACATCCCGACCTCCGGATCTTCCCGGGAGCAAATGCGGGGGGATCGGGCGGGTCCCGGCCTCCGCATCGCCATCAGCCGGTCACCGCACTTTTTTGGACGCTCCCTTACCGTCGCCTTGGCCGGTTAAGGCGCTGCTCCAGGGGTCGTGGCGCGATCTACGCTGCCGAACCGGTGCACCGAAGCACCGGTCCCGCCCACGACTCCCGGAGCACACATGTCACGTCCCGAGATGTCCACCACCTTCGATCTCAGCACGCTGGATCTCGGCGAGATCACCGTCACCGCGATGCGCGACACGGCCGGAATAGGCGAGTCCACCTATTCGCTGTCGTCCTCCTCCTCGACGTCCTGTCAGGGCTGCAGCGGGTGCAGCGTCCAGCCGCCGCTGCCGCTCGACACCGCGTGACGCAGGAGCTGTGAGGGCTTCCGCGGCGCCGTCGGTCCCGTTCGCCGGGCCGACGCGGTGCCGCGGAGGCCCGTACGCGTGCGTACCCCGCGGCCCGCCCGAACCGTGTGTCGGCCCCTGTCCGACGCCCAGCCGACTGGATCGATGTGAACCCGCCCCTACCGGAACTCCGGCTGCCCGCGCCCTCCCCCCGCACGGGGCAGGCGGCGCCGCTCCCCCGGATCGCGCCCGGCGCGCTGGTCCGTACGACCCTGCTGAGCCTGCCCGCCGAACCCGGTCCCGTCGGCACGTTCCGGGTGGCGCTGGCCGAACTGGTGGCGCTGGAGGGGCGGCTCGCGGCCCTGGCCCCCGCCGTCGGTGACGCGCTGTACGCGAGCCGGGCGGGCCACACGGAGGACTTCCACCGCGAGGTGGTACTACCGCTGCGCCGCGCCGTGCACAACGGGCGCGATCCCCGGCCCGCCCTGCTCCACCGCCTGGACGACCTGCCCGACCGGGTGCCCGAACTGCGCGCCTGGCTCGCCGCGCGCGGGCGCAGGGAGGAATTGCTCACCGCCCTCCGGTCCGGGGCCGCCCCCGCCCTCACGGCCGGACGGTCGGTGCTCGCCGGCCTCTGCCGGGAGCCCGCGTTCCTGCGCGCGGTCTCGTTCACCAGCGCCGATCTGCTGCGGGCGGTGGTACGACTCGGCCAGGACGGGCCGGTGGACCGCAGGGCGCGGAAGGAGGAGGCGGGCGTCCTGCGTCATGTGACGCGGGCGGTCGCCCGGACGACGCCGCTGTCCGCGTTCACGGCCGTCGGCTGGGGGGTGCTGCCGGGGCTGCCGGGCGGGGAGGGAGCAGCGGCTGCGGGGGGCTGGAGCGGCGCGGAGCTGGGGGCCGCCCGGGCCGGGTGCGGGGCGGGTCCCGAAGCCGCCGGGGCCGGGGGCGTGGTGGATGCCGGGACCTCGGGGTCCAGGAGCGCGGTGGAGCCCGGAGCCTTCGAGGCCTGGAGTGCCGTGGATCTGCCGCTGCGGTCGGCCTCTGCCGTCGTCCGCGCCAACCGGACGCTGGTGGACACCCTGTTCGGGGCGCTCGCCGCCGACCCGCGCCGTCGCTCCACGCTGCCGCATCGCCTGTGCAGCAGTCCGCGTGTCTCCGACGGCCGTGTCTCCTTCGCCCGCTCCCGTACGGCCTTCACCGCCGCGCGCTTCCTCGCGGTGGAGGACGACGAGGTCACCCTCGGCGCGGTGGAGCCGCTGCTCCAGCTGGCCGAGCTGTGCGATCCCCCGGCCACGCCCGCCGCCCTGGCGGGCATGCTCGTCGCGGAAGGCGAGGACCGGCCGGGCGGGGCGGACACACCAGGAGCGCTCGACGCGGCCTCTGCCTTCATCCGACAGGTCTGTGACGCGGGGCTCCTCGTCCCCGTGGCGCCCTTCGGCCCGCAGGACCCGGACCCTCTCCCCGCGCTGGCCCGCTGGCTGCGGGACACCGGTGCGCCGCAGGACGGCGAACCGGCCCTCCGCATCGAGGAAATCACCTCCCTCACCGACGAGTTCGGCACCGCGGAACCCGGCCGTCGGGCCGCCCTCCTCGCCACCCTCAGGGACCGCTGGGCAACGCTCCTCGACGAAGTGGGCCGACCGGTGGGCGCTGCCGTCGGCCGCCTCACTGTGCTCAGCGAGGACGTCGTCCTGCGCAAGCCCGTACGGCTGGACGGTCTGCTCGGCGGCAGGGACCACCGGGCGATAGCCGAACTGGCCTCCCTGGCCGAGGTGTTCGACCTCGGTCCGGTGGTGCGCCGACAGGTGCGGGACAGCTTCGTCCAGCGGTACGGACCCGGCGGGGTCTGCCCGCACGTGTGGGACTTCGGCGCGGCTGCCGACGAGGCGTGGCAGCGGGCCGCACGGGCCGTCGACAGTGCTGACGGGGATACGGCGGGTACGGACGGGGGCGACGGGTCCACCGCCGCCGACGGCGTGCGCCGGCTCGCCGCACTCCGGGCCGAGCTGGTGGCGGCCGTGCACCGGGCCCATGCCGACAGCGGCGAGGGGCCCGACGACGACGTCGTCCTCCCGCCCGGCCTGGTGACCGGGCTCCGCACCCGGATGCCGTCGTGGGCGACGCGGCGCCCGGTCTCGTACACCGGGTTCCTCCAGCGGGCGCCCGGCGGGCTGTTGTGCGTGAACCACGTGTACGGGGGGTGGGGGCGCTTCATCAGCCGGTTCCTGGACTCCGTGGATCCCCGGGCCGTGCGCGAGACCGCCGCCGCCGTCTCCGGCGCGCTCGGGCCGGGTGCCGGAGCGGCCCAGGTGCGGCCGGTCAGCGGGTTCAACGCCAACCTGCACCCCCGGTTCGCGCGGGACGAGATCGGGGCGGACCGCTCGTACGCCTCACTCGGCATGGACGACGTCGAACTCGTCCACGACCTGGGCGGGGATGAGGTACGGGTCCGGGTCAAGGAGACGGGTGCGTGGGCCGATGTGCTCTACGCCGGGGTGTTCGCACCGCTCCTGCTGCAACCGCGGCTCGCACCCCTGCTGTTGGACCACCCGCACGGCATCACCGACTTCGGCCCGCTGGTGCCCCGTCACCTCACCGCTGTGCCCGGCGGGGACCTGGTGCGCACGCCCCGCCTGCGCCACCGCCACCTCGTTCTGCGCCGACGCCGGTGGGAGCTGGCGGGCGGCACGGTGGCCGCGCTGCTCGGGGAGCTGGCGGACGAGGGCGAGGTGCCGGTGGCGACGGTGGCACGGTGGCGGGCCCTGCTCGGCGTGCCCGACCAGCTCTATCTGCGTGCCGCGCCGCCGGGCCGGGGCGAGCGGGCGGACGAGGATCTGCTGCGCGCCCTCGACCGCCCCAAGCCGCAGTACGTCGACCTCGGTGACGCGCTGCATCTGCGCTGCCTGGGCAAGTGGCTGGCCCGCCATCCGGACGGGGTGGTCCTGGAGGAGGCGCTGCCCCCACCGGCCCGGGGCGAGCGGCACACGGCGGTGGAGCTGGTGGTGGAGACCTACCGGGCCGGGCAGACGCATCGAAGGAGCGAGCGGTGAGCGTCGACCGGGCCGCCGAGGGCGTCGCCCAGGCCACGCCGGACGCACAGGACGTCCTCGATGCGCTGGACTCGTTGGGACGGTGGAGGCTACGGCCCGGAGTATCGGTGACCGTGCTCCACAACGGCGTACATCTGCGGGGCTGGATCACCAGCCTCACGCTGGAGGGCGGGGACGGTCTGCCGGTGCTCTGGGGCCGTCTGGCCGGGGCGCTGGCAGCGGACGAGGAGCGGAGCCGGGCCGCCTGCGCGGAGCTGGCGCGCGCGGCTCCGGCGGAGTCGCCGCTCCGGGCCGCGCTGCTCACGGTCGTCGGCCGGTTGCTCGACCATGACCTGCTGATCGAGCGTTCGGGCGAAGAGGCCCGGGGCGATGCCGGGCAGTGGCTCGGGGCGGTGGCGGACCGGCCGGCCGCTGCGGGTGCCGCGCTCGCCCGCAGCCGGGCGCGGGTCCTCGGCGCGCACCCTGACGGCCCGCTCGCCCGTGCCGCCGCGCGGGCGTTGAACCGCGCCGGTCTCCGTGCAAAGACCGTGGAGGCGGCCGAACTGCCGGACGGACAGGTGCTGTTGGTCGCCTCCAACCCTGGCGGTCCCCCGGGTTCGGGCCGGGGGCGGGAGGCGGCGGAGCAGGCCGTGGCGGTCGGCGTGCGGGCGGGTCTCGGCTTCGTCACCCCCGTGGGCAGCACCGGGCAGGCTCGCGCCGACGCCTGGGCGCTGGCGGGCCGGCTGCGTCGGCGGGAAGCCCCCGCCACGGCTCCCGTGCATCCCGCGTTGCCCGTGCTCCTGGCCTCCTCCGCCGCGCAGCGGCTGATGTGCGTGGTGGCCGGGTTGCGCGATCCGTCCGCGGAGGCGGGCGACGCCCGGCTGCTCCCCGACCTGCCGACGGTGCTGATCGCGGAGCAGGGGCCCTCAGGGGCCTTGCGTGGCGAGTACCGGAGCTGGCCGGGCCCCGTGCTCGTGGACGCCGACCGGGTCCGCGCGCGTGCTGCCGTGCGTACGTTGTCCGAGGCCCTGGCCCGTATCCCGGTGCTCGGCGACCGCTGGACCGGGGTGCTGGACGAACCGGACCCCGGGTCGCTCCCCCAGCTGCCCGCGGCCCTGGTCCGCTGTGCGGTGACGGGCGGTGATCTGGTGTCCGGTGGCGCGCGGGCCGACCTGGCGCGGCTGGAGGCGGTCTGCCGTGCGGCCGAACTCGCCCTGGGAGGCGACGGATCGGGTCCGGTGGTGGTCGGGGCGGGCATGGAGCACGCGCGCGGGCTGGCGCTGCGGCGGGCGGCGGGCCGGAAGGCCGCAGGGCGGCGGGATGCCGTGGGCGGCGACACCTACCACCCCATGCCCTGGAGCCCGGAGATCGCACACCACCCGCAGGCGCTGCACTGGTGGTCCGTCCTGGTCGGGCGCCTGGGCGTCGACGCGGAGGTCGCCGTGGAGCGCCTGGGCACAGGCAGTACGGGCGTGTTCGGCGCCCGGGTCGTCCGCAGGCATCGCCGTACGACGGCGGGTACGCCACCCGAGCTGCTCGGCTCGGCCGTCGAGGCCACGGTCGACGACGCCGTCGCCTACGCCGCGCTCTGTGCCGTCGTCGGGGTCCAGGCCGCCGCCGACGCGCCGCACGCCCGGCAGTCGGCGCGCCCCAGTGGTGCCGCGGCGGCGCTCGCCCGGTCCGCGGAGGCGGCTCCCTGGGAGGACGCCGGGTGGACCACCGCATGGCTGGCGGAGTCGGCCGACCGGGAGCCCGGTCTTCAGGAGGCCCTGACCTCCCTGACCGGGTGGTCCCCGCGGCCGTGGGAGCCGTCGGCCGGTGCGGACGCCGACGTCCATGCGCTGTGGTCGGCTCTGCGGCAGTGCGGCTTCACCCTGCTGTCCGCCCGGGCCGACGCTCCGACCGCCCACCCCGGCCCCGGCAGGCACCCCACCACCCCCGCGGAAGGACCCCGGTGACCGTCACAGACCCGCTCCGGCACGCGCTGTCGCAGGAGACGCCCGCGGTCGCCGTCCTCGACACCGCCGACGCCCTGCGCCTCACCGAGGGCAGCGCGGTCGTGGTCCTGAACTCCTGGACCCTGGGGGAGGCCGAGGACCTGTCCCGGCATGCGCTGAACCATCCGGTGACGCTCGTCCCCGTCCGGGGCGACGGGGCGCTGACCGTCGTGGGGCCCGTGCTGCGGCCCGGCGCGCGGGGGTGTCTGGCGTGCGGCGAGTACCGACGGCTGGCGACGATCGGTGGCCGGGTGCCGTGGCACAGCCCCGGGCTGCGACTGGCGGGCCGCCCCTCCCCCGCGTTCGCCGACGCGATCGCCGTCCTGGCCGCAGCGCTCCCCGACGGCGACGGGGCACTCGTCCACGTGGTCCACAACGGCCGCGGCACCTGGTCGACCCACCGTCTGGAGCCCGTCGGCGGGTGCGCGGTCTGCCTGCCGCTGCCGCCGGACGGGCCCGGGGCCGCCGAGGCGGACTTCGGCCCGAGGACGCGTCGGCCACCGGGGGTTCCCTGCGACCCGGAGTCGCTGCGCGAGCCCAACTCCCGTACGGACGTGGCGGGTCTGCGGGAGGTGCTGTTCGACGAGCGGTTCGGGCCGGTCCACCGGATCCTGCGCACCGAGGAGTCCGTACACAGCCTGACCAGTGCGTACGTGACGTACGGCCGCCACCTCCGGGACGGCGGCTACGGCCGGTCCATCGACTTCCTGGGCAGCGAGCGGGTCGCGCTCTTCGAGGGAGCGGAGCGCCTGGCGTCGATGAGCCCCACCGGCCAACGGACGGTGCTGCGCGCCTCGTTCGCGGAGCTGGGCCCCGGGCGGGCAGTCGATCCGGCGCGGCTCGGGCTGCCCGACCCCGCCCACCACCATCACCCCGCCTCCGCGACCGTCCCCTACACACCGGATCTCGAACTCGACTGGGTGCACGGCTGGTCCCTCACCCGGGACCGTACGACGGCGGTGCCCGAGCATGTGGCGTACTGGGACGCGAGCCCGGGGCGGCCCCGCGTGGTGTACGAGTGCTCCAGCGGCTGCGGGCTGGGCAACAGCCCCGCCGAGGCGGCGTTGTACGGGCTGTTCGAGGTGGCCGAGCGGGACGCGTTTCTGATGGCCTGGTACGCGCGCACCCCGCTGCGGCGGGTCTCCGTTCCGGCGGACGACCCGGAGGTGGCGCATCTCGTGGACCGTGCGGCGCTCGCCGGATACCGGGTGTCCCTGTTCGACGCGACGAACGACTTCCGGGTGCCCGCCGTCATCGCCGTCGCCCGGCACCGGGGCGAGCCCGCTTCCGCGCCCCGGGCGTTCGTCGCCGCCGGGAGCCACCACCATCCGCGTACGGCGATCCGGTCGGCCGTCGCGGAGGTGGTGACCAATGTGGTCAACGCCGTCCACCGGCACCGGGCCGAACCGGACATGTTCGACCGGCGGCGGCTGCTGCCGATGCTGGAGCGGCCCGAGCTGGTGCGGACGCTCACGGACCATGTGGCCGTCAACACCCTCCCCGAGGCCCTCCCCCGGCTGGACTTCCTCCTCCCGGGCGGCCCGGACGGGCTCGACGGCCCGGACGGGCCGGGGGCGGACTGGCGGGACGTCTGGCCCGGGGCGTCCGCGCCGCGGCCCGTCACGGATGTGCGGACCGTGCTGGAGCAGACCGTGACCCGGCTGGCCGGTCTCGGCCTGGAGGTCGTCGCCGTACCTCTGAGCGAGTCCGTCGTACGGGACCGGCTGGGGCTGCACACGGCGAAGGTCGTGGTCCCCGGGTCGCTGCCGATGACCTTCGGGCACGTCAACCGGCGCACGCTCGGCCTCGACCGGCTGCTGGAGGTGCCGTTCCGGCTGGGGCGTGCGCCCCGCGTGGCGCGCCACGACGAACTCGCCCTCCACCCGCACCCTTTCCCGTGACTCCCGCCATGCCCGCCACCGACCACCTCACCGGAGCAGGAACTCATCCCGTGACCCACGGCCCCGACGACCACACCTGGCTCGGCCTCCACTGCTTTCTCCGCTCCGCACCCGAGGACGTCGACGCCTTCCTCACCGAGGAGGTGGCCCCGCTCCTGGACGGACTCGTCGCCGGGGGCGAGGCAGGCGGGTGGTTCTTCGTCCGGTACGACGAGGGCGGCCACCATCTGCGGATCCGGGTGCGCGGGGCGTCGAAGCCGACGGCCGTTCTTCTGGCGGACGCTCTCGCGGACGCGGCCGGGCAGCTGCCGGACGCCGGAACCGGGCAGGCGGAACACGCCGAGGTCCGCGTGGTGCCCTACGTCCCCGAGACCTCGCGCTACGGAGGGCCGGCGGCCCTGCCGGTGGCGGAGGAGGTGTTCCAGCGCTCCAGCCGGGTGGCCGTGCGGGCGGTCCGGGAGACCCCGCGCGGCAGCGCCCGGCTCGCCCTGGCCATCGACCTCGCGCACACCACCGCCCTCGCCTGCGGCATGGACCGACTGGCGGCGGCCCAGTGGCTGCGGCGCCACGCCGCGGGCTGGCGGTGGGCCGAGGACGTGCCGCTACTGAGCCCCCGGTACGTCCACGCGAAGGTCAACAGCGTCTACGCGCTCCAGCGGGACGGTCTCGTGAGTCGTGCGCGGGGCGTGCGGCGGGCGCTGAACGACGGTAGTGCCCCGGCTGTGCTCACCGACTGGTACGACGCCGTCCGCGAGGCCGACCTGGCGCTGCGCTCGGCCTGCCCGCAGCCAGGCCGCCCGCACGTCTGGGCGTCCCAACTGCACATGCTCTGCAACCGGCTGGGCCTGGCGCCCGACGAGGAGCGGGCGGTATGCCGGCTGGCCGCGCGGACACTGCTGGACCGGGGTGAGGATCCGTCGTACTTCCCGGACGATCACACCTCACCCGACCGGCACTATCTGGAGCGGAGCAAGTTCCACCTGGGGCGGGAGGAGGACTCGGCACCCCGTAACGTACCGGTCCATGAGCCGGACGGCGGGCCCGCCGTCCGGCGCGGTCTCGAACTTCCTCTGCCCGCAGGCCCGTTCCCGGCGGCGGAGCTGCGCAAGGTGATGAACAGCCGGGTCTCCCGGCGGGGTTCGCTTACCGGGCCGCTGGACGCGGCGACGCTCGGGACCCTGCTGTGGGGCGCGCACGCGTCCGGGCACGAATCGGTCCTCCGGTTCGCCGACGGCGGTGAACGGCTCATGCGCCACCGGCCGTATCCGAGCGCGGGCGCCCTCTACACCGCCGGCCTCCGGCTCATCGCGCTGGATGTGCGGGGGCTGGCCCCGGGCACCTACCAGTGCGTCCCGCACCGGCGCACACTGCGGTACGTCGGTCCGGCCCCCGCCATGGACGACATCGCGTCGCTCTCCTCGTACCTCTCGCGCTCCGAGGACGACCCCGACGGCATCGCCCCGGACGCGCTGCCGGTGGTGCTGGGCCTCTACGTCGACCTCGGGCGGCTCCGGGAGCGTTACGGTCTGCGAGCCCTGCGGCTGGGGCTCCTGGAGGCGGGCCATCTGGCGCAGTCGCTGCTGCTCACCGCCACGGCGCTCCGGCTGGGCAGCACACCGCTCGGCGGGTTCCGGGACGATCTGGCGCACGAGGTCTTCGGTCTCGACGACCTCGACCAGCCCCTCCAGTACCTGCTGCCGGTGGGCCGCCACCGGGAGTTGGCCGCCACCTAGAGCCGTCGCCCCGTGGAGTCCTCGGCACATGGAGAGCCGCCGGCCCGTCAGGCGAACGCTTCGAGGGCGGCCTTCGCCGCTCCGGCGATCAGGGCGTCGTCGCGTTCGGCGTCCTTGGTGGAGCGGCGGGAGAGGACGGCGATCGCGATCGGGGCGGCGCGCGGGGGCCAGACGACGGCGATGTCGTTACGGGTCCCGTAGCCGCCGGTGCCGGTCTTGTCACCGACCTCCCAGCCGCGGGGCGTGCCCGCGCGGATGGTGTGGTCGCCGGTGGTGTTGCGCTTGAGCCAGTCGGTGAGGAGGGCCCGCTTCTCCTCCGGGAGGGCGGGGCCGAGCGCGTACGCACGCAGGTCCGCGGCCAGGGCGCGGGGCGTGCTGGTGTCCCGCAGGTCGCCGGGGGCGGCCTCGCTGAGGGCGACCTCGTAGCGGTCGCAGCGGGTGGCCTCGTCCCCGAGCCCGCGCAGGGCGTCCTGGAGGCCGCGGGGGCCACCCAGTTCGCGGAAGAGCAGGTTGGCGGCGGCGTTGTCGCTGTAGCGGATGGTGGCGTCGCAGAGTTCGCGGAGGGTCATGCCGGTGGCGACGTGCTTCTCGGTGATGGGCGAGTGGCTGATGATCTCCTCCTGGCCGTAGCGCACGAGGCGTTCCATCTGCGGGAGGCTCTTCCTGGCCAGCACGGCACCGGCGAGCAGGGCCTTGCAGGTGGAGGCGTACGCGAACCGTTCGTCGGGGCGGTGGGCGACGGTCCGTCCGTCTCCGGTGTCGACCGCGTACACGCCGAGCCGGGCGTCGAACCTCCGCTCCAGCTCGGCGAAGGCGCGGTCCGTGCGGGGCGGGTTCTCGCGGGGTGTGGGCGAGGCCGAGGGGGTGGGGCCCGGGCTCCGGCCGTCCGGGCCGTTCACCGCGTCGGACGCGGTGCCCGGTGCGGCCGTGGAGCAACCGGTCAGCGGGAGCAGCGCGGCACCGGCCAGCGCGGCGAGCACGGAACGACGGGAGGCGGGGGCTGCGGGGGTGGAGGGCACGGCGGAGGTCCTCTCTCGACGGTGATCGTGCGGCCGACGGTCGGCGTGCGACCGGCCGACGGTGCCCGTGGCGCCCGTGGCGCCGGTCGCGGACGGGGTCCGGCCGCTGGGTCGGCTTCCCGGAGTCAAACCCGCCGCCGGTCGGTATGTCGAATACGATCTCGGCATCGGAGTGATTCATCAGCCATATCACCGCATGCCAGGGAGGCGGAGTGCTCACGGAACGGCACCTGGAAATCTTCGTCGCGCTGGCGGAGGAGGAGCACTTCGGTGCCGCCGCCCAGCGGGTGGGGATCACTCAGCCGCCGCTCTCCCAGGGGCTGCGGCGGCTGGAGGCGCTGCTCGGTGTCCGGCTGTTCGAGCGGGAGCGCGGAGTCTTCCTCACCGAGGAGGGCGCGCTCCTGCTCCCGCACGCCCGCCGGGCCCTCGCCGCGCTGGCCGAGCTGCGGGAGACCGGGGCCCGTGAGCACGCGGACGGACGCAGGTTGCGGCTGGGGCTGGCGCCCGAGGTCCCGGCGCCGCTCGCGGCCGATGTGGCGGCCGCGCCCGTCCGGGCCGGTGACCGGGCCCGGATCAGCACGGTGACGGCTCCGACCGCGTCGCTGCTCTCCGATGTCGCATCGGGCCGTCTGGACCTCGCGGTGGTCCGTCATCCCTCGGTGCTGCACGGTCTCGCCGCCGGGCAGGTGGTCCTCCTGCCGACATGGATCCTCACCCCGGCCGGCACGGCGCGCCCCGACCGGTCGGCGGGGACCGGCGACGCCGCGGCGGCCGGTGCTGCGGCGGTTGGGCGACTGCCCGTGGCCGTACGCCCCCGGGGCGAGGCGCCCGCCGCGCACGACCTGTTCGTGGACACGCTGGCGAGCCGCGGCCGACCGGTGGAGACGGTGGTGGTCGCGGACGAGCGGGCCGGGCTGGCGCTGGTGGCGGCGGGCCAGGCCGTCCTGGTCACGGCGGACGAGACGCTGACGGCCTCCCGGGTCGAGCGGCGGCGGGCGACCGATCCGCCCCTCCCCCTGCGGCTGCGGGTGGTGTGGAACCCCCGTCGCTCCGGTGCGGCCGGTGAGGATCCGGCCGCGACCGCCCGGCTGCTGGAGGACGCTCTGGCCGGGGGGACGGCCCGATGAGCGGCACGAGGCACGGCGGTGGCGGCGCGGATCGCACCATCCGCTCCCTGTTCGACGACGCGGGCGTGCGGGGCTGGCTCCATGTGGCGGAGCTGGACCGGCCGTCGGCCCGTGTGGTCCTCGACCCGGACGAGCAGGTGCCGATGGGCTCCGTCTACAAGGTCGCGCTGATGGCCGCCTTCTGCCGGCTGGCCGACGCGGGGCGGGTCGACGCGCGCCGACGGGTCACGCTGGAGGCCGCCGACCGGGTGGCGGGGCCCACGGGCCTGTCCATCCTCCGTGATCCCGTCACCATGTCGCTGCGGGATCTGGTGGTGCAGATGATGAGCATCTCCGACAACACCGCGGCCCATGCCGTGCTGCGGGCGGTCGGTGCCGATGCCGTCGACGGGATGTGTGCCGATCTCGGTCTGCCGCGCACCCGGATCCACGGCGGGGTGGTCGGCACGTACGACCGGCTGCTCGCCGATACGGGCGCCGGGTCGTTGGACGCCGCCATGGCCCGGGTCGCGGACAACGACACGGTCGCCCCGCCGGACGTCTACGACCCCGCGTACAAGGCGTCCTCCACCCCGGCCGAGACCGCGCGGCTGCTCCGGGCGATCTGGACGGACCGGGCCGCCTCCCCGCAGAGCTGCGCCTTCATGCGCGCGGCGATGCGCACCCAGCCGTGGACCCACCGGCTCGCCTCCGGATTCCCGTACGACGAGGTGACCGTCTACGGCAAGACCGGCACGTTCGGCTCCATGCGCCACGAGGCAGGAGTGGTGGAGCTGGCGGACGGCAGCCGCTACACGGCCGTGGTCTTCACCCAGGCCGCCCGCGCCGACCGGAAGCTCCCGCGCGCGGACGCGGTGATCGGTGCGGTGGCCCGGGTCGCAGTGGAGGAACTGCGCCGGGGCCAAGGCGTCTGACCGTCGGTCGGGGGCGTGTGGGGCATCCTGGGCGCAGGACATCCCGTTCGGTGGATTCGTTGGAGGAGTACCTGTGGCACTGACCCGTGACGAGCGTGAACAGTTCCTGGCCGAGCCTCATGTCGCCGCGCTGGCGGTGGACTCGACGGAGGAGGGGCGGGCTCCGCTCACCGTGCCGATCTGGTACCAGTACGAGCCCGGCGGGGACGTCTGGATCATGACGGGGCGCGATTCCCGCAAGGGCCGGCTGATCGGTGCGGCGGGGCGGTTCTCCCTGATGGCCGACCGGGTGACCCCGACCGTCCGCTATGTGTCCGTCGAGGGCCCGGTCGTCTCCACGCTCCCCGCCACCCGTGAGCAGCTGGTGGAGATCTCGTCGCGCTATCTGCCCGCGGAGAAGGTGGAGGCGTACGTCGACTTCGCCTGGAAGGAGCACGGTGAGCAGGTGGTCGTCCACATGCGGCCGCAGCGCTGGCTGAGCTCGGACCTCGGCGAGGCCTGAGCGGCGGGCGACCTGCCCCACGACGGAGCCAGGGCCCGCCCCCGAGGGGGTGGGCCCTGGTCACCGCGGGCGCGGGAGGATCAACGGCCCTGGAGGTACTGGGCGTAGAAGTAGCCGTGCTCGGCCGCGATGTGCTCGCGGCTCTCCTTGGCGTGGGTGATCCCGTACGGGCCACCGAGGTTGGTGTACTCGGCGTATCCGCGGTGCCCTTCGACCGCCTTGTAGTCCGCGCCGGCCTTTCCGCCCTCCCAGCCGTCGGCGACGGCGGGCGTGGCGGCGACGAGGCCGGCCGCGGCGACGGCCGCGAGGGTGACGGCGATACGACGAAGCATGGGTGCTCCTTCTCAGCAACGGTGTAACGGATGGGGTGGAGTCCCAACTGTTACGCAGAAGCAGAGCGAGCCGGGGGCCAACACGCTCGGGTCCGGGGCATTACACCTGGACGGGCGCAACGCCCCGAACCGTGCCCGGCCCAGCCGCAACGACATCGCGCCCGGTACTCCCCACGGCAGGACCGGCCCGATCGGCCCGGGCACAGGAAATCCCTGGTGCGCAATTGCGCACCAGGGATTTCGCCACGTATATTTGATTCTTCTGCGCCCATGCAGAAAGGCCCCACATGGAGGCCTCACTAAGAAGAAACATATCCGGGCAGGAGCTGTTTTGTCAAACCGGGAAGCCGCCGAATTGCGGGAAGAGCAGGAATTCATCGACCGTGTCCATGCGCGCGTCGACGAGCTGCGCGGGGTCACGGCTGGGCACGTCGAGGAGGCGTTGACACCGGTGGGGACCGGGTTGCAGGCCCGGCTGGAGCGGGACGTGCTGGTGGCGGAGCGATCGGGGCTGCTCGCCGCACTGAACGCGGTGGACGGCTCGCTCTGTTTCGGGCGCATCGATCTTTCCGACGGCGTCGCGCACCATATCGGGCGCATCGGGATCCGCGAGGACGATGCCGATCACACGCCTCTTCTCATCGATTGGCGGGCACCGGTCGCGCGGCCTTTCTATCTCGCGACCGGGCATGTGCCGATGGGGCTGCGGCGGCGTCGGCACATCACCACCGAGGGGCGCACGGTCACCGAGCTGCACGACGAGATCCTGGATCTGGGGGACGAGGACCGGACCGGTTTCGAGGACCCGAACGGTGACGCCGTCCTGCTGGCCGCGCTGAGTTCCGCCCGCACCGGCCGCATGGGCGACATCGTGCGGACGATCCAGGCGGAGCAGGACCGCATCATCCGCGCCCCGCACCGGGGTGTGCTCGTCGTCGAGGGCGGGCCCGGCACCGGGAAGACGGCGGTGGCGCTGCACCGGGCCGCCTTCCTGCTGTACGAGCACCGCGAGGTGCTGGCCAAGCGGGCGGTGCTGATCGTGGGGCCCAACCCGGCCTTCCTGCGGTACATCGCGGAGGTGCTGCCCGCGCTCGGGGAGACCGGGGTCCTGCTCGCCACACAGGCCGAACTCTTCCCGGGTGTCCACGCCACCGGCACCGACACACCCCGCGCGGCGGCCGTGAAGGGCGGGGCGCCCATGGCGGAGGCGCTCGCCCTCGCCGTACGCGACCGGCAGCAACTTCCGGAGCCCGGTGCGCCGTTGGTCATCCCGCACGACGACGGGGAGCTGATTCTGGACTGGGAGATCGCGTACGAGGCGCGGCAGGCGGCCCGTGACACCCTGCTGCCGCACAACCTGGCCCGCCCGCACTTCGCCTTCCGCATCGTCGACGCGCTGACCGAGCAGCTCACCGAGCGCATCGGCGCCGACCCGTACGGGGGGCCCAACTTCCTCGGGCCGGACGACATCGCGCAGCTCGGCAAGGCCGTCGCCATGAGCCCCGAGGTGCACGAGGCGATCGAGGCACTGTGGCCCGACCTCACCCCGCAGGAGTTCCTCGCCGGCTATCTGGCCGAGCCGGTGTACGTGCCGGAGGCGGACGCCGAGGCGCTGCGGCGGGAGCCGGGTGAGGGGCGGTGGACGCCCGCCGACGTTCCGCTGCTCGACGAGGCGGCCGAGCTGCTGGGGTTCGACGACAGTGCGGAGCGGGCCGCTGCCGAGGCCGGGCGGCAGGAGCGGATCGCCTACGCGCAGGGGCTGTTGGAGCTGTCGCGGGGTTCGGAGACGTACGAGTTCGAGGACGAGGAGTCCGAGGTCCTCGCCGCCCACGACATCATCGACGCCGAGCGGATGGCGGAGCGGCACGAGGAGGTCGACCACCGCAGCGCGGCCGAGCGGGCGGCCGCCGACCGGACCTGGGCGTTCGGGCACATCATCGTGGACGAGGCGCAGGAGCTGTCGCCGATGGCGTGGCGGCTGCTGATGCGGCGCTCCCCGACCCGTTCGCTGACGCTGGTGGGCGACCCGGCCCAGACGTCCGAGGAGGCGGGTGTCGGTTCGTGGGACAAGATCCTCGATCCGTACGTGGGTGACCGCTTCGAGCATGCCACGCTCGGGGTCAACTACCGGACGCCCGCCGAGATCATGGAGCTGGCCGCCCGGGTCGTCCGGGAGCGGAACCCCTCCTTCGTCGCGCCCGGTTCGGTGCGGTCCACCGGTGAGGAGCCGTGGGTGCGGGAGGCCGGTGAGGATCTGGCGGGCGCGGTGGCGAAGGCCGTGGCGGAACTGACGCCCGGCGAGGGGCGGCTGGCGGTGATCGCGCCGCGTGAGCTGCACGAGGAGGTCGCCGGGTCGGTGGAGGGGGTGGTGGCGGGCGCCGAGCCCGATCTCACCCGGTCGGTGGTGCTGCTCGATCCGCGGCAGGCGAAGGGGCTGGAGTTCGACCATGTGCTGGTCGTGGAGCCCGGGCGCTACGGGACGAGCGATCTGTACGTGGCGTTGACCCGGGCCACGCAGCGGCTGGGGATCGTCCACCGGGAGGAGCTGCCCTCCGCACTGCGCTGACCCCCGTCCGCCTTCCCCGGCCTGTCCCACCCGGCCGCGTCCTGGCCCGCACTGTCTCGCCCCCCGGTCCGACCGGGGGGCGTTTCTGCGTCCTGGATGCACGGAACGCGCTACCCACTGCTTGTTCTTGCTCGAAAGTCGCGCCTAATATGCAGCTTCAAACATTACGCGCGCAGGGATGGGGAGATGTCTGATGACGCATGCGGCACAGGAGCTGGCCAGTCAGCCCGACTGCTGGCAGCGGGCGGCGGACCTGGCGGACGGGGTCGCGGGGCAGCTCCCGGCAGCCGGTGAGCGCATCGCCGTCGTCGGCTGCGGTACCTCGTACTTCATGGCCCAGGCCTACGCGGCGCTCCGCGAGGGCAGCGGCCAGGGCGAGACGGACGCCTTCGCCGCGTCGGAGTTCCCCCTCGGCCGCCGCTACGACCGGATCGTGGCGCTGAGCCGCTCCGGCACCACGACCGAGGTACGCGAACTGCTCGCGCGGCTCCGGGGCACCACCCGGCGGACCGTGGTCGTCGGGGACCCCGACAGCCCCATGGCGACGACGGCCGAGGACACGGTGGTCCTCGGCTTCGCGGACGAGAAGTCCGTCGTGCAGACGCGCTTCGCGACCACGGCGCTGACCCTGCTCCGCGCCCACCTGGGCCTGCACACCGACGCGGTGGTGGAGGACGCGCAGGTCGCGCTGGCCGAACCGCTCCCGGCCGGGCTGGTCGAGTGCACCCAGTTCACCTTTCTCGGGCGGGGCTGGAGCGTGGGGCTCGCCAACGAGGCCGCGCTGAAGATGCGGGAGGCGGCGCTCGCCTGGAGCGAGGCGTATCCGGCGATGGAGTACCGGCACGGCCCGATCAGCGTCTCCACCCACTCCACAGCCACCTGGATGCTCGGCGACGCGCCGACCGGGCTCAAAGACGAGGTCCACGCGACGGGCGCCCGATGGGTGGCCGGCGGGCTGGACCCGCTGGCGGAGCTGGTCCGGGTGCAGCGGCTCGCACTGGCCATCGCGGCAAGCCGCGGGCTCGACCCGGACCGGCCGCGCCATCTCACGCGCTCGGTCATCCTCAGCACGCCCTGACGGCCCCTCACCGCCGTCCCACATCCTCCGCCTGACGGCCTCTCATCCCGGAGTTGCCATGCCCATCGCCGCCACCGGCGAGCTGATCGCCGAAGCCGCAGCCCGGCGCGGCGCGGTCGCCGCGTTCAACGTCATCACCCTGGAGCACGCGGAAGCCGTCGTGGAGGGGGCCGAGGCGGCCCGGGCGCCGGTGATCCTCCAGATCAGCGAGAACGCGGTCAAGTACCACGGCGGCAGGCTGCGCCCACTGGCCCGCGCCGCGCACGAGACGGCCCGGGCCGCCGCCGTACCGGTCGCCCTCCATCTCGACCATGTCCACTCCCCCGAGCTGCTGCACCAGGCGGCGGAGTGCGGGTTCAGCTCCGCGATGTTCGACGCGGCCCGGCTGCCGTACGCGGAGAACCTGGCGGCCACCCGCGCCGCCGCCGTCTGGGCGCACGGAGAAGGCCTACGGCTGGAGGCCGAGCTCGGCCAGGTCGGCGGCAAGAACGGGGAGCCCCCGCTGGACGCGCACGCGCCCGGCGCCCGTACGGATCCGGACGAGGCCCTCGCCTTCGTCACCGCCACCGGGGTCGACGCGCTGGCCGTGGCCGTCGGCACCTCGCACGCCATGACCTCGCGCGACGCCCGCATCGACCACGGCCTGCTGGCCCGACTCCGGGACGCGGTGCCGGTCCCGCTGGTGCTGCACGGCTCGTCCGGCGCCTCCGACGAGGAGCTGGCCCGGGCCGTCGCCGGAGGGATCGCCAAGGTGAACATCGGGACCGCCCTCAACATCGCCATGACCGGCGCGATACGGGAGCGGCTCGCCCGGGACGAGCGGGGCGTCGACCCCCGCCCCTACCTCACGCAGGGGCGGGACGCGATGGCCCGGACGGTGACCCGGCTGATGGCGGTGCTGTCCTCGGCAGCGGTGAAGCCCGCCTAAGGGCTGCCCCGCAATCGCTGGTGGATCAGCGTGCGGCGTCGGATGCGGCGCATCGCAAGGCGGAGGGACGTCCGCATACTGGATGTACTCGGGCGTTCCGACAACGCGGCGAGGCGCCGTAGCTGTCGTCGTGCGCCCGCCAGGGATCGCGGGACAGCCCTCAGGGCGCGGCATCGAGGACGGCCTGCGGCAGGATCGGTACGGCGGTGCCGTCGAGGGCCCAGTGCGAGTCGGGGGTCCGGTCGAGCGCCGCGTACACCTGGGCGGCGACGTCCTCGTGCCGGACCGGGCGTACGGGGGTGGCGCCCGCGGTGATGTCGGGGCCCGCGCAGGCCAGCCAGGCGGTGCGCTCGGCCTCGCTGTCTCCGCCGTGTCCGCCTTCGTCCCGGTGCCCGTGGTCGGTGACCACGAGGACCGTCCAGGCCTCGCCCTCGTACGCCGGACGTTCGCGCAGGGCGGTGAGGAGACGGCCGAGACGGCGGTCGGCCGCAGCGACGGACCTCTCGTACGACGTTCCGCAGCCGAGGTGGTGGGCGGTCTCGTCGGGGGCACCGAGGTAGACGAAGGAAGCCTCGGGGTCCTCGTGGGTGAGGACGGCGACGGCGTCCCGGACGGTGGCCTCGTCGGCGTCCTCCCAGGCCTGCGGGGTGTCGGCGGCCGGGGCGTGGTGGGTGAGCCGGGTGGGGCGGCGGAACATCGGGCCGCCGTCGGCCACCGTGACCAGGGGCTCCCAGGCCGCCGCGACATAGGTGCGACGGCCGTCCTGGCGGGCCAGGCGGGTGGTGAAGTCCGGGAAGACGCCGAGGCGGTGGCCGCTGAAGTCGTTGGACCACACGGCGTGCTTGGTGACTCGGACGCCGGTGACGATCGTCGCCCAGCAGGGACCGGACATGGTGGGGGTGGACTCCGCGACCGTCACGGGGGCCAGGAATCCGGAGCCGGCGACCGTGTCGAGGTGCGGGGTGGGGACGCGGACGAGGGTGTCGAGGCGTACGCCGTCGATGCCGACGACGAGCACCCGGCGGGCGCGGGGCACGGGTGCCTCCCTGGGCTGTCGGGGGTCAGGCCTGCTGGTGGAGGGTGCGGGGGTCCACCGCGTGGGCGAACGGCAGGCCCTGGGCGTACCGTTCCAGCTCGTCGACCGCCGCGTCGGCCAGCCGGTGCAGCTCGCCGCCCTGGGAGCCGGCGATGTGCGGGGTGAGCAGCACGTTCGGCAGGTCGTACAACGGCGATTCGGCGGGCAGCACTTCGGGCTCGGTGTGGTCGAGCACGGCGTTCAGGCGGCCGGTGACCACCTCCTTGACCAGGGATTCGGTGTCGACCAGGGAGCCGCGCGCCGTGTTGACGAGCGTTGCGCCGTCCCGCATGAGGGCGAGCCGTCCGGCGTCGAACAGGTGGCGCGTCTGGAGGAGTTCGGGGGCGTGGATCGTGACGACGTCGCTCTGCCGGGCGAGGCTGTCCAGGTCGGTGCGCTCCACGCCGAGGGCCTGGGCGCCCTCCTCGTCGAGATACGGGTCGTGGGCGAGGAGGCGGAGGTCGAAGGGGCGCAGCAGCTCCGCGACCCGGCGGCCGATGCGGGAAAGACCGACGATCCCCACCGTACGGCGGTAGTTGCCGATGGAGGGGAAGGTGGTGAGCAGGTTGACGCGGCTGCGGGATTCGCGGTAGACGCGGGCGCTCTCCAGGACGTTCTTGTTGGCGAAGAGGATCGCCGCGACCGTGTACTCCGCGACCGGGAGGGCGTTGGCGGTGGCGGCCGTGGAGACGGTGATGCCCCGGTCCCAGACGTCCTGGGTGACGTGGTGCTTGACCGAGCCCGCCGCGTGGACGACGGTCCGCAGGCGGGGCATGGCGCTCAGCGCGGAGGCGTCCAGGGGCGGGCAGCCCCAGCCGGTGAAGAGGGCCTCGGCGTCCCGCAGGGCGGCGCGCTGGGCCGGGTCGTCGGCTCCGAAGTCCGTTACCAGCAGGGCGGGTTGGAGGTCCGCCACCCGGGCCAGACGCTCCAGGGCCGTCGGGCGGAGGATCGCGTCGCGGGTCTCCCCGCTCATCGCCAGGACGGTGCGGGGGCGGCTGCGGGGCCGGGCGGACGGCGTGGCGGGGGGGCTCACTTGACGGCTCCTGCGGTGAGGCCCGAGCGCCAGAAGCGCTGCAGGCAGAGGAAGGCGACGATCAGCGGGACGACGGCGACCAGCGACCCGATGATGACCAGGGGGTACAGCTCCGGCTGCTGGTGGACGTTCTGGTTCCACATGAACAGGCCGAGGTTGACGGGGTAGAGGCGCTCGTCGTTGAGCATCATCAACGCACCGTAGAAGTTGTTCCAGTTGGCGGTGAACGAGAACAGGAAGATGGTCACGAAGCCGGGCGCGAGCATCGGCAGGGCGACCTCGGTGAAGGTCCTGATCTCCCCCGCCCCGTCGACCCGGGCGGCTTCCAGGACCTCGTCCGGTACGTACCCCTCGGAGAAGACGCGGGCCAGGTAGACGCCGAACGGGTTGGCGAGGCTGGGGATCAGCACGGCCCAGTAGGTGTCGACGAGGCCGAGCCGCGAGGCCATCAGGTACAGCGGGAGCTGAACGACGGTGGAGGGGATCAGGACGCCGACGAGGACGACGCCGAACAGCTTCTCCTTCCCTCGGAAGGCGTACTTGTCGAAGGCGTAGCCGCAGGCGACGGAGACCAGCGTGGAGAGGACGGCCGCGACCAGGGTGTAGAGCAGGCTGTTGAGGAGCCAGCGACCGTACAGCCCGTCGTTGTACGCGAACAGGGCCTCCAGGTTGGACAGGAGGTGGAAGTCGCCGAGGCTGAAGGGGTTGGTGGCGAACAGGTCGCGGTAGTTCTTGGTGGCGGCGATGAACAGCCAGGTCAGCGGCGCGAGGGTGTAGACGGCGACGGCGGCCAGGACGGCGTTGACCGCGACCTTCGAGGTGAGCCCCTGGGTGCGCCGAGGGCGCCGGGGCGGAGGCGGCCGGCGTACGGCCCCGGTGCGGCCGCTGCGGGGCTCGTGGGCGGGGCATGCGTCGGGGGCGGCTGTCTGGGTGCTCATGAGGCCTTCCACCGGTTGCCGAGCTTGGTGACGACGAAGGACAGCAGGCCGGCGACGAGGGCGAGGATCAGGGAACTCGCGGCGGCCAGGCCGTAGTCGTGGCCCTTGAAGGCCGCGGTGTAGATGAACATGGTCGGTGACCAGTCCTCGCCCATGGTGTTGGCGCGGAGCTGGACGAGTTTGGGGGCGTCGAAGAGCTGGATGGCGCCGACGCAGGTGAAGAGCAGGGTCAGCACGACGGTGGGCCGGATCATGGGGACCTTGACCTGGAGGGCCGTGCGCAGGGCGCCGGAGCCGTCGACGGTCGCGGCCTCCAGGACCTCGCGCGGGACGGCCTGGAGCCCCGCGTAGAAAATGATCATGTTGTAGCCGGTCCACTGCCAGGCGGAGATGTTGACGACGGAGTAGATCGCCTCGTCCTGGCCGAAGAAGTCCCAGTGCGCGCCGAACGCGTCGAGCACGTCGACGACCGGGCTGAGCCCCGGCGTGTAGAGGTAGAGCCAGATGAGCGAGGCGATCAGGCCGGGAACCGCGTGCGGCAGGAAGTAGGCGACCTGGAAGAAGCGGCGGGCCCGGGCCATGGCCGAGTCGACGAGCAGGGCGAGAATGAGCGCGCCGCCGACCATGGCGGGGATGTAGAGGACGCAGTAGAAGGCGATGTGGCCGAAGGAGCGGAGGAAGGCTTCGTTGCCGAGGGCCTCGGCGAAGTTGCCGAATCCCGCGAAGACGCGTTCGGTGCCGCCGAATCCGAGTCCGGAGGACTCCTCGCGGAAGAGGCTCATCCAGGCCGCGTAGAGCATCGGCAGGAGGGTGACGGTGGTGAAGAGGGCGAAGAACGGCACCATGAACAGGGCCGCGGCCCGGCGCTGTCCACGCCGTGCGCCGGGGCCGCCGTTCGCTGGGGCGGGCCGGGCGGGCCGCTTCGCCGGCGGTGCGGGCCGCGGCGACGTGGGCTCGGCCGGCCGGGTGAGTGGGGCTGCCACCTGGTGCTCCTTCGGTGGAATGAGCGGGAACGGGCGGGGCTGGGCGGGAGAAGGGGCGCCGGGGGCGGGTCCGGACGGGTGCCGGACTCCGTGGCACGCCCCGCCGGTTGGGGCGCGGGCTACTGGGCGAGCTTGAGGCCGCGGTCCTTGACCGCGCTCTCGCCCTTCGCCTGTCCGGCGCTCAGCATCCTGGTGTGGTCCCCGCCCGCGGCCAGCTGAGCCGAGGTCACCTGCTGCTGGACCGGGCCCCAGGTCCAGCCGGGCACGATGGTGGGGGCGGCCTCACCGGCGAGCCGGTAGACGTCCTGGCCGCCGAAGTACGAGCCGTCGAACTCCTTGGCCGCAGCGGCGCGCATCCCCTCGTTGGCGGGCAGCGCGCTGCTGGGGGTCCTGAGGGAGGAGAGGCGGGCGGTCATGGCCTCGGGCTCGGTGGTGACCCACGTGATGAACCGGGCGGCGGCCTCGGTGTGCTTGCTGCCCTTGGGGACGATGTAGGAGGTGCCGCCGTACATGCCGGTGCTCGGTGTGCCGTCCCAGGTGGGGAGCGGGGCTACGCCCCACTTGCCCTTGCTGTCCGGGTAGCTGACGGGGAAGTTCCCCGCGCTCCAGGCGGCGCCGATGACGGTGGCGACCTTGCCGGTGGCACGTTCCTTGGTCTCGCCCTCGCCCCACAGGGGGGTCTTGGAGGCGAGGCCGTCCGCGAGGAGGCCGTCCCAGTAGGCGGCGACCTTGCGCGAGGCGGGATCGTCGATGTTCACCTTCCAGGCATCGCCCTCCGTGCCGTACCACTGGGCACCGGCCTGCCAGGCGAGGCCCGAGAGGAGGGCGGGGTCGCCGCCGCCGAAGTTGGTGATGGTGAGGCCGGGGTCGGCCCGGTGGATCTTCTCCGCGGCCGTGCGGTACTCGGCCCAGGTGGTGGGGACCTCGACGCCGTGCTCGGCGAAGAGGTCCTTGCGGTAGTAGAGCTGGATGGGCGTCACGTCGAAGGGGACGGCCCAGGTGGAGCCGCCGAGGGTGACCAGGGACTGGACGGCCTCGGGGAACTCCTTGGCCACCAGTTCGCCGGAGCTGGCCGTGAGGTTCTCCAGGTTGCCTTCGCTGGCGTACTCGGGGAGGGCGGAGTAGTCCATCGTGGCGATGTCGGGGGCGTTGCCGCCCTTGACCGCGTTGGAGAGCTTGGTGACGCCTTCGGGGCCCGCCGGGACGAGCGAGAACCGCACCTTGATGTCGGACTGCGTCCTGTTGAACGCCTCGGCCGTCTCTTTGGCGCCCGCGGTGGCCGACCAGAACGTGAGCGTGACGGGCTTGCCGTCGCCGGGGCCCGAGGCGTCCGAGTCCGAGCCGCCGCCACCGCAGGCGGTGGCGAGCAGGGCCAGTGAGGCGGCGGACGCCGCGAGGGCGAGGCGGGCGGTGCGGTGCGTACGGGACATGGGCCGGCTCCTACGGGACCTCGAACTGCGGGAGATGAGGCGAACGGCACACATCATTTTGCGCCGAACCGATCACCGTCAAGAGCAAATGACCAATTCAATCGAATCGATCATCAGGTAACACAGAGGCAAACCGGGGGCGCGTACCCCTGCGGCGTACGCGAAAAGCCGTACCCCCAGGGCCTGTCGGCCCGGGGCACGGCTGTCGGAATGTCACGTCTCGTCGGTGCCGACCGGCTCATGTCATGAGTCGGCTCCCGCCGCTCCGCAGGAGCCCCGGACCCGGAGGACTGGCAAGATGTCGAGGTGCCGGCGGGCCGCCGAGTGCTCGTCGGGCGCGCCCAGCCGGGAGAGCAGGAGCCTGGCCGCCGCCGCGCCGACCGCGTGCTTGTCCGGCGCCACGGCGGTGAGCGGCAGATCGGCCAGGGCCGCCACCTCGTCGTCGTACGTGATCACCGCGAGGTCTTCCGGAACCCGCACACCGCGGGCCTGGAGGCGCGGGATCAGCACGATCGCGTCCGCGTCGCTGTGCACGATCGCGGCCGTGACGTTGCCGCTCGCCACCCCCTCGCACAGATACTCCAGGGTCCGCTCGAAGCGGTCGGCCTCCGAGCGCGAGGGCACGTCCTCCAACGGCGAGGCGGGGACCGGGCTGAGCCCCAGCGCCGCCACGGCCGCGGCGTGACCGGCCCTGAGCCGGGGAGCGGTGGGGCTCTCCTGCACAGCGAGCGCGATGGAGCGGTGGCCGAGTCCGGCCAGGTGCGCGACCGCCTCCGCGGCTCCGTGGGCGTGATCCGAGCACACCCGGTCCAGCCGCGCCGCCGGGTGGCCGATCGGGGCCCAGCGCTCCACCAGGACGACCGGCGCCTCCTGCTCGGCCGCCCAGAGCCCCTCGCCCGCCTCGGGGAGGCCGCGCTCCCAGGTCGGGGTGAGGAGGAGGCCGTCGGCGCCGGTGGAGAGCAGGCGGCGGGCCTGGGCGGCGTCCTCGTCGGGGAGGTAGCGGGAGAGCCCGATGGTCAGGCGCGCGCCCGCCGCCTCGACCGTCTCGCGGGCGCCGCGCACGACCTCCGCGTAGTAGTACTCGGTGGTCGGGACGACCATGCCCACCACCAGCCCCTCGGCAGAGGGCACGGCGGGGGCGGGAGCCGGGCCGGGCGCGCCCGAGGGCCAGACCACGGCGCCGTGCATCCGCTCCACCAGACCTCGCGCCGCGAGCGCCTCCACGTCCCTGCGCAAGGTGACCGCGGACATGCCGAGTTCCTCGGCCAGTTCGGCGACACGGAGGCTGCCGCGTTCGCGGACGAGCTGGAGCACCCGCTCGTGGCGCTGGTCGACATGGAGTCGCATGGATCCCCTCGGTCTCTTCGGTCTGGCCGGTCTCGGACGAGCGCCGTGGTGGTGGCCGCGGCTGTGGCTGCGGGGCCGGTGACTCAAGGGACCGGGCCCCGTCCCACCTCCACCCCGCACCCCCCACCATATCGATCGCATCCGCTCGAAACGATCCCGCCGGCGGTTCCGCGCCTGCCCGCAGCGGAGCGCGGAGACACGGCTGTTGTCGCCGGGGCAGCACCCCGTGCCGCCACCGAATCGATCGACACGATCAATTCGGCCCATGTTATTGAGCGGGTTGCCGGGCGGCTGTTAGAAAGTGCCCTGCCCGCTCTGAACCGTTCAGAACAGTCGGACCCAGGGGCCTGGTCAGCGCCCCGCGCACCGGTTCCGCCGCGACGAGCCACCCCGACACGGAGCTGATCCCCCATGACGTCCGCCTGGTCCCGTCGTACCTTCCTCGCCACTTCCGCCGTCCTCACCGCCGCAGGCGGCGGCGCCCTCGCGCTCGCCACCCCCCGCACCTCCGCCGCGGCCGCCTCCTCCGACGACGCTTACGCCGCCCTGCGCTCCACCTGGACCGCCCTGATCCTCGGCGAGGGGTTCAGCCCGACCGCCGAGCCCTTCACGAGCCGGCTGACCGCGCTGGGCACCCAGGCCCGGGGGTGGCGGGACACCATGGCCCCGGCGGACGGGGCGCTCTGGCCGGACGCCGTGTACGCCGACCCCGACCCGGACACCGACCCCGAGTCGTACGGCTTCTCCGCGAGGATGGCCGAGAGCTTCGTCCGGCTCAACACGATGGCGCAGGCCTACCGGCAGCAGGGCACCGGCCTGACCGGCGACTCCGCGCTGCGCACCGCCATCGTGACCGGCCTCGAACACCTCAACAGCCAGGTCTACAAGGCCGGGCAGGTGCGTTACGGGAACTGGTACAGCTGGCAGATCGGCGCGCCCCAGGCCCTGCTGGACGTCTGCGTGCTGATGTACGACGCCCTCACCCCGGCGCAGCTCGGGCGGTACTGCGCCGCCGTCGACCACTTCGTACCGGCCTCCGCCGTCGCCTCGTACACGGGCACGAGCACCGGGGCGAACCGGGTCGACCTGTGCCGGGTGCTCGCCCTGCGCGGGGCCGTCGGCGGGACCGCCGCCAAGATCGCGCTCGCCCGGGACGCCCTCTCCCCGGTCTTCCCCCTGGTCACCAAGGGCGACGGGCTCTACGCCGACGGCTCGTTCATCCAGCACACCACCGTTCCCTACACCGGCAGCTACGGATCGGTGATGCTCGGCGGGCTCGGGCTGCTGTTCGCGCTGCTCAAGGGGACGACGTGGGAGGTGACCGACCCGAAGCGGCAGGTGGTGTTCGACGCGGTGGAGAACGCCTGGGCGCCGTTCCTCTACAACGGGCTCGTGATGGACTCCGTGGCGGGGCGTGCCATCAGCCGGGGCGAGGGCGACGACCACCGGCGCGGCCATCCGGTCCTCGCCTCGATCGTGCTGCTCGGGCGCGGCGCGTCGGCGGCCGAGAACGCCCGGTGGCGCTCGCTCGTCAAGGGGTGGGTCCAGCGCGACTACTACAGCCCGCCGCTGAGCAACCCCTCCCTCAGCCTCACCGGCCTGGCCCGCCTGAAGTCCGTCCTGGACGACACCTCGCTCACCCCGCTCCCCGAACCGGAGGGCCACCGCCTCTTCCCCGACATGGCCCGCGCCACCCACCGCCGCCCCGGCTGGGCCGCCGCCCTCTCCATGGCGGACCGGCGGATCACGTACTACGAGACCGGCAACGGCGAGAACCTGCGCGGCTGGCACACCGGGTCGGGGATGCTCTACTGGTGGGGCGACACCTTCGCCAACGGCCAGTACAGCGACGCGTTCTGGCCCACCGCCGACCCGTACCGGCTTCCCGGCACCACCGTGTCGCGCAAGGTGCTGGCGAACGGGGCGGGCGGCGACTGGGGTGCGGCGCTGCCCGATGTGAACTGGGTGGGCGGGGTCACCGACAAGAAGCGGGCGGCGGTGGGGCAGTACCTCAAAGGGCTCTCCAGCACGCTGCTGGCGAAGAAGTCCTGGTTCTTCCTGGACGACACCGTGGTCTGCCTGGGCGCGCGCATCCGCTGCCAGGACGGTACGGCGGTGGAGACCACGGTCGACAACCGCAACCTGGGCCCGGTGGGGAACGCCCCCTTCACCGTCGACGGTTCGACCGAACCCGTCACCCGGCCGTGGTCGGCCACGCTGACGGGCGCCTCCTGGGCCCATCTCGGCGGTCACGGCGGCTATGTCCTCCCCGGCGGGGCGACCGTCAAGGCGCTGCGCGAGAACCGGTCCGGGCGGTGGCGCGACATCAACACCGGCGGCTCCACTCGGACGCTGACCCGCACCTACCTCACGCTCTGGGTCGACCACGGCCAGAACCCGACGGACGCCTCGTACGCCTACCAGCTGATGCCCGGCGCATCCGAGCAGCGGACCGCCGCCCGGGCCGCCGACGCCGACTGGTTGCGGGTGCTCGCCAACACCGGTGACCAGCAGGGGGTTTCGGTGCCCTCGCTCGGACTGACCGCCGTCAACTTCTGGTTCGGCGGGGCCGCGGGGCCTCTGGTGGCGGACGCCCCCTGCTCCGTGATGGTCACCGAGCACACCGACGGCACGGCAACCCTCTGCGTCAGCGACCCCATGCGGGCCCGGACGAGCCTGACCCTCACCTGGAACCGGGCCGTCTCCTCGGTCCTCGCCAAGCCCCCGACCGTGACAGGGGCGGCCACCGGCGCCTCGCTGCGGCTCGTGTTCGGTGATCTCTCCGGTACGCGGGGGGCGACGCAGACGGTGAGGGTACGGCTGGCCTGAGGGGGCCGCGGGGGCCGGGACGTCGGCTCGTAGACTCGCCGGCATGACCCAGCAGCAGATGGCTCCGGCCCTGGTCCCCGCGTTCGCGCCCGACGGCACGCTGCGCGCCTCCATCAACCTCGGCAACCCGATCCTGGCCAACCGGAACCCGGAGGGCGGCGACCCGGTCGGGGTCTCGGTCGACCTCGCGTACGAGTTCGGGCGGCGGCTCGGGGTCCCCGTCGAGCTGGTGGTCTTCGAGAAGGCGGTCGCCTCGGTGGAAGCGGTGAAGGCGGAGGACGCGGACCTCGGTTTCTTCGCCGTGGACCCGGCGCGGAGTGAGGGGCTGCTGTTCACCGCCCCCTATGTGCTGATCGAGGGCAGTTATCTGGTCCCCGAGGCGTCGGCGCTGACCGGCAACGGGCAGGTGGACCGGGAGGGGACCCGGATCTCGGTCGGTTCGGGCAGCGCCTACGACCTCTTCCTCACCCGGGCGATCGAGCACGCGGAGATCGTACGGCTGCAGGGCGCCCCCGCCGCGCTCGCCGCCCTGCGGGAGGGGGAGGTCGAAGTGGCCGCCGGGATCCGCCAGTTGCTGGAGGGCGAGGCCCGGCGCGCTCCCGGGGTACGGGTGCTGCCGGGGCGGTTCATGGTGATCCAGCAGGCCATGGGCATCCCGGCCGCCCGGGGCGCGGCGGCCCAGGAGGTGCTGGCGTCGTTCGTGGAGGAGATGAAGGCGAGCGGGTTCGTCACGGATGCGCTGGAGCGGCACGGCATCGAGGGGGCGCTCGTGGCCCCGGCCGGTCAACTCCCCGCCTGAGCCCCGGCCAACCTCCCGCGCCGCGCCGCCCCTCAGCGTTCCTCCCCGGCCTCCGGCTGCTCGCCGAGGAGGCGCCGGGCCTTCTCCCGCAGGCGCTGCCGGTGCTCGGGGTCGGTCGCCCGGTCGGCGGCCCGGCCCAGTTCCTCGGCCCGCTCTCGGGTGCGGCGGGTACGTTCCAGCGGGGTGTCGGGCAGGTCCATGGGGGGTGTCCTCCATCGTGGGGTCCGCGCGGGTCGCGGAGGCGGGACGCGCTGCGGTCCGGGCCCCCGGCAACGGACGTTGCGTGCGCGACCGGAGCCCCAGCGTCACCGGAGTCCGGCCTCGCCGCATCTCGTGCGATCACGTACGGTGACATCGCGCAGGTGGGGGCGGTGGAGGCCCTCAGGCCGACGGGGCGGCGCGCAGCGCCGTGGAACCGCTCCGCCAGGCGGCGAGGAGACGGGCGGCGAGGCGGTCCTCCAGCAGTCCGGTGGCCTCGATACCGAAGGCGATGTCGGCCTCCAGCTCCGGCTCCTGGGCGAGCAGTCCACCGATGACGTCGCGGCGCACCACCTGTTCGTGGACGGCGTCGGCCTCCACATGCTCGTCGTAGAACCGCTGGGCGGCCGGCCCCGCGCCGACGCGTTTCAGAGCGGCGGCCAGTCGGCGCGAGCCCGGCGAGGAGGTGACCTCCACGGCGGCGAAGTGGCCGACGAGAGCACCCCGGAGGGAGCGGTGCAGCCCGAACAGGGACATCAGGTTGACCGTGGCGAGCACCTCGGCGGGCGCGGCGTCGAGGTAGTGCCCGTACGCCGTCTCCAGGGACAGGTCGGCCATCAGCTCGGCGTACAGACGGGCGTGGATGTCCGCCTCCCGTCCGGCGCCGAACTCGTCGAACTCCACCGCCACCATCGCGGCCTTGGCACGTCCGTACAGCCTCGGGATCACCCAGGCGTGCGGGTCGGCCTCCTTGAGGTGGTAGAGCGAGCGCAGGGCGGCGTACTCGCGCAGCTGCCACAGTTCGCCGTCGTCCCGCAGGAAGTGACTCACGCTGTGGCCGTCGTCCCCGACGGGTTCGACCAGGAGTGCGGCGAGGGCGGCGTCCACGGTTCCGCCCGCGGGTGTGCCCGTCCGGAGCGCGGCGAGGAAGGGGCGCTCCAGGGAGCGGCGCAGTGCGAGCAGGGCGGGGTTCCACTCGTGGTCCTCGTCCACGTCCGCGAAGCCCTGGTAGTGCAGCTCGTAGAGGGTGTAGAGGGCGAGGTGGAGGTCGTCCCCGAAGGGATCCCCGTCAGGGGTCGCGGGGGTCCGCGGGTCCCTGCCGGTGCGCAGGGCGGTGACGACCTCGTTGGAGAGCGGGCCGCGCGGGGTGGGGAGCGGGGGGCTCCGGCGCCTGGGTTCACGGGGGGCGGGCATCAGAGGGCTCCTTCGGTGCGGTCTCCCCCGGCGCGCTGCTCCCGTTCTGCGGGCTTGACGCGGCGGCGGTGGCTGGTGTCGCACCACGGGTACGTGCGGGTCCTGCGGCAGGTGCAGATCGCGGCGGTGAAGCGGCGCGAGGTGTACAGGGTGCCGTCGTCACCGACCACCTCGACGGGCCCTTCCACCAGCAGGGGTCCGTCCGGCCCGAGGGTGACGCGGGTGGGTCGGTCAGGGCTGTTCGGCACGGATGACCACCAGCTTCTCCTTGTCGGTGTGCTCGTCCAGGAGGCCCCGGCCGCGCAGCCAGGAGAGCCGGGAGAGCAGGACGGGCCCGAACGGCACGTCGGCCGTGTCGGTGACCGCGGCCTTCAGCCCGCCACGGGACAGGCGGCGCAGGGTCTCCTCCGTACCGGTCAGTTCGGAGTGGACCATGAGCAGGACGCCCGGCCTGCGCAGGAGGCGGGGGGCCGCGTCGCAGATCCGGTCCACCACGGCCCGCCCGTCGTGCCCCGCGTCCCAGGCACGGGTGTTCCCCCGTCGGGGCGGCGGGCCGAGGGGCGAGGGAACGTAGGGCGGGTTGCTCAGGACCAGGTCGTACGTCCGTCCCGGCACCGGGTCCGCCAGGTCGCCCCGGTGGACGGTGACCCGCTGCCGGGCGAGCCGGGCGTTCAGGCGGGCGGTGAGCACGGCGCGGCGGCCGACGTCGACGGCGGTCACACGGGCCCCCCGGCGTGCGGCGGCCACGGCGAGGAGGCCGCTGCCGGTACCGAGGTCGATCACGTCGGAGCCGGGTGGGACGGTCTCCCGGGCCAGGGCCCTCAGCAACAGCAGCGTGTCGTGCTGGGGCGCGTAGACCCCGGGCAGGGTGCGGACTCCCGGCCCTCCGGGAGCTGTCAGCGTGGGCACGGCAGCGGACACGGGCACCTCCAGCGCGCGTGAATCGTGGGTCATGCCACCCGTCAAGGCTCCGCTCCTTCCGTTCGGGGCGCCAGTCGTGAGGGCGTCCGGCGTGACCGCCCTCGGCTGTGCCGTGCGGTGAACACCGTGTTCCCACGAATCCCGGAGTCAGACAGGCTGCAGAAGCACCGCGGGGGCGTGAGGACGTCACGGCAGTGCCCCGTTCGCCATCCCTCGCGCCCTGCCGGGGGCCACGGGCTGGGGCAAGGATGAGCCGGACCGCACAAGATCCCGGCGAATCCGCGCACCCGCCCCGGGCGGGTGGACCCGCGGTGGAAGGAATCCACGTTGCTGCTTCTCATCTCCCCCGACGGTGTCGAAGAGGCCCTCGATTGTGCGAAGGCGGCGGAGCACCTTGACATCGTCGATGTCAAGAAGCCGGACGAGGGCTCGCTCGGCGCGAACTTCCCGTGGGTCATCAGGGAGATCCGCGGGGCGGTCCCCGCGGACAAGCCGGTCTCGGCCACCGTGGGGGACGTGCCGTACAAGCCCGGGACGGTGGCTCAGGCCGCGCTGGGCGCGGCGGTCTCCGGGGCCACGTACATCAAGGTCGGCCTCTACGGGTGCTCGACGCCCGAGCAGGCCATCGAGGTCATGAGCGGGGTGGTGCGGGCGGTCAAGGACTTCCGGCCGGACGCGTTCGTCGTCGCGTCGGGCTATGCCGACGCCCACCGGATCGGCTCGGTCAACCCGCTCGCGCTGCCCGACATCGCCCGCCGTTCGGGGTCCGACGCGGCCATGCTGGACACCGCGGTCAAGGACGGGACGCGGCTGTTCGACCATGTTCCGCCCGCCGCGTGCGAGGAGTTCGTCCGCCGGGCCCACGAGGCCGGTCTGCTGGCCGCGCTGGCGGGGAGCGTGAAGGTGGAGGACCTGGGGACGCTGACCCGGATCGGGACGGACATCGTGGGCGTGCGCGGGGCGGTCTGCGAGGGGGGCGACCGCAACGCCGGCCGGATCCAGCCACGGTCGGTGGCCGCCTTCCGGGCGGAGATGGACCGGCACGCCCGGGAGCACGCGACGACCGCGGCCGCCCGCTGAACGCCCAGATGGAGCCGCAGCGGCCACCATCCGGCATATCAGCGCGCCCGCCCCGTCGGACCCCCTTGCCGCACCTCCGGCACCAGCGCTTCGCGGTCCTCGATCCGGCCTCCGGTGAGGCCTTCGACGAGGCTCCTGACCAGCGGCCCGACGAACTGGACGCCGTCGTCGGACGGGCCAGGGAGGCCTGGGCGGGCTGGCGGGCCGACCCGGCCGCCCGTGCCGCCGCCCTGCTGGCGTCGGCCGATGCCGTGGAGGCGGCGGGCGGGGAGCTGGCGCCGCTGCTCACCCGGGAGCAGGGCAAGCCGCTGGCCGAGTCGCACGCGGAGATCGCCCGTACGGCGGCCCGGCTGCGCCACTTCGCCGCGATGGCGCCCGAGACCCGGACGATCGCCGACGGCAGAGCGGTGCACAGCGAGATCCGCTGGCGGTCGCTGGGACCGGTCGCCGCCATCGTCCCGTGGAACTTCCCCCTTCAGCTGGCGTCCGCGAAGTTCGCGCCGGCGCTCGCCGCGGGCAACACGGTCGTGCTCAAGCCCTCGCCCTTCACCCCGCTCGCCACCCGGCTGCTGGGTGCGGTGCTGTCCGACGCGCTCCCGGAGGGCGTGCTGACCGTCGTCACCGGCCGGGAGCCGCTCGGCGCGCTGCTGGCGTCGCATCCGGGGATCCGGCATGTGACGTTCACCGGTTCGGTGGCCACCGGGCGGGCCGTGGCGGCGGGGGCGGCGCCCGGTCTCGCCCGGGTCACGCTGGAGTTGGGCGGGAACGACGCCGCCGTGCTGCTGGACGACGTGGAGGTGGAGGCGGTCGTGGACCGGCTGTTCCGGGCCGCGTTCCGCAACTGCGGGCAGGTGTGCATGGCGGTCAAGCGCGTGTACGCCCCGGCCCGGCTCCACGCCCGGGTGGTGGAGGCGCTGGCGGAGCGGGCGAAGACCGTCGTCGTCGGGTCCGGTCTCGACCCGGATACCGAGCTGGGGCCGGTCAACAACGCCGCCCAACTGGCCCGGGTGGAGCGGTGTGCGGCCCGCGCCCTGGAGGAGGGGGCGCGTGCCGTGGCCGGTGGGCACCGGCTGGACCGGCCGGGGTACTTCTACGCCCCGACCATCCTGACCGATGTCCCGCCGGACAGCGCGGTGGTGACGGAGGAGCAGTTCGGTCCGGTGCTGCCGGTGCTGCCGTACGGGGACCTCGACGAGGCCGTCGAGGCGGCCAACGCCACGCGGTACGGCCTGGGCGGCTCGGTGTGGGGCACCGATCTGGACCGGGCGGAGGAGGTGGCCGGACGGCTGGAGTGCGGGACGGTGTGGATCAACCACCACGCCGAACTCTCGCTCGACCAGCCCTTCGCGGGCATCAAGGACAGCGGTGTCGGCGTCGCGGGCGGGCCGTGGGGGTTCTACGGAAATCTCCGGCCGTTCGTCGTGCACCGTCCGCGGGAGGGAGACCGATGAGGTTCGGTGCGGCGGTACTGCGCTCGTACGAGGGCCCGTTCGCCGTCGAGGAGGTGGTGCTGGACGGAGGGCCGGCCGGGGGCGAGGTCCTGGTGAGGATCGCGGGCTGCGGGATGTGCCGGACCGATCTGGCCGTCCGCCGCTCGGCGGGCCGCTCACCGCTGCCGGCGGTGCTCGGCCATGAGGGGGCAGGGGTGGTGGTCGAGACGGGCGGCCCGGACACGGGGCTGCGCCCCGGCGACCATGTGGTGATCGGCTTCGACTCCTGCGGGCACTGCCGCGGCTGTCTGGGCGGGGCCCCCGCCTACTGCGACCGGTTCGCCGCGCTCAACCTCTTCGGCGGGCGCCCGGAGCGCGCGGGGCGGTTCACCGACGCGGCCGGGGGCGCACTGGCCCCCCGGTGGTTCGGCCAGTCCTCTTTCGCCGCGTACGCGCTGGTCCCGGCCCGCAACGCCGTACGGGTCGATCCCTCGCTCCCCCTGGAGCTGCTGGGGCCGCTCGGCTGCGGCTTCCTCACCGGCGCCGGAGCGGTCCTCAACTCCTTCGGTGTCGGGCCCGGCGACACCCTCGCGGTCTTCGGCGCCGGGGCGGTGGGCCTGGCCGCGGTCATGGCGGCCACCGCCGCCGGGGCGGTGGCCGTGGCGGTGGACCGGCACCCCGAACGGCTGGCCCTCGCCGAGAAGCTCAACGCGGTCCCGGTGCACGCGGCTTCGGCCGGTCTGCCGGAACGCATCCGGCGGCTGACGGACGGCGGCGCGCGGTACGCGCTGGACACCACGGGTTCCGGCCGGCTGATCAACGACGCGCTCCGGGCGCTGCGTCCGCAGGGCCATCTCGGCCTGGTGGCCCGGCTGCACGGCGCGCTGGCGCTGGAGCCGGGCACCCTGGACCAGGGGCGAGGGGTCTCCCACATCTGCGAGGGGGACGCGGTGCCGGGGCTGCTGGTCCCCCGGCTGACCGCGCTGTGGCGGGCCGGGCTGTTCCCCTTCGACCAGTTGATCCGTACGTATCCGCTCGCCGACATCAACGAGGCCGAACGCGACTGCGAGGCGGGGCTCGTGGTGAAGCCGGTCCTGATCCCGTGAGGCCGAGGCCTCCCGCGAGGGCGGCGCGTTCCGCGCGGCCACGGCGTTCCACGCCGCCCGCACATCCGTAGCGCCTGCGCGTTTCGCGTACCACTGGCGCATTTCGACGTACCGAGGGAGCACCTGCATGGTCGAGACAGCGCACCGGAACACCGGTGTGGAGGGCGTGGCCGGAGGGGTCGGGGTGACGGCTCTGCTGGTCGCTGCGGCGCGGGCGATCGAGACCCACCGCCCCGACAGCCTGGCGCAGGACGTCTTCGCCGAGCACTTCGTGCTCGCCGCCCCGGCGTCGAAGGGGTGGCCGGTCCGCCCGGAGGATGTCGCGGACGGGGACGCCAACCCGCTGTGGGGGCGGTTCGCGCGGTACTTCGGGCTGCGGACGCGGATCCTCGACGACTTCCTGCTCCAGTCGGCGCACGCCGGGGGCGTCCGGCAGGTGGTGCTGGTCGGCGCGGGGCTGGACTCGCGGGCGTACCGGCTGGAGTGGCCTGCCGGGTGTGTGGTCTTCGAGATCGACCGGGAGGATGTGCTGGCCTTCAAGCACCAGGTGCTCGACGGTGCTTCGGCCGTCCCGAAGGCGGCACGCGTACCGGTCCCGATGGATCTGCGGGACGATTGGGCCGGTGCCCTGCCCGGCGCGGGCTTCGATCCGGCGGCGCCGAGCGTGTGGCTGATCGAGGGGCTGCTGTTCTATCTGCCCCCGGCGGCCGAGACGTATCTGATCGACACAGTGGACCGGCTGAGCGCCGGGGGCAGCGCGCTGGCCTTCGAGGCCAAGCTGGAGGAGGACCTGCTGGCCTACCGCGACAGCGCGCTCTACACGGCGACGAGGGAGCAGATCGGCATCGATCTGCTGGGCCTGTTCGATCTCTCCCCCCGCCCCGACTCCGCGGGCCGGCTGGCGGACCGGGGGTGGTCCACCGCGGTGCACACCCCGTTCGACTTCACCCGGCTGCACGGGCGCGGGCCGCTGCCGGAGTCGAACGACGCGCTGGCGGGCAACCGGTGGGTGTTTGCGGACAAGCCCCGGGGGGCGTAGCCGGCGCGCCCGGGCGGAGGGCCCGTCACGGTTCATCACGCAGGCGGAGGAGGTACGTGGCGGTGAGCGCGACGGCCCGGTCGGCGTCGTGCGCCAGCTCGGTGAGGGCGCGGGCCGCCGCCGTCCCCGGGATGCCCGCCAGCGCCTGGGTCAGCCGTCCGCGTGCGGGCGCCCCGGTGGTGTCCCGGGCGAGGCGGTCGACGAGCCGGGCGGTGATCCGGTCCGCCGTCGCGGTGTCGTCCGCCAGCACGCCGAGTGCGTCGGCCGCGTCGGTGTCGTTCCTGCCTGCCACGATCATGTCGAGGAGGGCGGGGACGGCGTCGGCGTCGCCCCGGGCCCCGAGCGCCAGGGCCGCCTGGCCCCGCACCACGGGGTCGGGGTGGGCCAGGGCTTCGCGCAGCTCTGCGGCGGCCTGGTCGGCGGGCAGTTCGGTGAGGGAGCGCACGGCGCGTTCCCGTACGGCGGCCTCCGGCGAGCTGATGCCCGCCGCCAGCAGGGCGGGGGCGCCGTCGCCGGAGCGTGCCAGAGCCCAGCGCAGAGCCCCGGCGACATGGGGATCGCTCTCGGCGAGTACGGCCTCGACCAGCGCCTCGACCGGCACCGGGACGTCGTCGGCCGAGGAGAGGGCCGCCCGCTGGCGGGCGCCGGCGCTCTGCGACCCGAGTGCCTGGAGGAGCGTGACGACCTGGAGGGCGTCCTCCCAGTCGGCGGGTCCGGCGGCACGGATCCCGCGCAGCCGGGCCAGCAGCTCGGTCTCCGCCTCGATGCGTGTCCGCGTCCGGTTGATCAGGTCCTCGACGAGTGCCGACGGGGTGAAGTCACGGTCGTCGAGAGCCCGTTTGACCTCACGCAGCGACAGCCCCAGCGCCCGCAGGCTCTCGATGTGGAAGATCCGCCGGATGTCCTGCGGGGCGTACTCCCGGTAGCCGGACCCGGTGCGGCCCGAAGGGCTGACCAGGCCGAGCGACTCGTAGTGCCGGAGCATGCGGGCACTGACGCCGGACCGCCGCGCCACCTCACCGATCAACACCCTGGGCCTCTCGTCTGGATCATGCCGGGCTCGCGTGCCCCGGCGCGCACCTCTGCGGCAGGGTCGTCGATGACCCGGGGCCGCCGAGGGCCACGACGCGCTTCGCCTCCTCGAGGGCGAACGCGAGCCCCGTGTCCGGGTCGCGCAGCAGCTTCTCGGTGGCGAGCGCGTGGACGCGTACGGCCGGATCGGCGGCCGTACGGGCGGGGAGCAGGGCCGCCACGATCGTCTCCCCCAGGCCGACCAGCGCCCGGCTCAGGCTCAGTCGGGTCTCATGGCCGCCGCGCCCGAGCTGGGTGGCCAGCACCGTGGCCAGGGCGGGTTCCCCGCCCTCCGGCACGAGCACGGCGGCGGCCCGCCAGGCGCTCCGTGCCACCTCGTCGTCGGGATCGGTCAGCAGCGCCCGGGTGATGGCGGGCCAGGCCCTCCGGTCCGCGATCTTGGACAGGGTGTGGAGCGCCTGGCTCCGTGCCTGCGTACGCTCCGAGAGGAGTTCGTGGAGCAGCGCGGGGAGCGTCAGGGTCACCGGGTGCCGGTTCAGCGCCCAGGTCAGCATGTCTCGGACGAAGAACTCGGGCTCGATCGCGCACCGCTCGACGAGCGGGCCGACGTAGCGCGGGTCGGGTGCCGAGCCGATCGCCAGCGCGGCCCGCAGCCGTACGGACGCGCGGTCGTCCGCCAGTCCTCCGATCGCCCGTGCCGCGTCCCTGTCCCGTCCCGTGACCGTCATCAGGACCACCTCCTGGTCCACAGTGAAGACCTTGTCACCGTGTCAGGGTCAAGCGGGGCGGGCGCCGACCACTCTGCGGCGACCCCCGGGCTCCGGTGTCCTGACCGTTCCCGCCTCCGCCGCCCGGCCGCTGCCGTGGACCGGCAGCCGGTGTCGCGCACCGCCCGCTCGGGCGCCACCACCGGGCCGGGCCGGGAAGTGTGCCGTACGCCCCCCCCCGCCCGGCACACTTCCGCCTGATCGGCCCCGTCGCATCGCATCCGTACGGGGTACGAGTGCTGAAGGAACAGGAGTGACGAACGGTTCGCCACCGCCCTGACCGGAGGAAGGACGTGGGATGGCCAGTACCCCGGCCGCGGAACACTCCTTCGCCGCCGCCTGCCCGCTCCCCGCGGGCCCAGGGCCCGCACCCTGCGGGGCCGGGGCCGTGGACGCGGACGTGGTCGGTGCCGTCCTGGGTACCGCCCGGGCCGTGCTCGCCGAGCGGGTCGCCCAGGCGTCGGAGCTCGACGCCTCGTTCGCGGAGGAGCTGGCGGGGCGGGTCGCCGAATTCACCCTGGAGGGCGGCAAGCGGCTGCGCCCCCGGCTCCTGTGGTGGGCGATGCGGGCCTGCGGTGCGGGGGACGCCACCGCCACGGCCGCCGCGCTGCGGCTGGGCGTCGCACTGGAGCTGATCCAGACCTGCGCGCTGATCCACGACGACGTGATGGACCGCTCGCGGCTGCGCCGGGGGAGGCCCGCCGTCCATATCGGCCTCGCCACCTCGGCGGGCCTCTCCCCGGAGTCGGGACAGGGCTCGGCGTTCGGCACCTCGGCGGCCGTACTGGCCGGGGATCTCGCCCTGGTCTGGGCCGACGACACCGTGGCGGAGACGGTGCTGTCCGCCCCCGTACGGCGGCGGGTCGGGGCCATCTGGCGGTCCATGCGGACGGAGATGGTGGCCGGACAGTTCCTGGATCTGCACGGCCAGGTTGCGGGGGACTCCTCGGCTGCGCGGGCGTTGCGGACCGCCTGTCTCAAGAGCGCCCTGTACTCGGTGGAACGACCCCTGCTCCTCGGAGCCGCCCTGGCCGGTGCCGACGAGCGCACCACGGCCGCACTGCGCCTGGCCGGCCGGAGCGCTGGCACCGCCTTCCAGCTCCGCGACGACCTGCTCGGCGTCTTCGGGGACCCCCAGCTGACCGGGAAGCCGTCCGGCGACGACATCCGCGAGGGGAAGCCGACCTGTCTCCTGGCCGTCGCCCGGGAGCGGGCCGGAGCGGCGGGCGACGAGGCGGCGCTGGACGTGCTCGGCCGCGCGGTGGGGAACCCGGACGTCACCGAGGACGACCTCGGGAACGTACGCGATGTCCTGGAGGCGACCGGGGCACGCGCCCATGTGGAGCGGGAGGCGGAGCACTTGGGCGAGGAGGCCGTGCGCCGTCTGGGTGAGGCCGTCGACATCGGTTCGTACGGTGGCCGCCAACTGCTCGGCCTGGTGCGGGCTGTCTCCGGGGGCCGGTCCGGCCACTCCCCCACGGGCTCCGCAGCCGACGACGGCCCGCACGGCCACGACGGCCGGACGGACCAGATCCTGACCACGGCCGACGGAGGACGCAACAAATGATCACGGTGAAGGGGCCGACCGACCATGTGGTGGTGGTCGGTGCCGGGCTGGCGGGGCTCTCCGCCACGCTGCACCTGCTCGGCGCGGGCCGCCGGGTGACGGTGGTCGAGCGGGAGGCGGTGCCGGGGGGCCGGGCGGGGCTGCTGGAGGCGGGCGGCTTCCGCATCGACACCGGGCCCACCGTGCTGACCATGCCGGAGCTGGTGGAGGAGGCGTTCGCGGCGGTCGGGGACCGACTGGCCGACCGGTTGGAACTGATCCGGCTGGACCCCGCCTACCGGGCCCGGTTCGCGGACGGCTCCCAGCTCGACGTGCACACCGACGGGGCCGCGATGGAGGCGGCGGTCGAGCAGTTCGCGGGTGCCCGGCAGGCGGCCGGCTACCGGCGGCTGCGCGGGTGGCTGGAGCGTCTGTACCGGGTGCAGATGCGCCGCTTCATCGACGCCAACTTCGACTCCCCGCTCCAGCTCGCCCACCCCGACCTCGTGCGGCTCGCCGCGCTCGGCGGTTTCGGCCGGCTCGACGCGCGGATCGGGCACTTCGTCTCGGACGAACGGCTGCGCCGGGTCTTCTCCTTCCAGGCGCTGTACGCGGGTGTCCCTCCAGCCCGTGCGCTCGCCGCATACGCCGTCATCGCCTACATGGACACAATCGCCGGGGTGTACTTCCCCAAGGGCGGCATGCACGCGCTCCCCCGCGCGCTGGCGGCCTCGGCCGCCGAGGCGGGCGCCGACCTCCGCTACGGGCGGACCGTGACCCGGCTGGAGCGTTCGGGTGACCGGGTCACCGCCGTCGTCACCGACCAGGAGCGCATCCCCTGCGACGCCGTGGTGCTCACCCCCGACCTGCCCGTCGCCTACCGGCTGCTCGGCCGCGCCCCGCACCGGCCGCTCCGCCTCCGGCATTCGCCCTCCGCGGTGATCCTGCACGCGGGCACGGACCGCACCTGGCCGGAGCTGGCCCACCACACCATCTCGTTCGGCGCGGCCTGGAAGAGCACGTTCCGGGAGCTGACCCGCACCGGCCGGCTGATGTCGGACCCCTCGCTCCTCATCACCCGCCCCACCGCGACCGACCCCGCCCTGGCCCCGCCCGGCAAGCACCTCCACTACGTGCTGGCGCCCTGTCCCAACACCGAGGTGGGGCCGGGGGTACAGGAGTGGCGGGAGCTGGGGCCCCGGTACCGGGACACACTGCTGACGGAGCTGGAGCGGCGCGAGATGCCCGGACTCGGTGCGTCGATCGAGCAGGAAGGGCTGGTCACACCGGTCGACTGGACCGCCCAGGGGCACGCGGCCGGCACCCCGTTCGCGGTCGCCCACACGTTCCCGCAGACCGGCCCGTTCCGCCCGCGCAACCTCCTACGCTCCACGGCCAACGCCGTCCTCGCCGGGTGCGGCACCACGCCGGGAGTCGGCGTGCCGACCGTCCTGATCTCCGGAAAGCTGGCGGCGGAGAGGATCACCGGCCCCCGTACCGTTCCCCGGCCCGCCCGGAAAGGCACCTCCGCATGACCGTCCGTGAACTCGACGCCGCAGCCGTCCACGACCCCGATCTCCGCGCCGCGTACGCCCGCTGCCGCGCGCTCAACGCGCGCCACGGCAGGACGTACTTCCTGGCCACCCGGCTGCTCCCCGTCGACCGGCGCCCGGCCGTCCACGCCCTGTACGGCTTCGCCCGCCACGCCGACGACATCGTGGACGACCTCGACAGCACGGCGAGCCCCGGGGAGCGCGCCCGTGCTCTGCTCGCCCTGGAGGCCCAGTTGGAGTCAGGGCTGCGGGGCACCGGGACCGTCACCGAGCCGGTGATCCTCGCGCTCTCGGACACCGTGCGGCGGTACGGCATCGACCACCGGCACTTCACCGACTTCCTGGCCTCCATGCGCAGCGATCTCACCGTCGGCGGCTACGCCTCCTACGAGGAGCTGGGCCGGTACATGCACGGGTCCGCGGCGGTGATCGGCCTTCAGATGCTGCCGGTGCTGGGGACGGTGGGGCCGCGCGAGGAGGCCGCTCCGCACGCGGCCGCGCTCGGCGTCGCCTTCCAGCTGACCAACTTCCTGCGGGACGTGGGCGAGGACCTGGACCGGGGCCGGCTCTATCTCCCGGCCGAACTGCTGGGCGCCCACGGGGTGGACCGGGAGCGGTTCGAGTGGAGCCGGCGCACGGGGGCGCGGGATGCGCGGATCACCGATGTGCTGCGGGCCGCCGCCGCCCGCAACCGGGCCGTCTACCGGGACGCCCTGCCCGGGATCGCGAAGCTCGACCCGGTGTCACGGCCCTGCATCCGCACGGCGTTCGTGCTCTACAGCGGCATTCTCGACGCGATCGAGGCCGACGGCTACGCGGTCCTGCACCGCCGGTCGGTCGTGCCGCGCCGACGGCGGGCGGTCGTGGCGCTGGACGGACTGGTACGGGCGGTCGCCGCGCGCAGGGCGTGCCGGCGCGCCCCGGGCCCGCTCGCGCAGGCCCGCCCCTCCCGGCCCCGGGTGACCGCCCCCGTACAGAAGGAGCCGGTGTGAGCCCCGCGCCCGGGCGCCGCGGCCGCATCCCGCTGAGGTTGCGGCGGGCGCCCGTGCCCTGGGACCGGCAGGCGCCGACGTGGCGGGATGCGAAGCCGGGGCTCATCGCCGATGCGCTGAAGCGGGCGCAGAGCCGGCCGTCCGGCAACTGGTACGTCGTCGGCGCCTCGCGCGACCTGCCGCCCGGGCGGCCCCTCGGGATCACCCTCGCCGCCACCGAGGTGGTCGCCTGGCGGGACGGCGAGGGGCGGCTCCGGGCGGGTCCGGGGGCGTGCCCACACCTCGGAGCACCGCTGCGCGACAGCCCGGTGCGCTGCGGCACGCTGGTCTGCCACTGGCACGGACTGGCCCTGGACGGGGGGCCGTTCGCCGGGTGGGAGCCCTTCCCGGCCTTCGACGACGGGGTCCTGCTCTGGGTGCGGCTCGACGCGGTGGGCGGCGAGGCGCCTTCGGAGCGGCCGTACGTGCCGGTCCGACCGCGCATCCGGGACGCGGTGGAGGCGGTGTACTCAGGCGTCGGCCGCTGCGAGCCGGAGGACGTGGTGGCCAACCGGCTCGATCCGTGGCACGGGGCATGGTTCCACCCGTACTCCTTCGTGGACCTGACGGTGACGGGAACGCCCGGCGACGGCGGGGCGGAGGACGACGGGTTTCTGGTCGACGTGTCGTTCAAGGTGGCCGGGCGGCTGGTGGTACCGGTTCGGGCACGGTTCACGGCACCCGAACCCCGTACGGTCGTCATGCACATCGTGGCGGGCGAGGGCGCGGGGTCCGTGGTGGAGACCCACGCCACGCCGCTCGCGCCGGACGAGCGGGGGCAGCCCCGGACCGCTGTCACGGAAGCGGTGGTGGCGGCGTCGGACCGGCGCGGGTTCGCGCTGGCCCGGGCAGCCGCGCCGCTGCTGCGCCCGCTGATGCGTGCCTCGGCCGGGCGGTTGTGGCGGGACGATCTGGCGTACGCGGAGAGGCGCTGGGAGCTCCGGGACAGCGGACGCTTCCCGGGCTGACCCACGCGCCGCTCCGTCGGCGGGCGCTTCCCGAGCTGACCCACGCGCCCCTCCCGTCACCGGGCGCCTCGCGCGCTGAGGCGCGCCCGTCCCGTCAGGAGGGGCCTCGAACGCTGCCCCCGCGCCCCTCCCGTCAGGGGGCGCCCAGCGACGCGAGCCCCCTCAGCAGCGCCGAGCGTCCCGCGCGCGGAACCGTCCATAGCGTCTGCCCGCGTACGCCCCACCGCTCCAGCAGGGCGTTGGCGGCGAGGAAGCCGCTGGTGGCCGCGCGCTCCATCAGCGCCACCGGCAGCCCGGTGCGGACCATGTCCCCGGCCACCGTGACGGCGGGGTCGGGGGTGCGGATGCCCGGCCGGTCCTCGTAGCCGCCCACGGGGAACAGCGGGCAGTCCGCCCGCCACTCGTGGCGCTCGTCGACGATGCGGGCGCTCCGCGTCTCGGGGTAGATCCGGTGCAGTTGGTGCAGCACCTCGCTCTGGACGGCGCCCCGGTCGGCGTCGGGTGCGACGGCGTACGCGTGCAGTTCGACGACCGAGCCCTGGGTGCGCCGGGCCCAGCGCGCGGCCTCGCCCTCCCAGCGTTCCAGGACGCTCACGTTGTCCAGGGGCCCGTAGCCGCTGGTGCCGAGGAAGCCGGGCCGGTCGTAGCCCACCGGCCGGTCGAGCCAGAGCCGGGAGACCAGGAACGGCGGGGCGGTCCGCAGCCGCTCGATCCGGGCCCGCCATTCGGCGTCGCCCAGCTCCGGGGAGGCGGCGACGACCCGGCGCAGCCCGCCGCTGTCCAGCGCGAGGACGACGGCGTCGTACCGCGCGGTGCCCTGATCGGTGGTGAGGTCCAGCCCGCCGTCCGGGAGGGGCCGCACCTGCCGGACCGTCGCGCGCGTCCGTACGTCGGCGCCGTGGCCTTCGAGGTAGTGGTGGAGCGGGTCCCAGAGGGCGGTGGGGAACGGTTCGTCGGGCACGTCGAAGAGCAGGCCCTCGCTGGAGCCGAGGAAGTAGATGTGGAACATCAGGACCAGCTCCGCCGCCGAGAGTTCGCGCGGGTCGGCGAAGAAGCTGCGCGAGAACACCTCGAACGCCAGGTGGTGGGCGGCCTCGGGGAAGCGGATGCGGGTGAGGAAGTCGTGGGCGCTGGTCGAGTCGAGGTGTTCGTAGACCTCGGGCACGCGGACGTCGAGCAGGGGCAGGGCGGCGCAGGGGTTCATCCGGACCAGGTCGCGCGGGCCGAAGGTGGGGCTGAGGGCGACGAATCCCAGGGCGCTGAGGGGCGGGGTGCGCGGCACCCGGGCGAAGCTGTCGTGGAGGCCGGAGCTGTGGCGCAGCGGGTAGTCGGGCAGCCGGGTCAGCGAGTCCAGGCCCGGGTCGACCCGGCGGAGCAGGCCGCGCAGGTTGTAGTACTGCCGGAAGAAGGCGTGGAAGCCGCGGCTCATGGTGACGGTGGTGCCGTCGGCCAGCTCGGTGGACCAGCCCGACAGCCGTCCGCCCAGGGCCGGTTCGCGCTCGTGGAGGGTGACGCGGACGCCGCGTTCGGCCAGCAGGGTGGCCGCCGCGATCCCGGCGATTCCGCCGCCGACGACCGCTGCGGCGGGGGCGTTTGGCCCGGTGAAGCGGGGGCGGCCCTCGGGGGCGGGGAGTACCGCAGCCCGGCGGTCCCGGCCGCGTCGGCGTGCTGGGCCGCTGTCGCGTAGGAGCGTCACGCCTCCTCCCCCCTGCGGCCGGTGAACGTGTGGGTGATCCCGGTCTGCCAGCCGGGCAGCGGCAGGACGCGTACGTCGGTGAACCCGGCCCGCCGCAGCCGCCCGGCGAAGGCGGGAGCCGTGTCGAACTCGATGACGCTGCGCCGGAGATGGCGGTAGAGCCCGGCGTCCCCGGCGAGCCGCCCGGCGGACTGGACGATCGCTGCGCAGACGGCGTTCCACACCGCCCGGTGGGCGGGCGATCCGCCGAGCGTGTACTCGTGCACGGCCAGACGGCCGCCCGGGGCGAGCAGTCCCCGTACGAGATCGAGCGCCTTGTCGGGGTCGGTGAGGTTGCGGAAGAGGTAGCCCGCGAACACCGCGTCGTAGGAGCCGGGGCGCAGCCGGCCCGCCAGCTCCTCGACCGGCGCGTGGACGAAGTCGACGCCCTCCGGCCAGGTCTTCGCGGCGGCCCGCGCCAGCATGCCCGCCGACGCGTCGACTCCGGTGATGCGCGCGTACGGGGCCGCGGTGAGGAGCGCCGCCGTGGAGGCGCCCGTACCGCACCCCAGGTCGAGCACGCGCACCCCGCGCCCGCCGTCCGGCAGCCCCAACCGGCGGGCGGAGCGGCGCAGATGGGCGTGGTAGCCGGGGCTGGCCGCGACGAGACGGTCGTAGGCGGCGGAGCCGTGGTCGAAGGCCGCGGACAGGGCGTCGCCGCGCAGCACGGTCATGGGGTGTTCTCCTCGGGGGCGGTGGGTGGAGGGGGCGGGGACAGGAGCGCGGGTGGTTCGGTTCTTGCCCGGAAGGGGAGTTCGAGGACGGTCCGCAGCATGGGGACGACGGGGGTCCGCAGGCCGATCAGCAGGTCCTCGTGGAGCCGCGAGCGGCCGTCCAGGAAGCGCAGGAGCCGTTCGCCGGGGACCTCCCGGAAGAGGCGGGTGAAGAAGTCGGCGCCGCCCACCCGCCCGCTGTCCAGGGCCCGCAGCAGGACGGCGTCCATCGCCCGGGGCCACGCCCCGTACGGCGCGGGTATCCGCAGCCCGTGTCCGGCGCGGAGCCGGTCGGCGACGGCCCGGCTCTGGCGCTGGACGGCCGCGAAGGTGTAGCCGGTGGAGGGGCGGGTCGCGCCTCCGGCGGTGCCGATGCGGTACACCGACCGCCCCGCACGGGACGGAAGGTGGCCGTCCGTCATGGGGATGACCCCGCGCTCCTGCGCGGTGACGTGGAACGCGCCGAGCTTGAGGACCTGTCGGGTGTAGTGGTGCAGGGCGCGCCGGTAGTCGTCGGCGGTGAGGGGGGCGGGCGAGAACTCGGTGTACTCGACCAGGGCGGTGTGCGGGTCGAGGGGCAGGACGTAGCCGAAGGAGAGCCCGCGCGGCGGCTGCGGAGTGCGGAAGTCCATCAGGTCGGCGGTCGTCGGGTCGAAGGCGGGGCGCTCGGTGCGGACGAACCAGCCCGTGAAGTGCTGGAGCAGGGTGGTCCGGGCGGGCGGCAGGCGGCGGGGCGGACGGGAGTCGAAGACCCGGCGGCCCCGGGCGAGCACCCGTCCGCCGTCGGTGAGGACTTCGCCGCCGCCGGGTGTGTCCCGTACGGCGGTCACCGTGGCCTCGCTCCGGCGGAAGGCCGGTGTGCCGGAGAGGCGTTTGCCGACCAGGGCCTCGAAGGCGTCCGAGCGCAGCATCTTGTAGCGGAAGGGGGACGGGTCGATCACCGTGGGGGCCCCGTCGACCGCCCGGACCCGCAGCCGCGGCCAGGAGGCGGCGAGGGCGGAGTCATAGGGTCCGCCGGGCGGCTCCCAGTAGCACCAGGTGCGCGGCGGCGGCCTCAGGGGGCCTGGCGGGGCGTCGACGAGGAGGACCGTCAGCGGTACGGCGCCGCCCGGCGCGCAGAGATGGTGTGCCAGGCTCAGCCCGGCCGCACCGGCGCCCACGATGACGACGTCGGGGTCGGGCACGGCTTCCCTCTCGGTCGATCCTGCGGGCGGGCGCGGGTCTTTCGGACTGGACCGGCACCGAATCCTTCCGCACCGGAGGGCCGGACGGATGCGTGCGACGCGCCGCGGGGGGGACCTGAGGGCTGTCCCGCAACCCCCGGCGGGCGCACGACGACGGCTACGGCGCCTCGCCGCGTTGTCGGAACGCCCGAATACCTCCCGTATGCGGACGTCCCTCCGCCTTGCGACGCGCCGCGGGGCCTAGCTAGCGGTGTGGTCCGGGTGCCCGCGTGTGCGGCGGGCCTCCTTCATCTCGGCCTCGTACAGGTGGTCGAGGCCCCCGGCCAGTTCGCCCCGGATCTCCCGCTCGACCGTCCGGAACACCTCGTAGTACGTGGCGTTGTACTCCTCGACGATCTGGAAGGTCCAGTGGCCGGGGATGACGTTGCGGCCCAGGATCTCCCGCTCGACCCGGTCGGCCAGGTCGCCGTGCCCCGCCTCGCGGAGGAGGCGCACGGCGTCGTCGAGGCCGAGGTCGGCGCTGCCGGTGAGCTGGTGGAAGGCGTAGAGCGCGCCGCGGGCCCGTTCGGTGGTCTCCAGTGCCTTCGAGAGGGCGCCGAGCGCCTCGACGGTGGTGTCGGTGACCCCTTCGGGGCGCTGGTGGCGCGGGTCGGGAGGCCGGGTTTCGGCGTTCATGGGTCTCCTGGTCGGCGTCGGCGTCAGGACAGCGTTTCCACTCCCCCACCTTCCACGTCGCGGGCTCACCACACCTGCCGTGAGCGCCACCCGGACCAAGACCGGACCACGAGCTGTCCCGCTCCGTTCCCCGCACGGGAACACGACGGCCCCGGGGGGGGGGGGGGGGGGGGGGGGGGGGGGGGGGGGGGGGGGGGGGGGGGGGGGGGGGGGGGGGGGGGCGGGGGGCGGGGGGGGGAGGGGGGGGCCGCCCCCCCCCCCCCCCACCCCCCCCCCCCCCCCCCCCCCCCCCCCCCCCCCCAACCCACCCCCCCCCCCCCCCCCCCCCCCCCCCGCCCCCCCCCCCCCCCCTCCCCGCTCCGGCGGGGGTCGTTCCGCCGGGATCATGCCTGGGGGATCACTCCGAGGGATCACTCCCCCTCGTCGCCCTCCCCGTCGTCGGTGCCCTCCAAGGCGTCGCCGATCTCGTCGATCACCTCGGCGGCGACCATGCCGCCGACGATCCCGACGGCGGCCCCCGCCGCCACCCCGGCCACCACCGCCCCCGTGCCGGGGCCGGAGCGGTGGTGCCCGTCGTGGTGGTGGGCGTCGTGATGGCCGCCGCCCTGGGCGTACGGGTACGGGGCCGCGTGGGCGCCGATCACCTGCCTCAGCCAGCCGTCGACCTCCGCGTTGCGGTCGGCCTGGGGGGCGGGGTGGTGCGAGGTGACGAAGCGGTGCACGGTGTCGTGGCCCTCGAAGGAGGCCCCGGCCCGCTTGTCGGCCTCGATGACGACCTCCAGACCGCCCGGGGATGCGAGGAACGTCACCTCGATCTCGTTCACCGCGTGCGCGTGCTCGGCGGGCGGCACGATCTCGATCTCCTGGTAGCAGGGCAGCTGCTGGCCGGTGCCCCGGATGCGGCCGACCTCCAGGTCCGCCGACCTGAAGCCGTAGCCGAGCTGTCCGAACGCCTCCAGGACCGCTTCCTGGGCGGGCAGCGGGGACACCGTCAGCGCGTCCAGGTCGCCCTTGTCGCGGGCTCGGGCCACCTCCAGCTCCGTACGGATGCCGAGGACGGGCCCCAGGTGCTGGCCGTGGAGGTGGGTGACCGGGGTCTCCCAGGGCAGGGTGACGGTGAACGGCACGGAGTGATCGGCGCCCTCCGCGAGCCGGAAGCCGCCACCGACGGTGAACCGTTCGAGCACGACCGTGCCCTCGTGCTCCCCGTCCTGGCCCTCCGTCTCGGCGCGGGCGACCAGCAGGAGGGTGATCCCCTCGACCGTCACGTCGCGCCCGCCGCCCCGCAGCCGGACCTCACCCGAAAGGGACCCGCCCGGAAGCGCGCGGCCGGGCTGGAGGACGGTGTCGACGGAGGGGCCGTCCACCCCGAGGGCTCCCAGTAACTTCTTGAACACCATGTCGGCCGACCACTCCTTGGACTCCGGCTCCGGAGGGCTCGGCACCTGCTCGGAGCCCGCCGAAAAGCCGACCCGCGCTGTGGTGCCCGCCACTCCCCTTTGATTTGCGGTCCCTTTACTATCATCAAGGCGGGTTTTCCCCGCCCCCGACGTCGAGTACGACGACCCGAACAGAGAAGGAGCTGCGGTACCGCAATGGGTGAGCCTCCCAGTACGAGCCGTGTCATTTCTGCCCCTGCACACCGAGGGACGGAGGTGACACGGTGAGCGAAGTACTTCTGCTCCTCCTCGCCCTGGCGCTGACGCTGGCGTGCGCGGTGTTCGTCGCGGCCGAGTTCTCGTTGACCACCATCGAGCGCGGCGAACTCGAACGGGCCGCGGCTGCCGGTGAGCACGGCGCCGAGAGCGCGCTCAAGGCCGCCAAGCGGCTCACGTTCCAGCTGTCCGGCGCCCAGCTCGGCATCACCGTGACCTCCCTGGTCATCGGCATGCTGGCCGAGCCGTCCCTGGCCGTGCTCCTGCGCCCCTCCCTGGAGTCCGTGGGGCTCCCGGCGGGCGCCGTCTCCACGGTCGCGACGCTGCTGGGTGTCGCGCTGTCCACCGTCGTCCTCATGGTCGTCGGTGAACTCGTCCCCAAGAACTGGGCGATCTCCAGCCCGCTCGCCGTCGCCAAGGTCGTCTCCGGCCCGCAGCGCGCGTTCACGGCCTGCTTCGCCCCGCTGATCCGCCACCTCAACAACACCGCCAACCGCGCCGTGCGCCGGTTCGGCCTGGAGCCGGCCGAGGAGCTGGCCTCGGCCCGTACCCCGCAGGAGCTGATCGCCCTCGCTCGGCACTCGGCCCGCGAGGGCGCCATCGAGGAGGATTCGGCGGAGCTGTTCGTGCGGACCCTGCACCTGGCGGAGCTGTCCGCCGAGAACGTGATGACGCCCCGCGTGGACGTACGGGCCCTGGAGGCCCACGCCACCGCGGCCGACGCCGCCAACCTCACGCTGGCCACCGGCCTCTCCCGGTTCCCGGTCTACCGCGACAGCCTGGACCACGTCATCGGCACGGTCCACATCCGTGACGTCCTGGCCCTGGACGAGTCCGAGCGGGCCCGGACCCCGGTCACCGCGCTGGCCACCGAGCCCCTGCTCGTACCGGACTCGCTGCCCGTGGACCGGCTGCTGGCGCAGATGCGGCGGCACCGGACCATGGCCGTCGTCATCGACGAGTACGGCGGTACGGCCGGGGTCGCCACGGTGGAGGACATCGTGGAGGAGGTCGTGGGCGAGGTCCGCGACGAGCACGACCCGCACGAGCGCCCCGACCTGGCACCGGCCGAGCCGCTCGGTGACGGCCGCCAGGTCTGGGAGGCCGAGGGCAGCATCCGGCTGGACCAGCTCGACCGGATCGGCTTCACCGCGCCGGAGGGCCCGTACGAGACGCTCGCCGGGCTCCTGGCCAACCAGCTCGCCCGCATCCCGGTCCGCGCGGACCGGCTGGAGGTCGACGGCTGGCAGTTCGACGTGCTCGACATCGAGCACCACCGCGCCGACCGGGTGCGCGTCACCGCGCCCCTCCCGGCCCTGAGCCTGGTGGAGGAGGACGCCCGATGACCACCGTTCAGCTTCTCATCGGCGCGCTCACCCTCGTCACGAACGCGTTCTTCGTCGGCGCGGAGTTCGCCCTGATCTCCGTGCGCCGCAGCCAGATCGAGCCGGAGGCCCTGCGCGGCAGCCGCCGGGCCAAGAGCACCCTGTGGGGCATCGAGCACCTGTCGGCCGTGATGGCCACCGCCCAGCTCGGGATCACCATCTCCTCGCTGGTGCTGGGCGCCGTCGCGGAGCCGGCCATCGCCCATCTGCTGGAGCCGCCGTTCGACGCGATCGGCGTGCCGGGGCCGCTGGTCCACCCGATCGCCTTCGTGATCGCGCTGACCCTGGCGACCTACCTGCACATGCTCATCGGGGAGATGATCCCGAAAAACATCGCACTGGCCGCGCCCGTCGCCACCTCCCTGGCCCTGGGCCCGTCCCTGGTGTGGCTGACCCGGGCGCTGCGCCCGGTCATCTTCGGTATCAACGGCCTCGCCAACACGCTGCTGCGGCTGCTGAAGGTCGAGCCCAAGGACGAGGTCGCCTCGGTCTTCACCGACGACGAGCTGGTCCGTCTGGTGAAGGACTCCAGCGAGGCGGGTCTGCTCGCCCCGGCCGACGGCGAGCGGCTGCGGGACGCCCTGGAGCTGGGCACCCGGCCGGTGGGCGAGGTCATGGTCCCGCTGAACCGGACCGTCACCGTCGACCTGGGCATCACCCCGCAGCAGCTGGAGCGGGCGGCGGTCGCCTCGGGCTTCTCCCGGCTGCCGGTCACCGGGCCGGACGACGGAGTGCTGGGCTATCTGCACATCAAGGACGCCCTGGGGGTCGCCGAGCGCACCAAGCCGCTGCCCACGAGCGCGATCCACCCGGTCATCCGGGTGGAGATCGACACCCCCCTCGACGACACCCTCACGGCGATGCGCGCCGCCGGGACGCACCTGGCCGCCGTCGCCGGTGACAAGGGCACGGTCATCGGCTTCGTGACGATGGAGGACGTCCTGGAGGAGCTGGTCGGCGCCGCCACGGTCTGACCGTACGGAAGCGTGCAGGGGAGGCGGTCCGGGGTTCCGGGCCGCCTCCCAGGCCGTGGGGGCGAGTTCCCCGGCCGGGCGGGCGGGCTCCTCGGCTGCCGGGGAGCCCGCCCCCCAGGGCTGCCGAAGCAGCCCGCCTCCCCTGCGGTCGGGGCCGTGTCCCCCGCCCCCGTGGCCGCCGCCCGGACCGGCCGCTTCCGGATATCCGTGAGGTCGCCGGACGGGCCGCTGGTGAGCACGTAAGCTCGCTGGATGGCCAAGTACTTCGACGTGCACCCCGAGAATCCCCAGCCGCGCACCATCAGCACGGTGGTCGACAGCATCCGCTCCGGTGCGCTCGTCGCGTATCCGACCGACTCCTGTTACGCGCTGGGCTGTCAGCTGGGCAACCGCGAGGGCATCGCCCGGATCCGGACCATCCGCAACCTGGACGACCGCCACCACTTCACGCTGGTCTGCCACGACTTCGCGCAGCTGGCGCAGTTCGTCCGGGTCGACAACGACGTGTTCCGCGCGATCAAGGCGGCCACGCCCGGCAGCTACACCTTCATCCTCCCGGCGACGAAGGAGGTGCCGCGCCAGCTGCTGCACCCGAAGAAGAAGACGGTCGGCGTCCGCATCCCCGACCATGTGGTGACCCAGGCGCTGGTGGCCGAGCTGGGTGAGCCGCTGCTCTCCAGCACCCTGCTCCTGCCGGACGAGGAGGAGCCGCTGACGCAGGGCTGGGAGATCAAGGAGCGCCTCGACCACGAGGTGGAGGCGGTGATCGACTCGGGCGACTGCGGCACCGAGCCGACGACGGTCATCGACTTCTCCGGTGACGAGCCGGAGATCGTACGGCGGGGCGCCGGCGACCCGTCCCGCTTCGAGTAGGCGGCCGTGGCGGGTGAGCGGCTGCGGTTCGACGGCTGGATCGCCGGGGTGGGCACCGCCTCGGGCACCCGGCTGGTGGTCGGGCACTGGCCGCGTTCGCCGTTCGGGGCGTTCAGCGATGTGATGGTCGAGCATCCCGACGGCATGCGGGTGCTGCTCGCGCCCTCGGGCCGGATCGCGGAGTTCGTCGCCGCCACGTACCGGTTCGACCGGATCGAGGTGGTCCCGGTGGCCGTCACCGGGACCAGGACGCTCTGGCGTGTGGAGGCGGGGCCGCTGTCGCTGCGGCTGCGGGCCGGGCGCCCGTCCGCCCTCGGGCGGCTGCTCTCCGCCGTGCCCGCACCGCTCGTCCGGAGCCCGCTCTGGGCGGCCCTGTGCGATGGGCCCGCCCGAATGCTGCTGCCCGGCGTGCGCACCCTGGGCCGGGCGGGTCCGGGGCGGCGGGAGTGGTACGGGGCGCGGGGGCTGCGGCCGGTCGTGGCGGCCGACGCCGTGCTGGACGGGGTGGAGCTGGGGCCGCTCGCCCCGCTCGATCCGCCCGTCGCCTTCGGGTTCGGCTCCGCCCCGCGCACCCCGTCCCTGGTGCGCGTCACCACAACGGTGGAACTCTGCACCGCCGCGCCGTGAGCGGCCCTCGGCCCCGGGGAGGGGGCGGGAGCCTTCTGCGGGCTGCGGTCGGCCCGTCGGCGGAGGGGTCCGGCCGGGGATGCGCGGGGACGGGGCACGTCGCAGGGTGGAGCCATGGCTAATCCCCCGATCGTCATCCACCGGCCGACCCCCTCGGGCGGCCGCCGGGTGACCGTGCACTACGAAGGCCGGGACGAGATACTCGGGCTGGCCCACAGCGACCACGACGTGATCGTGTTCCTGAGCGAGGCCGGCCTCGAAGAAGCGGACCGGCTCCTCGACAACCCGGTCTGGGTGGAGTGGCGGGGCGGACGGGCCCACCACTACGAAGCGGCCTGAGAGACCGCCCCCGGTGGGGCCCCGTGCCGGAGATCGCGTTGCCGCACCGGACGTCCCGCGCCGATGATCGGCGGATGACTCCGCAACCTCCTGACGGCCGCGCCGGAATCGACGCGGACCTGGTGAAGCGTCTGATCTCCGCCCAGTTCCCGCGGTGGAGCGCCCTGCCCGTCGCTCCCGTGGAGGTCGACGGCTGGGACAACCGCACCTACCGCCTGGGCGACACGATGACCGTCCGGCTGCCCACGGCGGCCGGATACGCCCCCGCCGTGTCCAAGGAGAACCGCCGGCTGCCCCGGCTCGCGCCCGCGCTGCCGCTCCCCGTCCCGGTGGTCCTGGGCGAGGGAGAGCCGGGTGAGGGGTGTCCGTATCCCTGGTCGGTGCGGGGCTGGCTGCCGGGGGACACGGCCGCACCGGACCGGATCACCGACCTGGACCGGTTCGCCGTGCAGGTCGCCGGATTCCTCGGGGCCCTCCAGCGGTGCGACCCCACCGGCGGACCGGTCGCCGGAGCGCACAGCTGGTACCGGGGCGCCTCGCCCGCCCACTACGACGAGGAGACCCGGCGCTGTCTCACCCTGCTCAAGGACCACGTCGACACCGGCCGGGCGGCCGCCGTGTGGGGGGCCGCGCTGGCCGCGGAGTGGCACGGAACACCGGTCTGGTTCCACGGCGGCATCGCCCACGGCAACCTCCTGGTCGAGAACGGCGGGCTGAGCGCCGTCATCGACTTCGGCACCTCGGGCGTCGGGGATCCCGCCTGCGATCTGGTGATCGCCTGGACCATGTTCGCGGGCACCAGCCGTACGGCGTTCCGCGAGGCGGTCGGTGCCGACGACGCCACCTGGGCACGGGCCCGGGGGTGGGCCCTGTGGAAGGCGATGCTCGTGCTGTCGGAGACCCTGCACACCGACCGGGAGCGGGCCGAGGCGAACCGGTACGTGATCGGTGAGGTGCTCGCCGACCACGACCGGTACGCCTGAGGGCTGTCCCGGCGCGGGTCACATGGTGCCCTGCGCGGTCGGGTCCGGGCAGCCGAACCGTGCCCGGACCTCCTCCGCATCGCTCTCCCGCAGCTCGTCGTCGAGCACGATCCAGCGGGTGATGCCCACGGACTCCAGGAACGGCAGGTCGTGGCTGGCGATGAGGAGGGCGCCCTCGTAGGACTCCAGGGCGCTCGTCAGCTGCCGAACGCTCGCCACGTCGAGGTTGTTCGTCGGTTCGTCCAGCAGGAGCAGCTGCGGGGCGGGGGCGGCGAGCATCGTCGCCGCGAGCGCGGCCCGGAACCGTTCGCCGCCGGAGAGGGTGCCCGCCAGCTGCTCGGCACGGTCGCCCTTGAAGAGGAACCGGGCGAGCTGGGAGCGGATCCGGTTGTCCGTGGTGCCGGGGGCGGTGCGGGCGACGTTGGCGGCGACACTCAAGGCGTCGTCCAGGACGTCGAGCCGCTGCGGGAGGAACTTCAGCGGCACGGAAACGGTGGCCTCGCCCTCGCCCGGTGCCAGTTCCCCGGTGATGGTGCGCAGCAGGGTCGTCTTGCCCGCCCCGTTGCGGCCGACCAGGGCGACGCGTTCGGGGCCCCTGACCTGGAGGCTGCCCCCGCGCAGCTGTCCGTAGGGGAGGCTCAGCTCCCGTACGGTCAGGACGGTGCGGCCCGCGGGTACGGCGGTGTGGGGCAGGCTCACCTTGATCTCGACGTCCCGGCGGACGGCTTCGGCGGCCTCCTCCCTGCGTCCGCGGGCCTCCTCCAGCCGGTCCTCGTGCAGCCCGCGCAGCCGGTCGCCGGACTCCTGGGCCGAGCGTTTGCGCTCCCCCGCGACGATGCGCGGGGCCCGGCGCCGGTCGTCCAGCTTCCTGTCGTGGCTCCGGCGGCGGGCGATTTTGATCCGGGCCTCCTCCAGCTCGCGCTGCTGGCGCCGTACGTCGGCCTCGGCGGAGCGCAGCATCCGCCCAGCGGCCTCCTGCTGGGTGGCGAGGGCCTCCTGGTAGGCCGACCAGCCGCCGCCGTACCAGCTGACGGCGCCCGCGCGCAGCTCGGCGATGCGGTCGACCCGCTCCAGCAGGTCCCGGTCGTGGCTGACGACGATCAGGATGCCGGTGCGCCAGGAGTCGACGGCGTCGTAGAGCCTGCGGCGGGCGACGAGGTCCAGGTTGTTGGTCGGTTCGTCGAGGAGGAGGACGTCGGGGCGCTCCAGGAGCAGGGCGGCCAGCCGGAGCAGGACGGTCTCGCCGCCGGAGAGCTGCCCGACGGTGCGGTCCAGCTCGACGGCCCCCAGGCCCAGGGAGCCGAGGGTGGCGAGGGCGCGTTCCTCGACGTCCCAGTCGTCACCGACCGTCTCGAAGTGCTCCTCCCGTACGTCTCCGGCCTCGATGGCGCGCAGGGCGGCCCGCCGTTCGGCGATGCCGAGGGCGGCGTCGACCCGCAGCTCCGTGTCCAGGGTGATGTTCTGCGGCAGGTGGGCGAGGTTTCCTGCGACGGTGAGGGATCCCTTCGTGGGACGCAGCTGTCCGGCGAGGAGCCGCAGCAGGGTCGACTTGCCGGAGCCGTTGGTGCCGACCAGACCGGTGCGGCCCCCGGGGAAGGTGAGGGAGAGCCCGTCGAAGAGGTCCGTACCGTCGGGCCACCGGTAGGTGAGGTGGGAGGCGGCGACGGAGGCCGCGGGCGCGGTGGGGTGACTCATGGTGGTTCTCGCAGTCGGAAGCTCGGAGGAGAAGGGGCTTCGTATGCGAACAGCACGCGGCGACCCGGCCCGGGGGCGGGGAGTGGCGGGGAGCGGTCCTGCGAAGGAAAGGACGGGCTCGGCACCGAGGTCGCATCCACGCGGAGCCACGAGCGGCCGGTGTGCCGCATGTCGTGACTGTGTACGGGCCAGGGCCGTACCGCGTGATGATCGCGGACCTCAGATGCGCAACGTCCACCTCTATCGGAGACAACAGGACGTGATCACGATACCGAAGGCCCGCGCCGGTCGTCGAGCGATTATCTACGCCGTTCCCTGAGGGACCTCGGCGCTCTGCCGGGTCTGCGGGGTGTCCAGGGGGACGGCGCGGGGTCCGGGCACCCGGGCGGGCTCCGTGGCGGGCGGGATGCGGCGGACGGCGAGGGTGGCGACGAGCGCGGCGACCCCGGCGAGGGCGAATCCGAAGGGCGGGGTGCCTCCCGCGGGGTGGGTCTCGTAGACGAGCGCGGCCGACAGGACGGTGAGGACCGTGACGACCCGGCCGCGCTGCTGGGTGGCGGCGACGACCACGAGGCCCCACAGCAGGTACCAGGGCTGGACCATGGGCGAGAGCGCGACGAGCACCAGCAGGCCGAGGCCCAGGGCGTGGACCGGGGCCGGACGGCCCTTCATTGACCTCCGGGCGAGCACGAAGATCGAGGCGACCGCCGCCGCCAGGCCGAGGGTCTGCACGGCGGACTTGACGGGTTCGGGGTCGGTGCCCAGGAGCAGGCGGCCCAGTTCGCCCAGGCCCAGGCCGAGGTCGCTGACGAGGGAGAGCGCGGTGTGGATGTTACCGGCGACGCCCTGGGTCCTCAGCCAGCCGAAGCCGGTGCCGCTGACCAGCGTGGCCGATCCGGCGACCGCGCACGCGACGAGGCCGGGTGCGAGGAGTCCCTTGGCCCACCGTCGTAGCTGCGGCCCGGCCGCGGAGGCGTGCACCATGACGCCGATGAACAGCAGTGACACGGCGGCCGGGGACTTGACCATCATCGCCAGCCCGACAAGGGCGCTGCCGGCCACCCAGCGGCCGCGCAGCGCCAGGGCGCACCCGGCGAGCATGAGGCCGATCATCAGGCCGTCGTTGTGCATGCCCCCGACGACGTGCATCAGCAGGAGCGGGTTGAGCGCCCCCAGCCACAGGGCGCGGCTCTCGGCGGTGCCGTGCTCCCGGGCCAGCCGGCACAGGGCCCAGGCGGTGAGGCCCAGCGAGGCGAGGGCGATGAGCCGCATGGCGAGGACGGCGGGGACGATGGTGCCGCCGGTCGTCTTCGCCACAGCGGCGGAGAGCAGGAGGAAGAGCGGTCCGTACGGGGCCGGGGTGTCCCGCCAGTGGTGTCCGACGCTCGCCGCGGCGTCCCCGCCGATCCCCGCCGGGTCGAGGCTGGAGGGGCCGACGGTGTAGACGTCGAGGCCCTCGACGACCATGGCGCCCTGGGCGATGTAGCTGTAGACGTCGGCGCTGTAGAGCGGGGGTGCCAGCAGGAACGGCGCCGTCCACCAGGCGAGGGTGGTGAGCGTCTCGCGGAGGGTGGCGGCGGTTCTGCCGTACTGCCACCAGGCGACGACGAGCACGGTGAGTCCGGCGTAGGCGAGGACTGCCCCGGAGATCCGCACGGAGGAGCCGTGGTCGACCCAGAGCCCCCAGGGGTCGTGGACCGGCAGCTTTCCGGAGATCCAGCCCCCCGCGGCGGTCGCGACGGCGGCTGCCGTGCCCAGCCGACGGTATCCGACAGCGCTCAAAGCCCACATGACGGCAGAATCTATCGGACGACCTGCGCCTCCCGTCTCCCCAGGGCCGGAGTGAGGGCCGGTCGCCCGGAGGGGGCCGGGTCCGCGGTCGCTAGCGGACGTCGCCGCGCCAGTCCCATTGGTGGCCGTCGGGTGAACGGGGCCCGTACTCCGCGCGGCCACCTGGACCATAGGCGCCTATTTCGGTCATGAGTCCGGCTCCTTCGCGCAGGGCCTCGTCGCTCCAGCCGGTGACGTCCAGGAGCAGCCCGTCGAGCGGTCCGCCGACCAGCTCCCGGTAGTCGTGGCCCGGCCTCGGGCCGGGGTGCGGATCGTCGTGGTCGGTGCCGTACACCCGTCGCTGCCTCATCAGCTCGTCCATGCAGGCAGCATCGCACCGGCCACTGACAACGGCCCGGCATGCGGGGCCATCCGGCAGGGGCGGGGCCCCTCCGGCGAAGTCGCCGCGGCGGGGAGAGCGCCGTATGATTCAGGGACTCACGCACCGCGGAGCAGCCCATGAACCGGCGTCGGACTCCCCGCTCGGTGAGCGCCGAGGACCTGCTGACCACGTTGCAGAGCCTCACCGCCCGCGCCCGGCGGGAGCTGGAATTCCACCAGGCCAGAGTGGAACTCGCGCAGGCCCTTCAGCGCGACATGCTTCCGGCGACCCTGCCCGCTCTCCCCGGCCTGCGGTCCGCCGCCCGGTACGCGCCCGCGCGCGACGGCCTGGACATCGGCGGTGACTGGTACGACGGCTTCCCGATGGCGGACGGGGCCCTGGGTTTCGCGATCGGCGACGTCCAGGGGCACGACGTGGAGGCGGCGGCCTTCATGGGGCAGGTCCGGATCGCGATGCGGGCGATCGCGGGTACGGTCTCCGATCCGGGTGAGGTCCTGGGCCGGACCAACGACCTGCTCCTCTCGGTGGACTCCGGGCTCTTCGCGACCTGTACGTTCCTGCGGCTGGATCCGCGGACGTGGGAGCTGTACGGCGCCCGGGCCGGGCATGTGGCCAGCGTCTGGGCGACCGTGGACGGCCGGTCGGGGGTCACGGAGGACCCGGGGGGCCTGCCGCTGGGCATCCAGACGGGTGAGAGCTATCCGGTCACCCGGCGCACCCTGCACACCGAGGGCGCGATCGTGCTGCTCACCGACGGGGTCGTCGAGGGTCCCTCACTGCTGATCGAGGAGGGCCTCGACCGGGTGCGGCGGCTGGTAGAGGCCCACGCTGGGGCGAGCGCGGACGTGCTGGCCGACGGGGTCCTCGGGGCGGCGGAGCGGACGGGCCACGAGGACGACGCGGCGGTACTCGTCCTGCGCCACGCCCCGGCCCGGGGGCGGTAGCGGCCGGACGGCGACGGCGGGCACCCGGACTCCTTGTCGTCGGGCGCGGGGGCTCCCCGCCACCGGACGCCGGGACGTTCGACCGTCGGGGACGGGGACGGGGACGGCCGAGCCTTCCGGACGCGTGTCACCGGCCCTCTCGTCCGCGCGGTCGGTGTCTGATGAGCGGTGTGATCCGCAGTAAGGAAGCCAGACGTCGGGCCGTGTACGTGGCGCAGATCCTGGGCGTGACCGGCGCCTACTACCTGTCGGGTCGGCTCGGGCTGACGCGCCAGGTGGTGGTGGACGGTGCCGTGGTCACCCCGCTCTGGCCGCCCACCGGGATCTCGCTCGCAGCGCTGCTGTGCTTCGGGGTGCGGATCTGGCCGGGCATCGCCCTGGGCGCGCTCTTCACGGTCTCCGCCATCGGTGACGCGTTCACCGTGTCGCGCATGGGCATCGTCCTGGGCAACACGCTCGCGCCGCTGGTCGCCTACGCGCTGCTGCGCAAGATGGGGTTCCGCAGCGAGCTGGCCCGGCTGCGGGACGGGATCTACCTGGTCTTCCTCGGCGCGTTCGCCGGGATGCTGATCAGCGCGACCGCAGGCAGCGTGACGCTGCTGCTCGATGGCAAGGTTCCCTCGGGGCGCTTCTGGCTGGTCTGGGCGTCCTGGTGGGCCGGGGACGCCATGGGGGTCCTCGTGGTGACCCCCGTACTACTGGTGCTGCGCCGGGTGCGGCGGCCCCGGCTGGACGAGCGGTGGGCGGAGGCGTGCGTCCTGGCGGTCGTGGTGGTCCTGGCGGGGATGATTTCCACCAGGAGTTCGCTCTCCATGATCTATCTGGTGTTCCCGGTGATCATCTGGGCGGCGCTCCGGTTCCAGCTGCCCGGCAGCGCGCCGTGCGCCCTGGTCGTGTCGGTGCTGGCGATCACGGCGGGCACCGACTCCCTGGGGCCGTTCGCGGGCCACACCCTGATGGAGATCATGATCAACCTGACCGTGCTCAACGCATGTGTGGCGCTCACGGCGCTGCTGCTCGGGGCGGTCGTGGCCGAGCACCAGAACATCCGCCATGAGACGGAGCACGCGGTCGTGGAGCTGGAGGCGCTGGTGGAGCAGCTCACGCCCCTGCCGGGACGGCAGACGGCCCGTTACGACAACGGACCGCCGCACGCTCCCCGGTAGGGCAGCGGCCGACTCAGTAGGGCAGCGGCCGGCCGGACGGCGTGCGCAGGTCGAGCGGGGGCGGCCCGGACGGGGGCGGGGGTCGGCGGACGACGATACGGATGCGGCCCACGGCCACCACCTCCTCCAGGTGACCGGTATCTGCCCCGTGGGCGCGGCTTCACACTTCTCGCGCCCCGGCTTCCGCTCTTCTGCGTCCCCCGCATCCCCGGCTCCTCCGGTGCCGGGGATGCGGGCCGGGCCCCGGGCGGCGACCCTTGACGGGAGGGGGCGCATAGCCGAGGAGGCCAGGCATGTCCGCACTGGACAGGATCAAGAAGATGTTCAAGGGCCACGAGGACCAGGCCGGCAAGGGCATCGACAGGGCCGGAGACATGGCCGACGACCGGACCGAGGGCAAGTACAGCGGCCAGGTCGACTCCGCGCAGGACAGGCTCAAGCAGCAGTTCGGCGCGGAGCGCGACCAGGACGGGCCGCCGCGTACCTGAACCGCGCCCGGACCCCGCCCGGACCGCTGTCGGCGGCGATCGGCCGTCGCTGTCCGCTCGCACCCCGGTCCGTGCCACGGCTCGCGTCCCGTGGCACGGACCGGGGTGTGTCCGCGGCGCGGAGGGAACGCGGATTTCCGGGATGCTCATCGGATTCTTGTTATCGTCCGGCCCGCCCCGCATCTCCCGAGTGTGGGAAGTGACAGCACCGGACCCCGGAAGAGTGAACACAGCATGGGCAAGGATCACGGGACGGCCTTGATCGCGGCGGCGCGGAACGGCGACCAGGAGGCCAAGGACCAGCTCGTAGCGTCGTATCTGCCACTGCTCTACAACGTCGTCGGCCGGGCGTTGAACGGGCACGCGGACGTGGACGACGTGGTGCAGGAAGCCGTGCTGCGGATGCTGCGCAGTCTGCCCGAGCTGCGTGATCCGGGGCGGTTCCGTTCCTGGCTGGTGGCGATAGCCATGAACGAGATACGGCGGCACTGGCGCGAGGGCCGGGCGGGGTCGGTCTCCGCCGACCGGCTGGACGACACGTTCGACCTGGCGGACCCGCGTGCCGACTTCGTCGAGCTGACCATCCTGCGGCTCGGGCTGACCGGGCAGCGGCGCCAGGTGGCCGAGGCGACCCGGTGGCTGGAGGAGGACGACCGTGCGCTGCTGTCGCTGTGGTGGCTGGAGACGGCGGGGCAGCTCTCGCGGGCCGAGGTCGCGGCCGCCCTGGAGCTGACGCCGCAGCACACCGCCGTACGGGTACAGCGGATGAAGGCGCAGCTGGAGGCGGCCCGGGTCGTGGTCGGCGCGCTGGCGGCCGACCCGCCGTGTGTGCTGCTGGAGGACATGCTCACCGGCTGGGACGGGGTCCCGTCCGCCCTGTGGCGCAAGCGGCTGGCCAGGCACGCCCGCGAGTGCACGGTGTGCTCGGGCCATGGCTCGGGGCTGGTGCCGGCGGAGGGCCTGCTGGTGGGTCTGGCGCTGGTCCCGGTGGCCGGAGCCGTGGGAGGTGCGGTGGCCCCGGAGCTGCTGCCGACGGCCGCCCACCTGGGCGTGGCCCCGGCGGTCGGGGCGGGGCGGGCGGAGCGCAGGCGCGGCCAGGCGCGGCGGCGGCGACGCAATTCGGCCTTCGCCGCCGTGGTCGCCGTCGCCGCGCTGGGGACCGGTGGCGCGGCCGTGCACCTGTACACCGACGACGAGGACCGGGACGCGACGACGCTGAGCGCCGGGGTGCCGAGCAGCAGCGCGACGCTTCCCCCCGAAACCGCCGCGTCCACCCCCGCCTCGACGACCGCGCCCCCCTCCCCCTCGGCCTCCTCCGCCTCGCCCTCCCCTTCGGCCGACGCCTCGGCGCCGCCGAGCCCTGCGCGCAAGCCCGAGCCCGAGCCCTCGCCGACGAAGAGCGCCCGGCCCCCGGTCCCCAGCTCGGCCGCCCCGGGCCCGCAGTCCCCGCCGCCCGTACCCGCGCCTCCGGCGCCGGTGGGCGGCGAGCTCCTCCAGATCGTCAACGAGGAGCGGGCGAAGGAAGGGTGCGGCCCGGTCACCTCCAACGACTTGCTGGACACGGCGGCGCAGCGGCACTCCGCCGACATGACGTCCCGGGACTACTTCTCCCACACCTCCCCAGACGGCACCGACCCGGGCGACCGGATCACCGCGGCCGGCTACCGGTGGAGCACCTACGGCGAGAACATCGCCAAGGGCCAGCGGACGCCGGCCGAGGTGATGCAGGCGTGGATGAACAGCCCGGGACACCGCGCGAACATCCTGAACTGCGCCTTCAAGGAGATGGGCATAGGGAAGCAGGACTCCGGCGGCGGACCGGTGTGGACGCAGAAGTTCGGGACCCGCTGAGGGGCACCCGGCCGGGCGCGCTGCCCAGGCGCGACCGGCTCAAGGCCCGGGGCTCGGGCGGGCCGCCCGAGCCGGCCGGGGTCCGGTGCGACTCCAGGGGGCGGCACCGGGCCCCCGGCCGGTTCAGCGCAGCAGCAGGGTCATCGAGGTGACGACAGCGGTGACCGCGCCCATCACCACGGCCGTGAGAGCCACACAGCGGGCCCGGAGCCGCTCGTAGCGTGCCGTGTACTCCCCGCGCAGTTCGACCGCCCGGTCACGGACGCGGGCGAGCGAGTCGCGGGAGACGGCGACCCGTTCGGTGAGGTAGACGCGCTCCACGTCATCGCGCTGGGCTGTGGTGAGCCAGGGGAGCTGGTCGGTGAAGCGCCGCGCCTGCGCCCGCGCCCTCTCGACCTCGGCGTTCCACAGCAGGTACCCCTCCAGCTGGGCCAGGCCGCGGGTGCTGTCCTTGTCGGGGTTCACACGTCCTCCTCGCGTCGGGCTCTCCGGGTCGCGGCGGGCCGCGCTCACTCCTGCCGGTCCCCCGGTGCCACGGTGGCGGAGGCGTCGGGCCGGTTGGCGGCCTCGTCGATCTCCCGCAGCGCCGGGTGGTGCAGGTCGAAGGCCGGGGATTCGGAGCGGATCCGGGGCAGGGTCACGAAGTTGTGGCGCGGGGGCGGGCAGGAGGTCGCCCACTCCAGCGAACGGCCATAACCCCACGGATCGTCCTCCCGGATCTTCTCGCCGTACTTCGCGGTCTTCCAGACGTTGTAGAAGAACGGCAGGAGGGACAGGCCGAGGATGAACGAGGCAATAGTGGAGACGGTGTTCAGCGCGGTGAAACCGTCGGCCGCCAGATAGTCGGCGTAACGGCGGGGCATTCCTTCGGCACCGAGCCAGTGCTGCACCAGGAAGGTGCCGTGGAAGCCGACGAAAAGGGTCCAGAATGTGACCTTCCCGAGCCGCTCGTCCAGCATCTTGCCGGTGAACTTCGGCCACCAGAAGTGGAATCCGGCGAACATCGCGAAGACCACGGTTCCGAACACCACGTAATGGAAGTGCGCGACGACGAAGTACGAGTCCGAGACGTGGAAGTCCATCGGAGGGGAGGCGAGAATGATTCCGGTCAGACCGCCGAAGAGGAAGGTCACCAGGAATCCGATCGACCAGAGCATCGGGGTTTCGAGGGAGATCGACCCCTTCCACATCGTGCCGATCCAGTTGAAGAACTTCACCCCCGTCGGCACCGCGATGAGGAACGTCATGAAGGAGAAGAACGGCAGCAGCACCGCTCCCGTGACGAACATGTGGTGTGCCCATACCATCGCCGAGAGTCCGGCGATGGCGATGGTCGCGGCGACCAGGCCGATATAGCCGAAGACCGGTTTGCGGCTGAAGACCGGGAAGATCTCGGTGACGATGCCGAAGAACGGCAGGGCGATGATGTACACCTCTGGGTGTCCGAAGAACCAGAAGAGGTGCTGCCACAGAAGCGTGCCGCCGTTGGCCGGGTCGAAGATGTGAGCTCCGAACTTCCGGTCCGCCTCCAGAGCGAGCAGGGCGGCGGCCAGGACCGGGAAGGCCAGCAGGACCAGGACACCGGTCAGCAGGACGTTCCAGGTGAAGATCGGCATGCGGAACATCGTCATGCCGGGTGCGCGCATGCAGATGATCGTGGTGATGAAGTTGACCGAGCCGAGGATCGTGCCGAAGCCCGAGAAGGCCAGACCCATGATCCACATGTCGGCGCCGATGCCCGGCGAGCGGACCGCGTCGTTCAGCGGCGCGTAGGCGAACCAGCCGAAGTCGGCGGCGCCCTGCGGCGTGAGGAACCCGGCGACCACGATGAGCGAGCCGAAGAGGTACAGCCAGTACGCGAACATGTTCAGCCGCGGGAACGCCACATCGGGCGCCCCGATCTGCAGCGGCATGATCCAGTTGGCGAACCCGGCGAACAGCGGCGTCGCGAACATCAGCAGCATGATCGTGCCGTGCATCGTGAACGCTTGATTGAATTGTTCGTTCGAAATCAACTGGGTTCCGGGCCGCGCCAGTTCGGCGCGCATCACCAGGGCCAGCAGCCCGCCCGCGCAGAAGAAGGCGAAGGAGGTGACCAGGTAGAGCGTGCCGATCGTCTTGTGGTCCGTACTGGTCATCCACTTGACGACGACGTTGCCCGGCTCCTTCCGCCGTACCGGCAGTTCGTCCCCCTCTGCGGCATCGGTATCCACCGGTTGCGAGATGCCCCTCGTCGTCACTGCGACGCTCCTTCGGTCAACGGCCCGTATGGACTCGGCGACCAGGATGGACCCGTGGCGATCGGTCCGGTGGGACATCCTTCCCCGTCCCCTGCGAGCGCCCGGCAAGGGCACTCAAATGGCCCACAGCTCCCTTCACACGCGTGGACCTGACGTCACCCGGCCGCGTCGGCCGGGAATAGCTCGTCAGGCAGCGGAGTTGATGGAGCGGCAGAACCACTGCTCCCCACTCAGCACGTATCGGAAGGTCGGATCCATGAAGATCGGCATTGTCGGCGCGGGCAACATCGGCGGAAATCTCACCAGGCGGCTGACGGCACTCGGGCATGACGTCTCGGTAGCCAATTCCCGCGGCCCCGAGACCCTCACCGCCCTCGCCGAGGAGACCGGAGCTACTCCGGTGGCCGTCTCCGAGGCGGCACGGGGCGCACGTGTCGTCGTCGTGACCGTCCCGCTGAAGGCCGTGCCCGACCTGCCTCCGGGGCTCCTCGACGGGGCGGCCGAGGGTGTCGCGGTCATCGACACCGGCAACTACTACCCGCAGCAGCGGGACGGCCGGATCGCCGCCATCGAGGACGGGTTGCCGGAGAGCCGGTGGACCGAGCAGCAGCTCGGCCACCCGGTCATCAAGGCGTTCAACGGGACCTACGCACAGGACATCCTGGACCGGGGCCGCCCGGCGGGCAGCCCCGGTCGGCAGGCGCTGCCGGTGGCCGGGGACGACCCGGTGGCCAAGCAGGCCGTCCGCGACCTGATCGACGAGCTCGGCTTCGACACCGTCGACGCGGGTGGCCTGGACGAGTCGTGGCGCCAGCAGCCCGGGACGCCCGTCTACGGCCACCAGGGCGATGCCGACGCCGTCGCGAAGGCCCTGGCGGAGGCGTCGCCGGAACGCACGGCGGAGTGGCGCGCCTGATACGCGCCGGGGGCGCTTGCGGGGAGGGGCGGCCGGCACGCGCCGGAGGGCCCGGACGCGGGACGCCGGAGGCCGGAGGCGGTGCGACGGATCACCGCCCGCCCACCACACTTAACTTACCTACTCATGGGTAAGGTGTGGCCCCGGGATGTCGGCGCCACGGTCCGTCCGGCCCCGGAGGGTCTTTCACGACAGCCGTGGAGAAGGAGACGTGCCATGCCCCGCACCATGTCCGTGGCGGACAGCATCGTCGTCGACGCCCCACCGGCGTACGTGTACGAACGTCTCAGCGACCCCACCTCGATGGGTCGTTGGAGCCCCGAGAACCGGGGGGCGACCGTCCGGGGAGAGCGGCGCGGCGCGTACGTCGGCATGGTCTTCGAGGGCCGCAACAGGCGCGGTGCCATGGGCTGGACGACCCGCTGCACCGTGACGGCGGCCGATCCGGGCGAGCGCTTCGCCTTCCGGGTCCACGCGATCGGCCTCCGGCGCCCTCGCCTCCCCGGCCCCATCGCCACCTGGGAGTACCGCTTCGAAGCCGTCGCCGGTGGGACCCGTGTGACCGAGACGTGGACCGACGACCGGCGCTCCTGGCCCAACCTCCTGGCGGGCGCCTTCGATCGGGTCGCGACGGGCGGGAAGACGTTCGCCCAGTTCCAGCGCGGCAACATCAGGACCACGCTCGAGCGCCTCAGGGCCGCCGTGGAGAGGGACTTCCGGGGAGCCGCCTGAACCCCTCCGAGCACCTGGTCCGTTGTGCCCTCGGGAGTGTCGGACCCCCGGTGCACACGTGGGGTACGTGGGCCGGTTCCGAACGCTGGGGACGTAGGGACAGGGAGAAGCATGGGCAGTGCGGAGGCCGCCGGGTTCGAGCCCGCCACCGGGGACGGGCCGCCGCTCGACGGGAGTCGCGAGGCACGTGCCGCTTCGGTACGGACCGCCTTCGAGGGGCTGCTGCAGATCCGCCGTCTGACGGGTGGCGGCGGTGAACGGCCCGATGCGGAGGCCTCGCCGGCACCGTGGGAGCTGCACCGCCCGGTACGGGCCGTGGCGTTGGCCCTGGAGAGTTCTGGGGCCACGCCGTCCGCCGTCGACGCGTCGGGGCACCGGGTCTGCGCCGGGTACCGGGTGCGTACGGGCGAAACGCCCCGGTCGGCACGGGTCGACTGGGCCGGGCCGCCGGGCAGCGGCGCCGCACACCAGGAGGAAGAGGCGCTGGCCCGGTGCGCCGAGGTGCTGCGACGGCTCGGCTGGACCGTGCTGCTCTACCGGGGGCCGCGCAGACGGCGGTATCTGGAGGTTGAGCCACCGGCGGGAGTTCCCGGGGCGCGATAGCGGGCTCGAGGGGCGTTGTCAGACCCATGGGAGATGCTTGACGGTCCGACACCTCTGATCAGGAGACGCCGAGATGGACCAAGACGAACTCGCCGCGGCGCAGGCGTACGTCCGCCTGCTGGAGGCCACCCGGGCCGCGCTCTCGGACCCCGAGGACGCACCCCTGTACCTGCCGCTGCTCACCTCGCCGATGCAGGAGGCCGACCGGGCCCTGCGAGGAGCGGGGCTGACGGGGAACGAGGACAGGCTGTTCGCTCTGGTGCGGGCATTGCAGCCGAGCCTGGCGGGCGGCGACCGATAGCAGCGCCTCCGTCCCGGGTACGGTCTCAGGCGGTCCCGGTGACCGTGGCAGTGGCACCGGAAGCGGGGCCCAGCTCCGGATCGTCCGGTCCGAGGGGGGCGAAGAAGCGGGCGACCGTGCTGTCGTCCACCTCGGAGAGGGTGGTCGGCTTCCACTGCGGGCTGCCGTCCTTGTCGATGATGCGGGCACGGACGCCCTCGACGAAGTCCGGCTCCTCACGGATCCGGGCGGAGACGCGGAACTCCTGGTCGAGGGCGGCCTCCAGGCTTCCGAGCCGGGCCGCCCGGCGTACGGCTGCCAGGGTGACCTTGAGCGCCAGGGGTGACCTTTCCCCGAGTTCCGCGACCACCTCCTCCGTCGCCGCGGTGGCCCTGTCCCGGAGCCGTCGGACGATCTCCTCCACGCTGTCCGCGGCGTAGCAGGCGTCGATCCAGTCGCGCTGCGCGGCCAGCTCTCCGGCGGATGGCTCCTCGGCGAACCCCCGGACCGCCCGCGCCACCTCCTCGGCGGTCGCCGACGCGGCCACGGCCTCCGTGAGTTCCGGCAGGCGCCGGGCCGGTACGTAGTGATCGGCGAGGCCGCACATCAGGGCGTCGGCCGCTCCGACCGAGCGTCCGGTGAGCGCCAGATGGGTCCCCAGCTCGCCGGGGGCGGCGGCCAGCAGGTGGGTGCCGCCGACGTCGGGCACGAACCCGATGCCGGTCTCCGGCATGGCCACCCGGGAACGCTCCGTGAGGATCCGGAGCGAGCCGTGGGCCGAGACCCCGACTCCCCCGCCCATCACGATGCCGTCCATCAGCGCGACGTACGGCTTGGGGAACCGGGCGATGCGGGCGTTGAGGCGGTACTCGTCGCGCCAGAAGTCCAGCGAGGCCCGGCCTCCGGCGCGGGTGTCGTCGTGGAGGGCCCGGATGTCGCCGCCCGCACACAGGCCGCGCTCTCCCGCCCCGGTCAGGACGACCGAGGTGACCGCCTCGTCCTGCTCGGCGGCCGTGAGCGCCTCGTCAACGAGCCGCACCATGGTGTGGGTGAGGGCGTTGATGGCCCGGGGGCGGTTGAGGGTGATGCGCAGGGAGCGTCCCCGGGTCTCCAGCAGGACGGGACGGTCGTCGATCATGTGTGCGCTCCGCTCTCTGGGCACGGTGGAGACCTGGCCGGACCGCCGCTCGCCGCCGACCAGTCCTTACCGCCATTCTGCGACGGCCCGGGCGCCTGCCGGGCAGGGGGGCGGCCCACGGGCGCGCGCACGGGCCGCTCGGAGGCGGGACCCGGGCCCGTCGTGGGCCCAGCAGGGTTCCGTCGTGAAGCGGACAGGGGTCGTCGTGGACCGGACGGGGGTCCGGCACCTGCTCCGGGCAGGAACTTCGGTGGTGCGCCGCTGTGGCACTCCGGTCCGAGCGGCTCGACAATTGAGGCCTACGGGGCGCGTCGCCGCGCACCCCGCCGGACGACCTCCGGAGCATGCATGACCGACCACGAACGGCGGCAGAACACCGAAGCCGCTCCGCTCCGCCGGATCGACCGGAGGGGCAACGGTGAGATCGGGCCGACGGAACGCCTCGCCATGAACCGGACGGGCAGCTTCGACTGGGACCTCGACGCCCGGACCCTGGACATCGACGAGGCGGGTCTCGCCGTGCTGGGCATGGACCCCGAGACGTACGACTCGCGTCCCGGAGCGCTGGTGGAGCGGCTGGAACCGGCGGAGCGGGCCCGGCTGGACGTCACGATCGACGAGGCCATCACGGGTGGCAGCAATTCGTACAACGTCCACTTCCGGGTCCCGTTGGAGGACGGGACGACCCAGTGGACCCACGTCCAGGCCCGCATCCTGCGGTCGAAGGACGGCAAGGCCCACCGGATCGTCGGGGTGGTCCGCGACGCGACGGCCGAAGTCACCCATTCGGCCTTCGTCCTCGATCTGGAAAAGCGCCGGCAGCGCCAGACCAGCATCGTGGAGCGCACCACCAGCGCGATGTCACGCGCGGTGACGGTGGACGATGTGACGGCCGCGCTCACCGGCCCCGGCGGGCTGGCGCGGCTGGGGGCGGACGGGCTGGCCCTGGGACTGGTGGAGAACTCCTCGCTGAACATCGTGGCGCTGAGCGGAGAGTCGCTGGAGGCGCTCGACGGCCTCGGCTCCGGGGATCTGGAGCGCAATCTTCCGCTGGCCGACGCGATCCGCAGCGGGCGGCCCCGGTTCATCACCTCGCTGGCGGCGCTGGCCCGCCGCTATCCGGTACTGGAGCCGCATCTGGGGAGGCTCAGGTTCCGGGCCGCGGCCTATCTGCCCCTGGTCGCACAGGCCCGGTCGCTCGGCGGGCTGGCCCTCTTCTACCGGGAACGCACGGTCTTCAGCGCCGACGAACGGATCCTGTGCCTGGGCCTCGCGGCCATCGTGGCGCAGTCGCTCCAGCGGGCGATGCTCTTCGACGAGGAACGGGAGTTCGCCACACAGCTCCAGTCCGCGATGCTCCCGCCCCGGATACAGGACATCGAGGGCGGCGAGATCGCGGTGCGCTACCACGCCGCGTGGAGCGGACGACAGGTCGGCGGAGACTGGTACGACGTGATCGCGCTGCCCAAGAACCGTTACGGGCTGGTCGTCGGGGACGTCCAGGGGCACGACACCCACGCGGCGGCGATCATGGGCCAGTTGCGCATCGCCCTGCGCGCGTACGCCGCCGAGGGGCACCCTCCGGCGACCGTGCTGGCGCGGGCCTCGCGCTTCCTCTCCGAGCTGGACACCGACCGCTTCGCGACCTGCACCTATGCACAGGTCGATCTGGCGACGGGGGCGGCGCGGGTGGTGCGGGCCGGCCACCTCGGGCCGCTGATCCGGCATACCGACGGGCGGGTCGGCACCCCGCAGGTGCGCGGGGGTCTGCCGCTGGGTATCTCCACGGAGTTCCAGGACGAGGAGTACCCGGAGACCCGGCTCGATCTGGTGCCCGGCGAGACGTTCGTGCTGTACACGGACGGTCTGGTGGAGGAGCCGGGCGCCGACCTGGACACCGGGGTGCAGGCCCTGCGGAACGAGGTGAGCGCCGGGCCCGCGGGGGCCGAGGCGCTCGCCGACCACCTCTCGGACCGGCTCTGGGAGCGGTGGGGTTCAGGGGACGACGTGGCGCTCCTGGTGTTGCGGCGCAGCCCCGATGTGGGATCCTCGCACGCGCCCAGGCTGCACCAGTACATCCATCAGGCGGACCCGGAGGGGCTGTCGGAGGCCCGGGCGATCGTGCGTCAGGCCTTCGCCGACTGGGACATGGCCGAGTTCGCGGACGACGCCGAACTGGTCACCGGTGAACTGCTGGTGAACGTGCTCCTGCACACCGAGGGCGGGGCGGTTCTGAGCCTGGAGGTGCTGCCCGAGCCGGTGCGGCGGATCCGGCTCTCGGTGCAGGACCGCTCCAGCGCCTGGCCCCGACGGCGTACGCCGGGCGAGACCTCGACGTCGGGGCGGGGGCTGCTCCTGCTGGACGCGGTCGCCACCCGGTGGGGCATCGAACCCCGGGGCGAGGGCAAGGCCGTGTGGTGCGAGATCGGTCCCGCTCCCCCGCCGGCCACCGCGCCCGCGTCGGCCACCGCGGAGCAGGCCCCGCCCGCTTGACAGCGATGAGGGGCGTGCCGCCACCCCCTCGTCAGCCGTGCTGCACCGCGAGAGCGGCGCCACCGATGACCGGGGCGGCGGACGACGAACCGGTCTCGGCCAGGTCCGGCGAGCTGGAGTTCGGGGCGGACTCCGAGGGCTCACCGCTCGGGGTGGCGCTGGGCTCGGGCGCCCCTGTGCCCGGGGTCTTGGACGGTGTCGACTGGGCCGGAGTGGGCTCCGACGGGGTCGGCTCGGTCGGGACAGGACTGGGCCCGGTCGCGGTCGCGGACAGGACTGGGCCCGGTCGCGGTCGGCGTGGTCATGGATACGTCGTCCAGTTCCCATCCGCCCGGATGGCGAAGGGGCGCACAGTACTGCCATCGCCCCAGAAGGGCACACGCACCCCGCGCGACAGCCCTGGGACGAACGCCTGTCATACCTCCGGCACTTCGCACAGGGCGGGCAGCCCCTTCGCGCCACTGCCTCATGACGAGGCGTCAGATGACCGCCGGGGGTACCGCGTGGCCGGTGTCGGCGGACGGGTGAGACTAGAGGGCCTTGTGCATGATGTGCAGGCCGACATAGCCCTCGGTGGGGTGGTCGAATGCCTCGGGCAGAGTGCCGATCACCTCGAAGCCGACGGACTCGTACAGCTTGACCGCACGGGTGTTGGTCTCGACCACCGCGTTGAACTGCATCGCCCGGAAGCCCGACGCACGGGCCCAGTCGACCGAGTACTCGCACAGGGCGCGCCCGACCCCCTTACCGGAGTGCGCGGGATCGACCAGGTAGGTGGCACTGGCCACGTGGGAGCCGTTGCCCATGTGGTTCCTGTTCATCTTCGCCGTACCGAGGACGACTCCCGCGTCGTCCACCGCGACGACCACGCGGCTCGGCGCGGCGACGTACCACCAGTCCTGCGCCTCCTCCTTCCCCAGGTCGGACGGGTAGGTGAGAGTCTCGCCCGCGGCGATGATCGTGTGGAAGAACGGCCATATCGCGGGCCAGTCCTCTGGGGTCGCTTCTCGGATCAGCATGCGGACATGATGCAGGGCCCGAACGACCTTCCGCGAACCACTTCCCACCCCTTCCCCCGGCAGCGAACGGCTATCCGTCCTTCCTCCGACGCCATCCCAGCCTGGCCAGCAGCCGTTTCCTGCCCTGCGCCCGCACACGGGAGGGTGCCTCCACAGCCGGGGAGTGCGGGTGCGGAGCCGTCGGCCGCAGGGCGGGGGCGGGGGCCGGAGGTGGTTCGGGGGCCCGCTTCGGGGCTGACTTCGGGATTGGGTTCCGGATCGGCTCCGGGCAGGGCTCCGGAGCCGCCTTCGGGAAGGATGTCGGGGCGAGTCGCCGCGGGGAGGGTGTCCACGCCCCGGGGTCGTCGCCCGGTCGTGGGGCCGGCCTGGCGTCACGGGCCTGTTCCAGACTCAGCGTCAGGCTGATCCGCCGCCACAGGATCTCGTCGGGGTCGTCCGCCAGCGTCAACGCTCCCATCGCCTCCCGGGCCGACGCCGAGCCCGGCCGCCCGAAGACCGCCTCCGGCCTGACCTGTACGAGATGGGCGCGTTCGTAGGGGTCGTCCACCACCTCCGCCAGGTGGGCGGGATCCAGTGCGGACGCCTCCACCGCGGCGCGGGCCCACGGGTCCTCGGTGCGCTTCAGCAGTCGCTCGATGCGCTGGGCCCGCCAGTTGCGCGCCCTCCGGTCGCCGCCCGCCTCCAGTCTCGTGCGCATCTCCGGCGGCATCCGGCGGGCGAGCAGTTCGGGCTCCGACACCGCGAACGAGGCCAGCTCGTCGGCGAGATAGAGCCAGACCACCGCCCGGTACCGGTTCAGATAGAACGTGACCGGTGAGAAGCAGCCCGCCCGGGCCAGCCGGGTGAAGCGGGCGGGGACGATACCGAGCAGCGCGGCGCCCTCCGCGGTGCCGACCGTACGCACCCGCTCCACCAACCCGTCCGGGTACCCCGGCTCTCCGCGCAGCCGCGCGATCTCCCGCTCACGCACCCTCGGCCGTCCGCCGCCGGGCATCTCCGTGACGGCGACCAGCCCCAGATGCACGGCAAGCTCGAACTCGTCGCGCCGAAGCCCCAGTTCCTGGGCGGCGCGACCTGCGGCCACCGTGGCCGCCGCCGTGCCTGACGAGGCGTGCGCCACCCTGCCCCGGACCTCAGGTGTGTCCCTCTCCCGCGTGTCGTGCGCGCCCTCGGCGCAGGCGCGTACCGCTCCCCTGACCGTCATGGCCGACCTCCCCGTGAACCTCGAATACTCTCCGTAATCACGGTAGCTCCGCGAGGCCGCTTCCGGTCCGACCTGTGGATAACTCCTCCCGGCTGGACGAAATCGCAGGTCCAAGGGGCGAAGACGTGCCAGGAGGGGAGTCAGGAAGATCCGATGCCCTCCGGGCCGCCCTGGCGGGCCGCTACGCCGAGGTGCTCACCGACCCGATTGACCAGCAGGGTCATCTCATAGGCCACCTGTCCCACATCGGCTTCGGCCTCGGTCAGCACGGACAGGCAGCTGCCGTCGCCCGCGGCGGTCACGAAGAGCAGGGCCTCGTCGAATTCGACCATCGTCTGGCGGGCCCGCCCGGCCCGGAAGTGCCGTCCCGAACCGCGTGCCAGGCTGTGCAGTCCGGAGGAGACCGCGGCCAGGTGTTCGGCGTCCTCCCGGGCCAGTTGGGTGCTGGCCCCGGTCACCAGGCCGTCGTTCGACAGCACGAGCGCGTGCCGTATGTGCCGCACGCGCGTGGTGAGATCGTCAAGGAGCCAGTCGAGTTCCCGGTCAAGCGCCATCTGTGCGTCCTCCCCGTGCCTTCGTTCCCCGTTCCCCCCGCTGTGCGCGTAAGCCTTGCGCACGGCTTCCGTACGGGCAAGCGCCCCCTGCCGCCCGGGGCGCCGCTTCGCGCCACGGCGGCGGTGGGGCCAGGATGAGCGCATGGCACATCACATGACCGATGAGGAATGGCGGGCGTTCCTCTCCGAGGGCACCCGCACCGCGAAGGTCTCGACCGTACGGGCCGACGGCAGCCCGCATGTCGCGCCCGTCTGGTTTCTGCTCGACGGCGGCGACTCACTGGTCTTCAACACCGGCAAGAAGAGCGTGAAGGGCCGCAATCTGGCCCGCGACGGACGGGTCTCCCTCTGCGTCGACGATGACCGCCCGCCGTACGCGTTCGCCGTGGTGCAGGGGCGTGCGGAGCTGAGTGAGGACCCCGACGAGCTGCTGCGGTGGGCGACGCGGATCGCCGAACGCTACGTCGGGGCTCAGGCCGCCGAGGAGTTCGGCCGACGCAACGGCGTACCCGGTGAGCTGGTGGTACGGGTGCGGATCGACAAGGTGATCGCCCTGGCCGACATGGCCGGCTGAGCGGCCACGCGCCGCCGGTCAGCCCTCCTTCAGCCCGGCCAGTCGGCCCATCAGCCCGGCCAGTCGGTCGGTCAGCTCACGGAGTCGAGGAGACGGGCGGTGTGCACACGTCCGGCGTAGTCGACCGTACGGATCAGGACGTCCTTCCCGGAGTCGGGGTCGCGCGCGTCGCACAGCACCACGGGGGTGCCCGGGTCCAGGTCGAGGGCGTGCGAGACCTCGTGGACCGTGTAGGCGCGGGCCCCGGGGAAGCGGTTGACGGCGACGACGAACGGTATGCGTCGGCGCTCGAAGTGGTCGACGGCGGCGAAGCAGCCCTCCAGCCGCCGGGTGTCGGCCAGGACGACCGCTGCCAGCGCGCCCTCGGACAGTTCGTCCCACAGGAACCGGAAACGGTCCTGGCCGGGTGTGCCGAACAGGTACAGCGACAGACCGGCGTGGAGGGTAAGACGACCGAAATCCATCGCCACGGTCGAGACGGTCTTCCGTGCCACCCCTTCCGTGGCGTCCACCCCCCGTCCGGCCTCGCTGAGCGGTTCCTCGGTCCGCAGGGGCCGGATGTCGCTGACCGCACCGACCAGGGTCGTCTTCCCGGCTCCGAAGCCGCCCGCCACCAGGATCTTCAGCACCATCGTGGCGCCCCCGTCCCCGTAGGCGCTGTACGTACGGCGAGCGCTGTGGACATGCCGTACGTCGTGGGCGTTCTCGCCGTGCTCAGAGGACATCGACCACTTCTCCCGCGAGTGAGCCGCACACCTCGGCGAAGCTCGGTTCAGCCGTTCGGACATCGCTGCCGGGACAGCATGGCAACCCGCCGTACGATCCGAAACGGTTGTTCGTTCTTGACCGATGCGGATCCCGCCCGCCCACTCCTGCCGCATATCGTCCCGGTGCGGCGTGGCCTCTACACTGGTTTCTTTCGGTCGCGGCAAGGGAGAGAGCAAAGGTGTCGACAGGTACCGGCGGCGGTTTCCAGGATCCGCCCGCCGAGGTGCTGGCGGAGGCCGCGGCCGCGTTCGGACTTCTGGCGACACCGGCCAGGCTGCACATCGTGTGGGCCCTGGCCCAGGGCGAGAGCGATGTGACCGGTCTGGCCGAGCGGGTGGGCGGCACGCTCCCCTCGGTCAGCCAGCATCTGACCAAGCTCAAGCTCGCCGGTCTCGTGCGTTCGCGCCGCGAGGGCCGCCGACAGGTGTATCTGGTGGACGATCCCGGTGTGGTGACGGTGGTCCGGCTGATGGTCGGCCAGCTCGCCGAGCGCGCCGGACACCCGGCACAGGAGCCCGTCCGCCTGCGTGAACTCGGTGCCTGAGGGCAGCGCAGCCGCGGGACCCGGCCCGGCCGATCCCGGCGCGTCGGCCTCCGTGACACCGTTCCCGGGCATCGCCCCTCCAGCACCGGGGTCCGTGCCGGAGTCCGTGCCGGGAGCGGCCGTCGGAGCGGACACCGGCGTCCTCGGTCCGCACGCCGGTGCCGGGCCCGGGGCCCCTCTGGTGAAAACCTCCCTGGAGATACTGCGCTCGCTGGACAGCGGACCACGCGGCCTGGTGGAGGCGCGGGCCGAGGAGCGGCTCGCGCGGTTCGGTGAGAACGTGCTGCCCGCCTGGCGGCCGGTTCCCTGGCCCCGGCGCTTCGTCCGCAGTCTCCGGGACCCCTTCACCTCAGTACTGCTCTGCCTCGGTCTGGTCTCGGCCGTGGTCTCCGCTTGGGGCACGGCCTGCGTGATCCTGGCCCTGGTCGCGGTCAGCTGTCTGCTGCGCTCGGCCGAGGAACACCGCGCCGACCGTTCGGCGGCGGCTCTGCGGGATCTGGTGGCGACCACGGCGACCGTGGTGCGCCGGGTCACGCCGGACGCGCCACCCGTGGAACGGGAAGTCCCGGTGGCCGATCTGGTGCCCGGAGACGTGATCCGGCTGGGCCCGGGGGACCTCGTGCCCGCCGATGTGCAGGTGCTGCGCGCGGGCGGGCTCACGGTGCACCAGTCGGCCCTGACCGGCGAGTCGGCGCCGGTGGCGAAGCACCCCCTCGACGCGCCGGACCCCGCCCTCGCCGGGGCCGGACCCTTCGCCCAGCCGCAGCTGTGCTTCCAGGGCAGCAGTGTGACGTCCGGCAGCGGTACGGCGGTGATCGTGGCCACCGGAGGGGCCACCCGGTTCGCCGCCGCGCACGACGGCCGGGCCCGGCAGCGGGGCCCCAGCGCCTTCGACCGGTCGGTGCAGGGGATCTCCTGGACGCTGATCCGGTTCATGCTGCTCACCCCGCCCCTGGTGCTGATGGCCAATGCGGCGCTGCGGGGCCGGGGGCTGGAGACCCTGCCCTTCGCCGTCGCGGTGGCGGTGGGGCTGACACCCGAGATGCTGCCGGTCATCGTCACGACGGCGCTCGCCCGGGGTGCGTCGCGGCTCGCCCGTACCAGCGGGGTCATCGTCAAGCGGCTGCCCGCCCTGCACGACCTGGGCGCGGTCGACGTGCTCTGCCTGGACAAGACGGGGACGCTGACCGAGGACCGTCCCGTCGTGGCGGCGGCGGTCGACGGTGCGGACCGGCCCGACCCCGAGGTACTGCGATGGGCGGCCCTCAGCGCGCTGTGCACCCTCCAGCTGGCGGAGCTGCCTGCGCCGGACGCCCTCGACGAAGCGGTGCTGGACGCCGCCGAGGAGACCGAGGGGTGGGGGGTGTGGGCCGCGTACGAGGGGGTGGCCGCGCTGCCCTTCGATCCGGTGCGGCGGGTGGCGACCGCGGTGGTCCGGCGGCCGGACCGGCTCGGTGTCCACACCCTGGTGACCAAGGGGGCCGTGGAGGCAGTGCTGGAGCGGTGCGCCCTGGACGGGGACGAGCGCGAGCGGCTGCTCGCCGTGGCGGACGGGAAGGCGGCATCAGGGCTGAGGCTGCTGGCCGTGGCCCGCGCCGACCGGCCCGCCCGGCCGGGTGCGTACACCCCTGCGGACGAGCGCGGGCTGACCTTCGTGGGCCTGGTCGCCCTGCGGGACGTTCCCGCGCCGAGCGCGGCCGAGGCCCTGGGCGTGCTGGCCCGGCGCGGAGTGACGGTCAAGGTGCTGACCGGCGACCACCCGGGGACGGCCGCCCGCGCCTGCGCGGACCTGGGCCTGCGTACAGGGACGGGCGCGGGCACCGGGACCGGCCCTGACACCGGTGCACGGTCGGGCGTGGATGCGGCCGCTGCGATCGCGTACGGCGGCGTGGTGACCGCCGAGCTGGTGGACACGCTGTCGGACGCCGAGCTGGCGCGGGTCGCGGACCGAGCGAGCGTGTTCGCGCGCTGCACCCCCGAGCACAAGGCCCGGATCGTCTCGGCTCTCCGTGCGGCCGGGCACACCACCGGCTTCCTCGGCGACGGTGTCAACGATCTGCCCGCCCTGCACGCGGCCGACGTCGGCATCTGTCCCCGCAGCGCGGTCGACGTGGCGCGCGAGGCTGCGGACGTCGTACTGGCGGAGAAAGACCTCACCGCGATCGACCGGGCGGTACTGGCGGGACGGCACAGCAGCGCGAACATCGCCACCTACCTGCGCATCACGCTCTCCTCCAACCTGGGCAACGTCATCGCCATGCTGACGGCCGGGCTGATGCTGCCCTTCCTGCCCATGCTCCCGGCGCAGGTGCTGGTGCAGAACCTCTGCTTCGACGCGGCGCAGCTCGCCTTCGCGTTCGACCGCCCGGCGAAGTCCGCCCTGCGCCGGCCCGCAGTCCTGCGCTCACGCGACTTCCTCCGTTTCATCACCGGGTTCGGGCTGCTGAACGCCGCCGCCGACCTCGCCACCTTCGGCGTGCTGGCCCTCGCCCTGCACAACGCTGCCGGGGACGGCGAGGCGGCGTTCCACGCCGGTTGGTTCACCGAGAACCTGCTGACCCAGGCGCTCGTGATGGTCCTGCTGCGGACAGGGCGCAGCGCAGTCGAGCGGCGGGCCGGGGGGCCGTTGCGGGCGGCGGCGGCCGGGCTCGCGGTGGTGGGTGTCCTGCTCCCGTTGACCCCGGTGGGACCGCTGCTGGGGATGAGCGCCCTGCCGCCGCTCTACTACCTGTTGCTCGCCTCGGTGCTGGGGCTGTACGCGGTGGGGCTCACAGCGGCCCGGAGGCGTTACGAGCGACGGCATCCGGCCGACGAGAAAAGCGGGCGGGGCCTGGGGCAGGCCGACGCGGGCCGCTGAGGCGAGCGCCGGGGGCGGCCGTCCGGCCCCCGCATGACAGTTGTACAGTTGCGCAAAGCGGAAACTGTTGTCGCGCGGATCGAGAGAAGGGCGGGACCAGAATGTTGCGCAACGGCCTGGAGCCCTGGCACCTGTTGATCGTGGCCGTCGTGGTGGTCGCGCTCTTCGGTTCGAAGAAGCTGCCGGACACGGCTCGCGCCCTGGGAAAGTCGATGCGCATCCTCAAGAGCGAGGCGAAGGCCATGAGGGACGACGAAGCCCGTTGACGCAACCCCGGGCCGGCCTCGCGGGCCGGGCATCCGGCCGCCGTTCATTTCACGACTTGCGCAATCCGGGAACCGCGCAGGCCGCGCGGAACGTTCGTACCAATAGCGGCCGCATGTAGTGACAGCGACACCCTGTGGATCGCAGGATCATCCGATCCAACACACGTGCGGACCGACGGAACACAGACAGAGCACTGGAGGAAATTCATGGGTGTGAGCCTGGCGAAGGGCGGCAACGTCTCCCTGTCGAAGGAGGCCCCCGGCCTGACGGCCGTGACGGTCGGCCTCGGCTGGGACGTCCGGACCACGACCGGAGCCGATCACGACCTGGATGCCAGTGCGCTGCTGTGCTCTGCGGCGGGCAAGGTCCTCTCCGACTCCCACTTCGTCTTCTACAACAACCTCAACAGCCCCGACGGCTCCGTCCGCCACACCGGTGACAACCTCACGGGCGAGGGCGAGGGCGACGACGAGTCGATCGAGGTCGACCTGGCCTCGGTCCCCGCCGAGGTCGCGAAGATCGTGTTCCCGGTCTCCATCCATGACGCGCAGAGCCGGGGCCAGAGCTTCGGCCAGGTGCGCAACGCGTTCATCCGCGTGGTCAACCGGGCCAACGGCGTGGAGCTGGCCCGCTACGACCTGAGCGAGGACGCCTCCACCGAGACCGCGATGGTCTTCGGCGAGCTGTACCGGCACGGCGCGGAGTGGAAGTTCCGGGCCGTCGGCCAGGGATACGCCTCGGGGCTGGCCGGTATCGCGTCGGACTACGGCGTCAACGTCTGAGCAGCGGCGCGGATGTGAAGCCCGGACGCCTGGACCGCAACCGGTCCGGGCGCCGGGCTTCCGGGCTTCCGGGCTTCCGGGCTTCCGGGCTTCCGGGCTTCCGGGCTTCCGGGCTTCCGGGCTTCCGGGCTTCCGGGCTTCCGGGCTTCCGGGCAAATGATCCGCCCGCCTCGGGGGGCAGACTTCGCTGAAGTCCGCCCCGGTGGCTCCCCCCCCTGGCAGCAGGCGCCCGGCAACGGTCGCCCGGCGGAGGCTGCCGGGCCGGGCCGTCCGGTGGACGGGTCCAGCTACGGGACGAGCGGCGGGTGTGCCCCATGGCGGGCACCGCGTCCCGAGGGAGCCCGCCTTCCGATAGCAGCTTCTCGGCGTTCCCTCCCGGCGTCGACTGCGCGATCATGTCCGCATGGCCGACGACCACCACACCCATGTCCTGGACTTCTTCACTCCGCGCGCGGCCGACTGGGACAGCCGGTTCCCCGATGACGGCCCGGCCTATGCCAGCGCCGCCGGTCAGCTCGGGCTGCGTCCGGGGGACGCCGTACTCGACGCGGGCTGCGGAACCGGGCGCGCGCTTCCGGCCCTGCGCGCGGCCGTCGGACCACGGGGGACGGTGCTCGGCGCCGATCTCACCCCCGCGATGCTGGAGCGGGCGGCACAGGCGGGGCGGGGGGAGAGCGGCACGCTCCTCCGCGCCGACGTCGCGCGGCTCCCGCTGCGCGACGGGGTGCTGGACGCGGTGTTCGGCGCCGGGCTGATCTCGCATCTGGCCCGCCCCGAGGCCGATGCTGCGGAGCTGGCCCGGGTGGTGCGGCCGGGCGGGGTGCTGGCCCTGTTCCACCCGATCGGCCGTGCCGCCCTGGCCGCGCGGCACGGACGTACCGTCACGGAGGACGACCTGCGGGCCGAGCCCAGGCTGCGGGCCCTGCTGGAGGGCTCCGGTTGGCGGCTGGACTCGTACGTCGACGAGGACGACCGCTTCCTCGCCCTCGCCGTACGTCAGCCCTGACGCACGCACCGCCTACCACGGACCCGCACCGGGCAGCTCCGTGTCACGCATGCTCGCGCGGTTGTCCGAGGCAGCGAAACCGCGGCCTCATACGGCGCCGACGACGGCCGCCAGCACGGCGGGGCGGTCGAACATGACGTTGTGCCCGGCGCCGGACGCCTGGACCACGCGCACCCCCGAGGCCGTCAGCTCGGCTGCACCGGGGAGTTCGCCGCTCAGAGCCCCCTGGATGTAGCTGCGGTCTGCCGGGGAGTCCAGCAGCATCCGCCGGACGGTCGGGTCGGTGCCCCGCACCAGTCCGGTCGCCGAACGGTGCAGGGCCAGCGGGTCCGCCAGGCGCATGGTCGCCGCCCAGGTGGGGCCGGACCGCCGCAGGATCCTGGCGAAGCCGCCGCCCCGGACGAACTCCTCCTCCGTGTACGCGGCGATCGAACTGCTGCCGGCGGTGGGTGGCGGGGCGGGGTCGAGGTCCGCCTCCGCGAGGACCGGGCCCGAGACGAGGTCGGGGCGCCGGTGGGCGAGCACCACAAAGACCGCGCCGCCCATGCTGTGCCCGACGACCCGGGCGCCGCTCACCGCAGCCGTGTCCAGGGCGGCGGCGAGTGCGCCGGCGAGGTCCTCCAGCGTGTAGCCGAAGTCGGCGGGAGGGTCGCTGATGCCGTGTCCGGGGAGGTCGACGAAGAGCGAGCGGCGACCCGACAGGGCCGGGTGGGCCGCCACATGCGCGTGGTAGACCGTCGACATCGCTCCCAGGCCGTGCACATAGACCGTGACCGGCTGCGCGGCGCCGTCTCCTCCCCCGCTACCGGCCGCCTCGGTCCACCTGACCAGACCGCCCCGCCCGTCGAACTCGGCCTCGACCCCGGGTGTCCCCGCTCTCCTCACCTGCCCTCGACCCACAACTCACGCGCCCCCGTCCGGCGCGGATCACTCGGCGGGGGCCTCCGACGGCCGCCGGTGGCCGGGAACCGGGCAGCCGCGGACGCCCGGGGTGGGGAACGTACCGAGTGCGGCGACCTCGTAGCCGTCCGGGTAGCCCTTGATCTCCGGGTTCTGGCGCGCGTAGTGCGGCTTGCGCCGGGGCGGGAGGAGACGGACGGCCCGCGCGCGGAGGCGCAGGGCGCCCCGGGTCAGCCCGCGGGCCACGGGCCCCGGGCGCTCGTATCGGAACGCCCGCAGCAGCGAGTCGTCCAGGAGGGCGAGGCTGGCGCCCCGGACCAGCGGGGCGAGCGGCGCCGGGTACCAGGAGCCCATGAGCGCCAGGGTCGCGTCGGAGACCCGGCGGGCCCCTTCGTCCCAGCCGAAGTGCTCGTGTTCGTAGGTGTCCAGGGTGCGCTCGAAGTCCTCGTAGCTCTGTGGAAGGTCCTTGATCCCCATCCGGGCGCCGAGGGTGCGGTAGTAGGCGGCGAAGGCCCGCAGCTCGTGGTCGGAGAGGCGGCGCCAGCCGAACTCGTCCACCCAGCGCTTCGGAGTGACGACGAAGGTGCACAGGACATAGCGCATGTCGTCGTTGCTGATGTCGTAGCTGCGGTGCATCTGGTTGATCCGGCGGACGGCCGTACGGCCCTCCTCGGTGTCGAAACCGTGCTCCACCACGGTGTCCAGGAGCAGGGCGGTGTCGTCGTACCTCTTCTGCGTACGCTCGGTCAACTCTGCTGTCTGGTCCAGGAGTCGGCCGATGCTGGGCACGGCATAGGTGCGGTAGAGGGCCAGTTCGAGAGCACGGGTGACGTCCCAGGGGAACTCGTAGGTGACGGTGAGACGGTAGATCTCCAGGAAGTCCCGCTCCGGATCCAGTCGCTGAATCTCTTTCAGCCGGTCGTACCGCTGAACCATGGTCTTCCCCTCGCTCGTCGGAAGCTCCGATTCTAGGGGGAGCACCTCGCACGCCCCGGCCCTTCCCGGCCCCGGCGAACCGGCCGGACGAAGCGGTCGAGGGAGCGGCTCGGAGGCGGTCGAGGGGCCGGCCGATCCGGATTCTCACCGCCTGCCAGGGCCTCGACGGCGAGGTTACCGAGTAGCTAAGGTGCGCCGGACGGGCGAGCGACGAGAGTTGGGGACGAGGAGGACACTGTGGCCGGTGCGGACGCCGACGACGCGCTGCTGGTGCTGACCGCGGTACTGCTCACTCCTGCCCGGTTCCCCGGGGTACTGGGCGACGACTACGTGGCCGCGTGCGGGGCGCTCGCCCTCGAACCGTACGAGGAGGGGTACGGCCTCGTCCTCGGGCAGGACGGCCGTGGGGCCCGCTGGACCGTGGTCGTCGACGACGTCCCGCTGGTGGCCGTGGCCATCGCGGCGTGGGACTGCGGCATGGCGTACGACCTCTCCCCCGATGAGCGCTCCGTGGTGTGCGCGCTGCCCGGCTGGCCGCTCGCCCTGGCCGTCGCCGCACCCGGGGTGCCCGCCCCGCACGACCCGGAGACGGACGGCGCGGGCCCCGCCCCACTCACTCCCCCGGACGCGGGCTCCTGGGGCCCCGCGCAGCGGCGGCTCGGAGCGGACGAGATCGCGCAGCGGTGGACGCTGTGGCGGGAGCGGATCGACGATGCGGAGCTCGTCCGGCCGGTCGGCGAGGGGGCGGCCGAGGGGTCCCGGGACGGAGAGGCGGAGAGCGAGGCGGGCAGGGACGCGAAGAGCGGTTCCGCTGCGAGCGGGCCGCGGCATCCCGGCGTGCGACGGGCCCTGGCGGAGGCCCTCGCCTATACGGAGACTCCGCCGCCGCCCGGCCGGATCCGCTCCGTCTTCGCCTCCGCCGACACTCGCACCCTCCGGGTCGACGGCCCGGGGTGGTCGATGGTCGCCCGGACCGACGACATGGCGCTGATCCTTCTGGACGAGAAGCCGGGCGAGATCTTCCCCGTCGGCCGCGGGCCCGCGCTGCCCGGCCTGCTCAGGGCCCTGGAGGCACTGGCCCCACATCCGGCCCGACCCTGACCGGGTGCCGGGCTCCCGCTGTGGGCGGGGGACGCGGCGACCGACCGCATGCGCCCAGGTTCTCGATCACCGGGGCGGGCGGTAGGTGGCCGGACGGGTGGATGAGGGCCGGGCTCAGCGGCCGATCTGCTTGTTGTTGATCCTGCGGAGTCTGCGTCGCTGGGACGGGTCCAGCAGCAGGTAGCCGGCGACGGGGACGCCGATCACCACCAGCAGCGCCCACCAGAATCCGATCAGGGGCCACAGGACGGCCGCAGCCACCACCCCCGCGACAGCGACCTTCGCACCGTTCGACATGGTCCACGCCTCCTTCGCGGCACGACGCCGCTCCTGTTCAGTCAACGCACCCACGCGCTCTTACGTTCCCCCTGCCTCCCTCATCCACCCCGCCGACGTCCCTCAGCGGAGCGGCGCGCCCACCTCGTGCATATGGGCCAGCGCCTGGCGGTAGGACTCGACGAGTCCGGTCTCGGTGTACGGCATGCCGATGGATCGGCAGTACGACCTGACCAGGGGCTGGGCCAGCCGCAGGTGGGGGCGGGGCATGCTCGGGAACAGGTGGTGCTCGATCTGATAGTTCAGACCACCGAGGAACCAGTCGGTGAGGAACGAGCCGCGCACGTTGCGTGAGGTCAGCACCTGGCGCTGCAGATGACCCCAGCGGTCCCCGTCCGGGTCGGGCATCTCCATACCCTTGTGGTTCGGGGCGAAGGCCAGGCCCAGGTGGAGACCGAACAGGGCGTGGAGCAGCACGGCGAAGACGACTGCCTTGCCCGGGGACAGGGTGGTCGACAGCAGGGTCGCGTACAGCGCGAGATGTCCGGCCATCAGCAGGGCCGCCACCGCGCGCTCCCCGGCGGGCTGGCGGCGCAGGAACTGGAACCCGTAGACCTTCAGGGCTATGCCTTCGAGCAGCAGCATCGGGAAGAACAGCCACGCCTGGTTGCGGGCCAGCCAGCGGGCGAATCCTTCACGCCCCAGGGCTTGCTTCTGGGTCCAGACCAGGGCGCCGACGCCGACGTCGGGGTCCTTGTCGACGTGATTGGGATGGGCGTGGTGGCGTACGTGCTTGTCGTTCCACCAGGCCTCGTTCATGCCGAGGAGCAGATTGGCGTGGATCAGGCCGATCAGTCTGCTCGCCCGGCGGTCCCCGGATATCTGGGCGTGGCCCGCGTCATGAGCGAGGAATGCGGTCCGGGTCCACAGAAGGGCCAGCGGAAGAGTGAGGAAGAGGCTCCACCAGGTGTCGCCCAGCGAGACGAGCGCGGTGATCACAACGCCCAGGGCCACCGTATTGGTCACGATGCCGATCAGATAGCGACCGGTGCGCCGCTCGAGGAGGCCCTGCCCCCTCACGGCACGCAGCAGGGGGGCGAAGTCGCTGCCGGCACCCGGTGGTCCGGTCCGGTCCGCACTGCTGCCACCGGCGGGGTCCGCCCGGCTCCCATCGGCGGGATCCACAACGATGGCTGTCGCTTGGGGCATGGTGCCTCCGGTCTCCGAAACCTGCGCTGACCTCATAGAACGTACGGATCGGAGACCGTCGGCAACCATGGCGCCACCACCCCGATCGATCTGGGGCAGACCCCCGCACTCCGGGGTGGTGCCACCTGCACCATGCCCACCGGCCAGCCCCCGCAAGCAGGGTGGAGTGAGGCAGGTCACATCAAATGGCCACGCACTGTGGCCGCGGATGAAGTACCCTCGGCGACTCGGCTCACTAGTCAAGTTTGAGGAATCTGACATTCCTGTGCACCTGCACCCCGCGGCAACGCCTTCCGAGACTTCCGAACTGTCCCGCTGCTCCGTGGTCTTCCTCCCCGCGGATCCGCCCCGTACCGGCCTGATCGCCTTCTGGACCCCAGGCGACGGCACCCCTCCCGGCCCGCCCGGGGCCGCCGCGGAACTCACCGTGACCGGGGCCGACCTCCGGCGCCGTACCGTCCCCGCCCTGCACCTTCCCGTACGGGAGGCCCTCCCGGTGCTGACCCGGGCGCGGGCCGACGGGCAGGCCTCCCCCTCGGCCGCGTTCTGGGGCGCGGCCGCCCTGCTCGGTCTGCAGTTCGTGGCCCGCGGCCTTCTGCTGCCCGGGCTGAGCCCCACCGACCGGGACGCCTGGCGGGTGGGGCCGCTCGGCGCCGGGGATCTGGAGCGGATCCGGGAACTCGCCGCTTCGATGCCGCCCACAGCCCACGCCACCCCGCTGGAGACCGGCGCGGCAGAGGAGGAGCCGCTGCTCCTGCCCGAACCCGAACGGCTGCTCCGGGCGTTCCTGGACGCCGTGGCGGACGAGCTCCCCCGGACGCCCGCCGCCGCCTTCGCCACGGCGGGTCCCGCGTTCGCCGACCCGGAACCGCGGCACCTGCCCCAGGCGCGGACCTGGGCGGCCGATGTGGCGGCCGGTCATGATGCGGGGGTGCGGCTCTCGTTGCGGGTCGAGGTCACCGGAACCACAGGCACGACCGCGGACGCCGACACCGAGAACTCCTCTCCTGACGACGCGGCGCCTTCCTTCCGTACCGTGTTGCAGATCCACAGCGTCAGCGACCCCTCCCTGGTCGCGGATGCGGCCAAGGTCTGGGCGGGTTCCACCCGGTGCGCATCGGCGTTCGGGCCGCGGGCCCGGATGGACACCCTCCTCGCACTGCGCCGCGCCGCCCGCGCGTGGCCGCCGCTGGCCCCGCTGCTCTCCGCCGCCGTGCCGGACTCGGTGGAGCCGGCCGACGAGGAGATCGCCGAGCTGCTGGGGCCCGCCTCGCGCGCCCTGGCCGCAACGGGGGTCCAGGTGCACTGGCCCAAGGAACTGGCGAGGAAACTCACCGCCCGCGCGGTGATCGGCCCGGCCGACCGGGACGGCGCCGGTCCCAGCGACGGGGAGGACGGCAACGGGCGGCGGGGGCACGCTCCCGCGGACACCCCCTCGCCCCTCTCCGCCGACGCGCTGCTCGCGTTCGACTGGCGGTTCGCCCTCGGTGACCAGCAGCTGAGCCGCGCGGAGCTGGACCGGCTCGCGGAGTCCAGCAGGCCGATCGTGCGGCTGCGCGACCAGTGGGTCCTCATCGACCCCGAGGAGGCACGCCGGGCCCGGGAGACCAAGGACCGCAAGGTCACCCCCATCGACGCCCTGGGCGCGGCGCTGACCGGCTCCACCGAGGTGGACGGGCGCCGCGTGGAGGTGGTCGCGACGGGCTGGCTGGAAAGGCTCCGCGAGCGGCTGGCCGACCCGGAGTCCACCGGAGCACGGCCGATCGGGCAGCCCGAGGCGCTGACCGCGACACTGCGCGACTACCAACTACGCGGTCTCGATTGGCTGAACACCATGACCTCACTCGGTCTCGGCGCCTGTCTCGCCGACGACATGGGGCTGGGCAAGACGATCACGCTCATCGCCCTGCATCTGCACCGGCAGGACGAGCGGGACACGGCCGGTCCGACGCTGGTCGTCTGCCCGACCTCCCTGATGGGCAACTGGCAGCGGGAGATCGAGAAGTTCGCTCCGGGCACTCCCGTACGCCGCTTCCACGGCGCCTCGCGCTCCCTGGAGGGGGTGGTGGACGGCGAGTTCGTGCTGACGACGTACGGCACGATGCGGCTCGACGCCCCCAGGCTGGCCGCCCTCCCCTGGGGGCTGGTCGTCACCGACGAGGCCCAGCACGTCAAGAACCCGCACTCGGCGACGGCCAGGGAACTACGCACCATCGGCGCCCGGGCCCGGGTCGCGCTCACCGGCACCCCGGTGGAGAACAACCTCTCCGAGCTGTGGGCGATCCTGGACTGGACGACGCCGGGGCTGCTGGGTCGGCTCGGTACCTTCCGTACCCGGTACGCGTCCGCCGTGGAGGGCGGCGTCGACCCGGCGGCGGCCGAGCGGCTGGCGGCGCTGGTGCGGCCGTTCCTGCTGCGCCGCCGCAAGAGCGATCCGGGAATCGCCCCGGAGCTGCCCCCGAAGACGGAGACCGACCGGGCGGTCTCGCTGACGGCCGAACAGGCCGGGCTGTACGAGGCGGTGGTCCGCGAGACCCTGGCCGAGATCGCCGGGGCGGACGGGTTCGAGCGGCGGGGGCTCGTGATGAAGCTGCTGACGGCGCTGAAGCAGATCTGCAACCACCCGGCGCAGTACCTCAAGGAGGAGCGGCCCCGGATCGCGGACCGGTCGGGGAAGGTGGAGCTGCTGGACGAACTGGTGGACACGATCGTGACCGAAGAGGGTTCCGTACTGGTCTTCACGCAGTACGTCCGGATGGCGCGGCTGCTGGAGGAGCATCTCGCCGCACGCGGGGTGCCCACGCAGTTCCTGCACGGCGGTACGCCGGTGGCGCGGCGCGAGGAGATGGTGGCCCGTTTCCAGGCGGGCGAGGCCCCGGTGTTCCTCCTCTCCCTCAAGGCGGCGGGGACCGGGCTCAATCTCACCCGGGCCGGCCATGTCGTGCACTTCGACCGCTGGTGGAACCCCGCGGTGGAGGCGCAGGCGACGGACCGTGCGTACCGGATCGGGCAGACCCAGCCCGTGCAGGTGCACCGGCTGATCGCCGAGGGCACGATCGAGGACCGGATCGCGGAGATGCTGACCCGCAAGCAGGGGCTCGCGGACGCGGTGCTCGGCTCCGGGGAGGCGGCACTGACCGAACTGACCGATGCGGAACTGGCCGACCTGGTCGAGCTGCGAGGGGGCGCACGATGAGCGACGCGTACGAGCCGGACACGGTGGACGCCGAGAGCGCGGCCGAGCGGGCCGAGGTCACGTTCACGGCCCTGCCTCCCGCGCGCGGCCGGGGGTTCGCCACCTCCTGGTGGGGCCGGGCGTGGCTGAAGGCGCTGGAGGACACGGCCCTGGACGGCGAGCAGCTCACGAAGGGGCGTCGGCTGGCCCGGGAGGGCGCGGTCGGGGCGGTCTCCGTACGGCCCGGCCGGATCACCGCTGTCGTCCGGGACCGGGACGGTACGGCCCACCGGAGCGATGTGCTGCTCCAGGAACTGGGCCCGGAGGCGTGGAACCGGTTCCTGGACATGGCGGTGGACCGGGCCGGGCACATCGCGGCGCTGCTGGACCGGGAGATGCCGCCCCATCTGGTGGAGGACGCGGCGAGTGCCGGGGTGGAGCTACTGCCCGGGATCGGCGACCTGGAACCGGAGTGCACCTGCGGGACCTGGGACCACTGCCCGCACTCGGGCGCCCTCTGCTACCAGGTGGCGCGGCTGCTGGACGAGGACCCGTTCGTCCTGCTGCTGATGCGAGGGCGCGCGGAGCGCCGACTGCTGGACGAACTCCAGGTCCGCAGCGCCGCGCGTGCGGTGCGGAACGCGGAGGGCGGCGAGGCGCCGGAGGGCGTGGAGCAGGAGGGGTACGGGGTGTCGGCCGGGGAGGCGTTCGGCGCGGAATCCATCCTGCCGCCGCTCCCCCTGCCGCCGCCGGTGCCCGAGGAACCGGGGCTGCCGCCGTCGCTGGACACGGAGGCGGACCCTCCGGACGGTCTCGATCCAGCGGCGCTGGAGATGCTGGCCGCCGACAGCGCCGTACGGGCCCGGCGGATGCTGCTGGAAGCACTGGCGCCGGGGCACGAACGGCAGCCCGTTCCGGCCGGGCTGACGCCGGGGCAGGACGCGGTGCGGCTGGCCGCCGATGCCCGTCCGGAACCGCGGATCGCGGGACGGCTGGCCGAGCGGGCCGGCCGGTCGCGGGCCGAGCTGGAGTCGGCGGTGCGCGCGTGGCGGTACGGAGGGGCGGCCGGACTGGCGGTGCTGGACGAGGAGTGGGCCCCGGAGCCGGACTCCCTCGCCCAGGCCCGTGCCCGGCTCGCGGCGGCCTGGGACGAGGATGAGCGGCCCCGGCTGCGAGGAGTGGGGGCCCGCTGGACCGTGGCGGGCGCCGATGTCCAGCTCCGGTACGGACGCGACGGCCGGTGGTGGCCCTACCGCAGGGAACGCGGCCGCTGGGTGCCCGCGGGGCCGGCCGACGACGATCCGGCGACCGCGCTGGCGGGAGTGCTGGGCGGGGCGTCGACGGAGGCCTGACGCCGGTGGGGGCGCAGGCGTGAGGGGAAGCGGCTTGCAGGGAACCGAAGCCTCCTCTCGTACGTCATCAGCGGAAGGCGGCTTCGGCGGCCTCTCTTCTCACGCTCATGCGTCCGCCAGGAAGGGGACCCGGCCCCTTGACAGGAGTGGGATGCACCGCAGAAGGCTCCTTCAGGGGACCGTCGTCACCGCGGCGGCGGCACTGGCCCCGGCGTCGGCACGGGCCGTGACCCCCGTGGCCGACGCCCCGGACTACCCGGCGGCGCTCTGGGCACCGGCCCACGCGGCGAACCTCACCGTTCCCGACCGCTCCCGCGAGCGCCGGATCGACCGTGTCGTCATCCATGTCGCGCAGCAGTTGTTCACCCCGACGCTCGGCATCTTCCGCGATCCCGCCAAGCAGGTCTCGGCCCACTACGTGGTGCGCTCCGGTGACGGCCATGTCGCCCAGTGCGTACGGGAGAAGGACATCGCCTGGCACGCGGGCGACTGGGAGGTCAACACGCGCAGCATCGGCATCGAGCACGAGGGGTGGGTGGACCGTCCGGAATTCTTCACCGACGCGATGTACCGCCGCTCGGCCCTCCTCACCGCGGACATCTGCGCGCGGCACGGCATCCCCAGGGACCGTGCGCACATCATCGGCCACCACGAGGTGCCGGGCAGCGACCACACCGACCCGGGCGCCCACTGGGACTGGGACCGCTACCTCCGTCTCGTCGACCTGCCCTGATCCGCCGTTTGATCCCCCCGCGCAGCCGGGTTGTCCGTGAACTCATGGGAGCGTACGCGACGGACGGGGAGCATCTGCTCGCCGTCTGCTGTGTGGGTGCGGGCCGCACCACGCCACGTCCCTGACCGAGCAGGTCAAAGACGCGGCAGGCCATCGACAGCCGCCGACGGCAATCCGGGTCGACCAGCTGTCTGCCCACGTAGCCCGGATGGCCGGCCACGCCGCGGCGGGCCACGCACCCAGCCGATGGTGCGGAGGGAGGCACCACCGTCACGATGTACGACGAGTCGAAGGCGTACCACGCGCGAGGTATGGCGAGACCCGCCCGGTGACGGGCGATCCCTCGTGCTTCGTAGGGGCGTCGCACACCAGCGCGTACGTGGAGCCCAGCTGTGGCCGTGGCGCCCGCCACGACGACAGCACCGGGCGCTGCCGACGGACGCCCCAAAGTCGCATGCGATCTTCGCTCGGTCATGCTGGGATCAATCGCTATGAATGATCATTTCCTCAATGAAGCCCACCTGATGGACAGGATGGAACGGAACCTGGCGGAACATGCCTGTCACCTGCACCGGAGTATGACCGGTGCGACCGTCACAGAGGCTGATGACCTCCTGGTCGCGGACAGCGGCCTGGACGACGACACTTTCAACATCGTTGCCGCGGCCCGCTTCACTGCCGACGACGCTGCGGCCCATATCGCCGAGACGGCTGGGACGCTGGCCCGCACCGGCCGTCGCTTCTCCTGGTGGGTGGGGCCCGCCTCAACACCACGGGACCTCACCACCCGCCTGACGGCGGCCGGTCTGCCGGCGTCCGAACGTGAGACGGCGATGTGGGCCGAGCTGGACGACACCCTGCCACCGCCGACTGTCCAGGAACTGGACATCCAGCGGGTGGCCACTCCCGAACAGCTCACCGACTACGCCGTGGTTCTCGCCGCGAACTGGGACCCGCCTGCTGAAACAGTCCGCCGCTTCTTCGCCAAGGCCGCTCCACAGGCACTCGCCGCGCAGTGCCAGGCCCGGTATCTGGTCGGCTACGTGGAGAGCCGTCCGGTCTGCTCCGCTGAAGTGTTCCACCACGCGGGAGTCGCCGGCATCTACAACATCTCCACCTTGGCCGCCCACCGCCGACGCGGCTACGGCGGTGCCATCACACTCGCGGCCCTCCGCACGGCCCGCGACCGAGACCACCGCATCGCGGTCTTGCAGGCGTCAGCCGAGGGTGAGCCCGTCTACCGCCGCCTGGGGTTCCGCTCCTGCGGCCAGTTCACCGAACATGCCATCACCCCCTGACCCGCCAGACCCAAGGGCCCTCCGCCCGCCCTTCCTGACGGTGCTGGTCACAGGCCCCCGTTGGTGGCCGCTACGAGGACAGTGGCCTCGTAGCGGCCCGCGAGCCTGTCGTGTCTCGTGGCCGCGACGCGGTTCCTTTTGAGGCGATTAACGCCGCACTCGACGGCATGCCGAGCCTTGCAGTCCTCGGCGTCGGACGTGGGCGGCGCGCCACCACGCGAGCCGAGCCCCTTGCGGTTGCGGATCTGGTCGCCCTTGTCTGGAATGGTGCAGTGGATGCCGCGGCGGCGCAGGCAGGCGCGGTTCCTGCGGGAGGCGTACGCCTTGTCGGCCCGCACGCGATCGGGGCGGACGCGTGGCCGGCCCGGCCCGGTGCGGGGCAGACGGGCCTTCTCCAGCACAGGTCCGAACTGCGGAGAGTCGCCGCGCTGCCCGGCCGTCACCACGATCGACATGGGGTTCTGTCCCTGCTCGACGGCCAGGTGCAGCTCAATACGCCTCCTAGTCCCCGCCCGGACAAGCCGTCCTGACCTGGACCGTCGCCCCGCGGGCGGCCCGCCGCCCCTATTCGGGAACTTGACGGATCAGCGGGCATCGCGTTGACCCCTGTACGCCGTGATCGGCAGGATCGCCGGTATGGCGAACTCCATCATCGAAAAGTCCCCACTGTTCGAACTGCGTGCCGACAAACGAGTTTCCGCGTCCCCTGAAAAGGTCTACGCGGTCGTCAGCGACCTTCCGCGCCAGGCCGAATGGAGCCCCGAGTGCCGGGGCGGCGAGTGGATTTCGGGAGAGCCTTCCACCGTCGGCGCCATCTTCCGCGGAGAGAATCTGCGCAGCGAGGACGTGGTGTCCTGGGCTCCGCTGATCCGCGGCACCTGGTACACCGAGGCGAGGATCGTCGCAGCCGAGCCGGGGCGGACCTTCCAGTGGGTGATGCTCACGCACACCCAGGAGGACCAGGAGAGCCTGTGGGGCTTCGACATCGAGGCCGACGGGGACGGCAGCGTCCTCACCCACCATTTCCGTATGGGCAAGGCGACCGCGGGAATTCATAAGATCGTCAAGGACATGAACGAGCAGGAGCGCGCGCAGTTCATTACCGACTGGACGGCCAAGCTCGAACAGGACCTGGACGAGACGCTCGACCGCATCAAGATCGTCATCGAAAAGCAGTGATTCGCCTTCGCCCGCTGCTCGCTCCCTCGCCGCATTTTCCTGCGCGGCCGGCCGGCAGTGCGAGAAATCTCGTTCCGTGAACGACGCGGAACAAGAAAGCGGGTGTCCGTTCTTCCTCCGTGAAGGAAACAACGGAAGGCGCCCGGGCACGCCGTCCGACAACTGCTGCGTCACCGCCGTTGCCGGTGTGCCCGGACGCGCCCCGGCACACCCCTCCGATACAGGAGTCCCACAGACATGAAGACCCGACGGTCCGCTTCCGGACGGTGGATCCAGGACTGGGAGCCGGAGAACGAGAAGTTCTGGGAGCTCTCCGGCAAGAAGATCGCACGCCGCAATCTGGTCATGTCCGTCCTGTCCGAGCACATCGGCTTCTCCGTGTGGAGCCTGTGGTCGGTGCTCGTCCTGTTCATGTCGCCCGAGATCGGTCTGGGCTTCGCCCCGGACGAGAAGTTCCTGCTGGTGGTCGTCCCTACCCTGGTCGGCGCGGTGCTGCGGCTGCCGTACAGCCATGCCGTGACCCGCTTCGGGGGCCGCAACTGGACGGTGTTCGCCTCCGTCGTGCTGCTGGTGCCGACAGTCCTGGCGTTCATCTTCATCCAGCGCCCGGGAACCCCGCTCTGGGTGTTCCTGCTGATCGGTGCCACCGCGGGTGTGGGAGGGGCCAACTTCGCCTCCTCCATGACCAACATCACCATCTTCTACCCGCAGCGGCACCAGGGCTGGGCCCTGGGCGTGAACGCGGGCGGCGGCAATCTCGGTGTCGCCGTGATCCAGGTCCTGGGTCTGCTGGTCATCGCCACGGCCGGGAACACCCATCCGTCGTACGTGATCGCCTTCTACCTGCCGCTCATCGTGATCGTGTCGGTGCTGGCGGCGCTGCGGATGGACAACGTCGAGGCCGTGCGCGCGGAGCCGGGCGCGCTGCGCGAGGCCGCCGCCAGCCGTCACACCTGGTGGATCTCCGTCCTCTACATCGGCACCTTCGGTTCGTTCATCGGGTACGGCTTCGCCTTCGGCCTCGTGCTCCAGAGCGAGTTCGGCTCCACCCCGCTGGAGGCCGCCTCCGTCACCTTCCTCGGTCCGCTCCTCGGCTCCCTGGCCCGTCCGTTCGGCGGGAAGGTGGCCGACCGGTGGGGTGGAGCCCGTACCACGGTGTGGACCTTCGCCGGACTGGCCGCGGGCACCTGTGTGCTGCTGATCGCGTCCCGGGCCGGGTCCTTCGCCCTGTTCGTCGCCGGGTTCACCTTCCTGTTCGTCCTGAGCGGCTTCGGCAACGGCTCGACGTACAAGATGATCCCTGCCGTCTTCGCCCGGGAGGCGGAGGAGGCCATCACCTCCGGCTCGGGCGCTCCCCAGGCCTTCGCCCGGGCCCGGCGGGTCTCGGGTGCGGTCATCGGGATCGCCGGAGCCGTCGGCGCGCTCGGCGGGGTCGCGGTGAACCTCGCCTTCCGGTCCTCGTACCAGGGCGGGGGCGGCGGCGACATGGCGTTCCTCTGCTTCCTCGGCTTCTACGCGCTGTGCGTGCTGATCCTGCTGCGGGTCTACCTGCGGCGTGAGCACACCGAGCAGACCGCCCCCAGCCCGGCCCGGCCCCGGACCTCCCATGTCCGGTGACCGCACGCGGGGCCCCGAGGCGCCCGCCACCACCACCGCCACCCACTGCGTCTACTGCGCCCTCCAGTGCGGGACCCTGCTGCACCGCGGCGGTACGGGCGTCGAGGTGGAGCCGTCCCCCGACTTCCCGGTCAACCAGGGCGGGCTGTGCCAGAAAGGGTGGACGGCACCCACCGTGCTCACCGCTCCCGACCGGCTGCGCAGCCCCCTGGTCCGGGGGCCCGGCGGCGAACTCACCCCGGCGAGCTGGGACGATGCCCTGGATCTGATCGTCGAGCGGCTGGAGCGGGTGCGCGAGACGTACGGCCCCGACGGCGTCGGCGTCTTCGGCGGCGGCGGGCTGACCAACGAGAAGGCGTACGCCCTGGGGAAGTTCGCCCGGATCGCGCTCGGCACCAGCCAGATCGACTACAACGGCCGTTTCTGCATGTCCTCGGCGGCGGCCGCCGGCAACGCGGCCTTCGGCCTGGACCGGGGGCTGCCGTTCCCCGTCACCGATCTCGGCGAGGCGGACGTGGTCATGCTGGCCGGGGCCAACCCGGCCGAGACCATGCCCCCGCTGATGCGCCATCTGGTCCGCCCCCGGCTGATCGTCATCGACCCCCGCCGCACCCGTACCGCCGAGCAGGCCGCGCTGCACCTCCAGCCCGCCCCCGGCACCGATCTCGCCCTGGCGCTCGGCCTGTTGCACATCGCGGTGGCCGAGAAGCACCTGGATGAGGAGTACCTCGACACCCGCACCACGGGGTTCGACGAAGCCTGGCGGTGCGCCCTGCCCTGGTGGCCCGAGCGGGTCGAGCAGGTGACCGGCGTCCCGGTCGAGGACCAGGAGCGGGCCGTACGGATGCTGGCCGGGGCCGACCGGCGCTACCTCCTCAGCGGGCGCGGGGTCGAGCAGCACAGCAAGGGGACGGACACCACCGCCGCCTTCATCAACCTGGCCCTCGCCTTGGGCATGCCCGGCCGGGAGGGCAGCGGCTACGGCTGTCTCACCGGCCAGGGCAACGGACAGGGCGGGCGCGAGCACGGCCAGAAGGCCGACCAGCTGCCCGGCTACCGCATGATCACCGACCCGGAGGCCCGCGCCCATGTCGCCGGGGTCTGGGGGGTCGACCCGGACTCCCTGCCCGGCCCCGGGCGCAGCGCCTACGAACTCCTCGACGCTCTGGGCACCGCCGACGGGCCCCGGGCCCTGCTGGTCTTCGGCTCCAACCCGGTGGTCTCGGCTCCCAACGCCGGTCACATAGAGCGCCGCCTGGCCTCGCTCGACCTGCTGGTGGTGGCCGACATGGTGCCCTCCGAGACCACCGAACTCGCGGACGTGGTCCTGCCCATCGCCCAGTGGGCCGAGGAGGAAGGGACGATGACCAGCCTGGAGGGGCGGGTGCTGCGCCGCCGGGCCGCCCTCACCCCGCCCCCCGGCGTGCGCACCGATCTGGAGGTCTTGAACGGCCTGGCCGTACGGCTGGGGCAGCCCGCCGAGCGGTTCCCCACAGCGCCGCGCCCCGTCTTCGACGAGCTGCGCCGGGCCTCCAGCGGCGGCCGGGCTGACTACGCGGGCATCACCTACGAGCGGCTGGACGCCGGTGAGGCACTGTACTGGCCCTGCCCGGAGAGCCCCGGCAGCGATCATCCGGGCACGCCCCGGCTCTTCCTCGACCGGTTCGCCCACGCGGACGGGCGGGCACGGCTGGCCGCCGTGGAGCACCGGGACGCGGCCGAGATCCCCGACGCCCACTACCCGCTGCACGCCACCACCGGCCGGGTGCTGGCGCAGTACCAGTCGGGGGCCCAGACCCGCCGGGTGCCCGCGCTCATGGCCGCCGCACCGGAGGCGCACGTCGAGATCCATCCCGGCACCGCCGCCCGGTACGGGCTGGCCGAGGGCGGCCTCGCCAAGGTGACCTCCGCGCACGGCTCCACGATCGCCCGGGTGCGGCTGGCGCGGACCCTGCGCACCGACACCGTCTTCCTGCCGTTCCACTTCCCTGGCGACGGCCGGGCCAACCTGCTGACCGGTCCGGCCCTGGACCCGACCAGCCGGATGCCCGAGTACAAGGTGTGTGCCGTACGGATCGAGCCCTGGCGGGAGCTGACGGCATGAGTCCCGCGATCACTGTCATCGGTTACGGCCCCGCCGCGCACCGCCTGGTCCAGCGGCTGCACCACCACGGTCACCGCGGACCCGTCACCGTGTTCGGCGCCGAGCCTCGACCGGCGTACAACCGGGCGCAGTTGCTCTCCGTGCTCGACGGGACGCTGCCCTCCGGGGCGCTGGCTCTCGGACCTCTGCCGCCGGGCGTCGAGGTCAGGACGGGCAGCCGGATCACGGCGGTGGACCCGGACCGCCGTCTCGTGCGCGACGGTGACGGGGGCGTGCACCCCTACGAGGTCCTGGTGCTGGCCACCGGGTCCCGGCCGGTCCTGCCGTCGCTCTCCGGTGCCGTGGACCGGCGCACTCCGGTCATCCGGGTCCCGCACACGCTCCCGGGGGCCGAACCGGTGGGCCGGGGGCCGGTCGTCGTGGTCGGAGGCGGGCTTCGGGGCACGGAGACCGCGTACGCGCTGGGCCGCGCCGGACACGATGTCACCCTCGTGCACCCCGGCGCCCATCCGATGCACCGGCTGCTCGACGACCGTGCGGGGGCCCTGGTGACGGCCCTGCTCGGGCAGGCCGGGGTGGTGGTGGAGGCCGGACGGCGGGCCGTCGCCGTGGAGCCCGACAAGATCGTCCTGGACGACGGGCGGCTGCTGGCCGCCGGGACCCTGCTGCTCTGCACCGGCGCCGAGCCCGACACGGTCCTCGCCCGCACCGCCCGGCTGGCCGTCGCCGACGGCATCGTCGTGGACGACCGGCTCCGCACCAGCGACCCGCACGTCTACGCCCTGGGCGACTGTGTCCGGGCCCCCGGCCGCCACGCCACTCTCACCTCCGCGTGGGACCAGGCCGATGCCCTGGCCCGGACGCTCAGCGGCGGCGACGGGCGCCACGAGCCCGCCCGGCAGGTCGTCCGGCCCCGGCTGCCCGCGCTGGCCGCGATGGGCCCGCTCCAGGCGTTGGAGGACCCGGGCGACGACGAGCAGATCGTGCTGTCCGACCCGGCCGGCGGCCGCTACGGGCGCCTCGTGCTGCGCGAGGGCCGGGTGCGGGCCGGGGTGCTGGTGGGGCTGCCCCGGGCCGTCGCCACCGTCGGCCGGCTCCACGCCGAGGACCGCCCCGCGCCCCCGGACCGGTTCGCCCTGCTGCTGGGCAACGACGAGGAGTACGCCAACTCCGCCGAACTCCCGGACACGGCCGTCGTGTGCCAGTGCAACAACGTCACGAAAAGGGATCTCCACGAGGCCTGCCGGCAGGGCGCCCGGGACCTCGCCGCCATCGCCGCCGCGACCCGCGCCACCACGGGCTGCGGCAGCTGTGCGGCGGTGGTCCGCCGGATCTGCGAAACCGTCGCCGCGTCATGAGCCGTCCGTTCGTGAGCCGCTCTGCCTCCAGCCGCCCCGCCGTCCCTGCCCTGCCCGCCCTGCCACTCCTGCCTGTCGTGAAGGGAGCCTGACGCATGACACGCGTTCTGGTCGTCGTCGGCCATGGGATGGCCGGGAACCGGCTGATCGAGGAGGTCCGGGCCGGTGACCCGGCGGGCCGGTGGCGGATCGTGGTCGCGGCGGAGGAGCCGCGCCCCGCCTACGACCGCATCTCCCTCTCCTCGTACCTGGACGGGAAGACCGCCGCCGACCTCGACATCACCACGCCCCGGCTGCGCACCGATCCGCTGGTGGATCTGCGGCTGCACACCCGCGTGGTCGGCCTCGACCGGGACGCCAGGACGGTGGCCTGCGCCGATGGGGAGGTCCTGCCGTACGACGCGCTCGTCCTGGCCACCGGCTCCCGTCCGTTCGTGCCGCCGGTGCCGGGCAAGGCGCTGACCGGCTGCTTCACCTACCGCACCATCGAGGACCTGGACGCGCTCCGTGAAGCCGTGCGCCCCGGGGAGCCCGCCGTCGTCATCGGCGGCGGACTGCTGGGGCTGGAGGCCGCGCGGGTGCTGCGGCTGCTCGGCGGGGTGCCGCACGTCGTGGAGATGGCACCGCATCTGATGCCCCTCCAGGTCGACGAGGGCGGCGGGCGGGTGCTCGCCCGGCTCGTGGGCGAGCTGGGGGTGGACGTGCACTGCGGGAGCGGCCTCGCCTCGGTCGACGCGGGTCCTGACGGCCGGGTGGGGTCGGTGACCCTGTCGGACGGGACCGTGCTGCCCGCCTCCACGGTCGTGTTCGCCGCCGGGGTGCGCCCCCGCGACGAACTGGCGGAACCGGCCGGGCTGGAGCGCGGCGGGCGCGGCGGGTTTCTCGTGGACGAGCGGTGCCGTACGGCCGACGAGCACGTGTGGGCGGTGGGCGAGTGCGCCGCGGTGCTCGGCACCTGCTACGGCCTCGCCGCGCCCGGCTACCGGATGGCGGAGACCGTCGCGCGGCAGCTGCTCGGCTCCGCCTCGGCCGTCTTCCCGGGTGCGGACACCTCGACGAAGCTCAAGCTTCTGGGCGTGGACGTGGCCGGCTTCGGGGACGTCCACGCCAGGACAGAGGGGGCCATGGAGTTCGTCCGCGAGGACCGCGCCGCCGGCACGTACGGCAAGCTGGTCCTCGCCCGGGACGGCCGGACCCTGCTCGGCGGGGTCCTCGCCGGGGACGCCGGAGGCTACGCCGTGCTCCGCACGCTGCTCGGCCGCGAACTCACCGCCCCGCCGGAACTCCTGCTGGCCGGGGGCGAGATCCTGTGAGGCGACGACGCACCCTCCCCTTCCGGGGCGCTCCCGCGCGGCGGAAACCCTGATGCGAGCGGCGGACGTCACCCCTTAGGCTGCGCCCGCCTGACACCGGCGGCGGCGACCGCTGCGGCCGGACCGGCCGGATCGGCCGTCAGGGGATCGGAGACATACGGGGTATGACCAGTCAGCTGTTCGCGATCTGCTTCCGCTCGCCCCGGCCACCGGAGCCGGCCCGCTTCTGGTCGGAGGTGCTGGGCCGGCGGTCCGCGGAGGGTACGGGCGGGGGGCCGGGCGGGGACGTGACGCTCCTGCCGCCCGACGGCACCGGGTTCCGGATCCGCTTCGTGCCCGACCAGGAGCCGAAGACCGGCGAGAACCGGGCGCACTTCGACCTGACGAGCACGTCCCCCCAGGACCAGCGGGCGACGGTCGCACGGGCGCTGGAGCACGGCGGGAGCCACATCGACGTGGGGCAGACCCCGGACGACGGCCATGTGGTGCTCGCGGACCCGGACGGCAACGAGTTCTGCGTCATCGAGGCGGGCAACAAGTTCCTCGCCGACACCGGCTTCATCGGGGCGCTGGCCTGCGACGGTACGCGGGAGGTCGGCTACTTCTGGAGCCGGGCCCTGGGGTGGCCCCTGGTCTGGGACCAGGACGAGGAGACCGCGATCCAGTCGCCGGAGGGCGGTACGAAGATCACCTGGGGCGGGCCGCCGGTGGCGCCGAAGACAGGCAGGAACAGGGTCTTCTTCGAACTGGCTCTCCCGGACGGTGCCGACCTGGAGGCGGAGTGCGAGCGGCTGGTCGCGCTCGGCGCGACGCGCCCCGACAGCGGCGCGGGCGACAGCGACGACGCAGGAGTGCTGATGCTCGATCCCGACGGCAACGAGTTCTCGGTCCGGGAGTCTCAGCCCCACCTCTGACGGCTCGAGCCCGTGCACGGCAGCGCCCCGGAGCCCGAGGGCGACGCTGTCGTCTGGAGCGCTTGCAGTTCGGCGCCCAGTCTGCGCGCGGCATCCTGCGGCGCTGCGCCTGCGGCCATGACGGCATCCTCCCGTCCGGGCCGCGGCTGCCGCCCCGGCCTGGCTCTCTGCGTACCGGAACAGGCATGTTCCAGCAGGTCAGAACCCTAAGGGCTCGCAGAAGAATCAGTTGCGTGTTGTCTGTCTTGACATCGCAGCTCAGGCCGGGTGCTCGACAGCATGTTGATTCTCTGCGAGCCCTTAGGGACAGCGGGAATCCGGAGACAATAGGGGCAAGCGTGCGAAGGGTGACGCGGTGCCGTACCCGGCCGTCAGGAGGTCTTGAGCCGGTCCTGCTCGTCGGGCCCCAGGATGACGTCGCCGTCGAGCGTGACGATCACGGCGGACATGACGAGGGCCGCCGGGTGCGCATGGCCGCCGTGCCCGGGCAGTGCGTCGCGGCGAGGCCCAGGCCCGTGAACAGCACCGGCCGTGGTCGGCGTCCCGGTTCCCGTCCCGCGGAACCGTCCAGGAACACGCAGACGGCGACCGCGGCCATCGTGACCAGGAGGCTGAGCACGGTGGTGCCGGACTCGTCTTCGAGCGGTCCGGGCATACGCCGAACGGCCGCCCGAGGGGTGGCGCGCAGCGCGGTGCGGGGAGTGCGGAGGCGTGTCCGTGGCTCCGCCTCGCGTACTCGGTCGGTATCTGTCGGCCCAGCGCCGACCGCCCTGATCCACCGATCATTTTCGACCGACCGGTGTTGAGGATTCGCCCCCCTACGCGTGCGGTCGTCCGCACCACCGCCCGACGCCCCCTGCCCGTTCGTCCCACGCCTCCTACCGGCCGCTCCGACGGTCGCCCCGCAGTTCGTCGCCGAACGCTGCGGCCAGTTCGCGCCATTGCGCCCGGGGCAGCCCGGCGCCGCCCTCGTCGGCGGTGAGCACCTGGAGGGCGACATGGTCGGCGCCGGCGTCGAAGTACTCCCCGGTCCGGGCCTTCACCTGCTCGGCACTGCCCAGGGCGAAGAGGGAGTCCAGGAGGCGGACGCTGCCACCGTCCTCGAAGTCGCTCTCCGCGAACCCGAGGCGCAGCAGGTTGGCGGTGTAGTTGGGCAGCCGGAGGTACACGGCCAGCATCTCCCGGGCGGTGGCGCGGGCCCGGTCGCGGTCGGTGTCGAGGACGACCGTCAGCTCCGGGGCGAGCAGGGCGTCGGGGCCGAGCGTCTCGCGGGCCTCGGCCGTGTGGTCGGTGGTGACGAGATACGGGTGGGCGCCCAGCGCCCGGTCGGCGGCCAGTGCCAGCATCTTCGGGCCGAGCGCGGCGAGGACCCGCTCCCCGGGCTCCACGGACGGGGTCGCCGCGTCGAGCGCGTCGAGGTAGCCGACCATCGCGCTGTACGGCTTCGCGTACTGCGGCACCAACGGGCCGTGGCTGACACCCAGGCCGAGGACGAAGCGCCCGCGCGCGGCCTCGTCGAGAGCGGCCATCCGGGCCGCCACCTCCTCGGCGGAGTGGCTCCAGGTGTTCAGGATGCCGGTGGCGACCGTCACCGTACGGGTGGTGGCGACGACGGCGGCGGCGTCCTCGGGCGAGGGACTGCCGCCGATCCAGACCGTGCCGTAGCCCAGCTCTTCCAGCTCGGCCACCGCCTCCGCGATCGCCTTCCTGCCCGCGTCGTCCGTGCGCGATCCGTGCAGGGCGCTGCTCCAGATGCCGATCCGGCCGAACGCCCCGTGCGCTGCCTCATGGGTCCGAGAAGTCATGGTGTGGTCAACAGCGGCCCGGGGCCGGTATTCCCGGCGGCGCGGCCCGCCCCGCTCGTGTGCGTACGCCGTCGGCCGTCCTTCCCTCACCGGGCGGCGGGGGAAGGACGGCCGGGAAGGCACCGGATGACGGGGCCGACCGGGGGGCAGGGTCAGGGGGCGGTGCCCCAGGCGAGGATGGAGCCCACGTAGGCGCCGATCCTCGAGGCGTCGGCGTAGGCGGTGTTGGTGGCGCGGCTGTAGTCGTCGGCTTCCTGGAAGGGCGACCAGTCGCTCTTGTTGATCCTCAGCTGGATCTCACCGGTGGAGGCACCCGGTGCGAGGGTGCCACCGGAGAATCCGGCCTCCAGGTAGTGGCTGGCTCCGGGGGCCGGCGCGCTCGCCGGACGCACGGTGTGCGTCACGGTGCCGCAACCGCGCACCGCGTAGTCGCAGGAGGTCGAGAAGGTGCTCGCACCGGCCTCGGGGGTGAACCAGTAGCGGATGGTGACCTGGGACAGATCCACGGCGTTCGTCCCGGTGTTGACCACCTGGAGGGACATACGGATCTGGTTGTCCGTCGGGGAGCTGTCGGTGTTGCGGTACTGGATCTTGAGAGCGCCCGTGCCACTGGAGCCGCCGTCGGTGGTGACCTGCACGGCCGCCGAAGCCGCCGACACATTGCCCGCCGCGTCCTTCGCCCTGACCGTGTAGGTGTAGGCACTCGACGCGCTGAGGCCGGAGTCGGTGAACGTCGTCGACGCGGTGGATCCGACGACCACACCGCCGCGGAGGATGTCGTACCCGGTGACCGCCCTGTTGTCCGTGGAGGCGGTCCAGGCCAGCGTCACGCTGCTGCTGGACTTGGCCGTCACCCGCAGGCCGGTGGGCACGGTGGGCGCCTCGGTGTCGCCGCCTCCGCCGAGGGGCGGGTTGGCGTTGCGCAGGAGTTCCTGGAACTGGCTGGAGAACCAGTGCCCCGCGACCGGCGCGTTCGGCAGGGCGCCCGTGAGGTTGAAGCCGTTGCGGCCGTTACCCGTGTACGTCGGGTCGCACATCCGGTCGAAGCCCTTGCCCTCGTCGTTGTCGATGGGCATGCTGCTGCCGTCGGACTCCCCCGGCGGCTTGGCCCAGACATAGGCGTCGATGCCGGGTTCCGGGGCGGTCGTGGGACGTTCGCCGATACCCGCACCGCTCTGGTTGCACCAGTTGCCCGTGTGGATGCGGCGGTCGGTCCGGCTGCCGTCCACATAGGCGTCCACGCTGGTCAGAGGGCCGGGACCGGCAGGCCGGTTCGGGCCTCCCCAGCCGTTGCGCGCGGTGTCGATGAGCATGCCGATGTCGGACGCGAAGCCTTGGCGGACCAGCTCGGTACGGAGCGCCTGGGCGAAGGAGAGTTCATCGGCGTAGTAGTTCCAGTCGACCCAGGAGGACTGGCGCACCGTGGTGCCGTTCACCGAGTCCGTCACCTTGAAGTGCGGCTCCTTGAGAGCCGAGTAGTTGGCCGTGTTCACGATGAAGCCGTGTACGTCCGCGACCGACGCCCCCTCGAGGGTGGCCGCCTTCTTGAACTGCTGAGCCGCGGGGACGAAGTTGGTGTCCCAGCCGAGCCAGCCGTGGTGGGCCGCGTCCACGTAGTTGTAGACGTTGGGGATGGCCCCGAGCCTGTGCAGGGCGTACCCGATGCCCTTCTCGTAGTTCCCGTTCGCCTTCATGACGGCGCACTCCGGCGTCGAGCCGTCGGTACCGCCCGCGTTGGTGACGAGGTTGGGCAGCGAGTCCGGTTCGATGAGCGTGACGATCCGCAGGTCCGCATAGGCGGGATCGCCGAGGATCTCCGCGATCGGATCGATGTAGTCGCTCTTGTACCGGCCGAGTTCGGTGGGACCGAGTTCACCGTTGGAGGCGAGGGCGGAGCAGTCCCGGCCGGGGAGGTTGTAGATCACGACCTGGAAGAGGTCGGCGCCCTGGCTCAGCGCCGTGTCGAGGTGGGCGCGCAGACCCCGGGCTCCGGGCGTACCGCCTATCGCGGCTATGCGGTCCATCCAGACGAACGACGGCTCGTCGGCGATGGCATCGCCGCCCGGCTCAGCGGCGGCCTTGGCGGACCAGTCGACGTTCACGTAAGGGGTGGCCCCGATGTAGGGATTGTCGACCCGCGGAGCGGCGGCCGACGCCTGGCCGGGTAAGGCGATCGCCAGGGAGGCACCCATCACCAAAGCGGACAGTGCGGCCACCATGCGGCTGCGGGATGCGTGCGGGGCGGTGCTTCTGATTCTCATTGCGGCTCCGTGCTCCTCTCGTTCGTCCGCCGCCCGACGGCGGACGTGCTCAGGGATGAGGCGTGCGAGGTGGTACGGGAACTCACTGTGGGAGCGCTCCCACGTTGCCGCTACGACGAGTTCATGTCAAGTCATCCGACGCGTTCACCCGGACCAAGGAGGGCACAGCAACCATGGAAGCGCTCCCACATTTGCGGGAATCCGCAGGTGACTGGACCGGTCGGAGCAGTAGACGAGGCGGCGTCGCCCGCGAGGACGTGCCGGGCGCCAGACGAGGTGGCGCAGGAGTGGACTGCGCTGTCGCCGCCGCAGGTGGCCTCGATGGCGCCGCTCGAACGGCACTCTGGAGAGAGGCCGCAGGCCCGGCCGTCGTCACAACCCACGTGGATCGAGAAGTCGTCGGTGACCGGGCAGGGGCCACGCACAACCGGGCGTCGGGCCGCAAGGGCCCTCTCCCGGCGGGCTACCAGTAGTGGCGCCGTCCGCCCACCGCACGGCCCGTCGCGCCCAGGGCCCAGAGCACCAGGCCGATGGCCACGAGAACGATGCCGATGGTCCAGAGAACGGAAATACCGGCCACCAGGCCGATCACCAGCAGAATGACACCGAGGACAATCATGGAGTCCTCCCAACAAGAGTGGCTATATCCGAGTATGCGCCTCATAAAGGTTCTGTGCCGGTCGGCCCGGCGCATACCGAGCGGGTCCGCCGATCCGGACGCGCACGCGGGTCGCCCGAGGGCCCACCGGTTCACCGGCCGGTGGGCCCTCGGCGCTGATCCGGCTGCGGGCGGGTCAGCTCGGCGTCTTCCAGCGGTAGCGGCCCTTCGCCGCCGCCACCAGGGCGGGGACCGTGCCGAGCTTGACGCGCGGGCGGCCGTGCTCGCGGCCACGGGCCACCTCCGCCCGGTCGATGGCGGCCAGCCCCCGGGCGTCGACGACGTTCCGGCCGCGGCTGCGGGCGAGGCGGCGGAAGGCCGAGGACGGGTGGGCCGGGGCGGCGAGGCCGCCCGCCGTGGCGTCGGCCAGCAGGGTGCCGACGGTCTCGGCCGCGCAGGTGCGGTTGGCGCCGATACCGCCCGAGGGACCGCGCTTGATCCAGCCGACGACGTACGTCCCCGTCATGCCGCTCACCCGGCCGGCCTCGTGCGGCACGGTCCCGGACGCCTCGTCGAAGGGCAGGCCCGGCACGGGCACGCCCCGGTAGCCGATCGCCCGCAGCAGCAGGCCCGCCGGGATGTCCCGCTCGGACCCGCCCGCCGTGACGCGTACGGCCGTGACGGCGTCCTCCCCGACCGCCGCCACCGGGGCGGAGTGGAAGCGGAAGACGATGCGCCGGCCCGGTGCGGGAGGCCGCGACCAGTCCACGGCCCTGCGCTCCACGTCCCGCAGGAGGGCGGCCTTCGTGCCCGGGGCCGCCGCGTCGATCGCGGCGCCGATCCTGGGGTCGTGGTCGTCGACGACGAGGCCGACGCCCGGCAGGTACGTGAGGGCGAGCAGTTCGGAGACGGTGCACGCCGCGTCCTCGGGGCCGCGCCGCCCCAGCAGCACCACCTCCCGCACCCGGGACCCCCGCAGCGCCGCGAGGGCGTGGTCGGCGATGTCGGTGGCGGCCAGCGCCTCGGGGTCGGAGACGAGGATGCGCGCCACGTCGAGGGCGACGTTGCCGTTGCCGACGACGACCACGCGCTCGGCCGCCAGGGAGACCGACTCGGGCACCACCTCCGGGTGGGCGTTGTACCAGGCGACGAACGAGGTGGCGGCGGCGGAACCGGGCAGCTCCTCGCCGGGGATGCCGAGTCTGCGGTCGGTGGAGGCGCCGACCGCGTAGATCACCGCGTCGTGGTGGGCCGCCAGCTCCTGGGCGGTGATGTCCTTGCCGACCTCGACGCCCAGGTGCATCCGTACCCGGGGGTGGGAGTGGAACCGTGCGAAGGTCTCGCCGACCTTCTTCGTGGCGGGGTGGTCGGGCGCCACACCGTAGCGGACCAGGCCGCCGGCCACCGGCAGCCGGTCGATGAGGGTGACCTCCGCGTTGGTGTGCAGGAGGAGGTCCTCGGCTGCGTACATGCCGGCCGGTCCGGTGCCGACGACCGCGACCCGGATCGGGGCGAAGTCGGCGGGCAGGCTGCGCTCGAAGGAGGGCTCGCCCCAGGCGTGGAAGTTGGGCCCGGCGGGGGCGGGTTCGGGCTTCCGGTCCGCGAAGTACGCGGCGTTGATGGCGGCGTACTCCTTCTGCGCCCCGAAGAGGCTGTCCACCGGGAAGATCGCGTCGACCGGGCAGGCGTCGGCGCAGGCCCCGCAGTCGATGCAGGTCTGCGGGTCGACATACAGCATCTCCGTGGACCCGAACGCCCGCTCCTCGGGGGTGGGATGGATGCAGTTGACGGGGCAGACGGCGACGCAGGTGGCATCGGAGCAGCAGGTCTGGGTGATGGCGTAGGTCATCTCGTCGTCTCGGGTCGTGGTGAGGGAGCGGATCGGCCGGGGCCCCGCGGCCGGGGTCAGATCAGCGAGGCGCGCCGGTAGAAGAACATCGCGGGTTTCGTCAGCAGCCGGGCCGAGGCCAGGAACTCCATCAGCCCCGAACAGCTCGACCGCATCAGTGACTTGTGGTGCTCGTTCACCCGGGCCTCGGCGCGGGCCCGGGCGGGGTCGAGCCCGGCGTTGGCGTAGACGTCCCGGTTCACCATGCTGGTGACGATGTAGTACGAGGCGATCGCCACCACGATCGCGTTGAACTGCCGCCGGACCGCGCCCGCGTCCCTCAGTCGCCTGCGCGTCTCGTCGCGGGCGAACTTCATGTGCCGCGACTCCTCGACGACATGGATGTTGTTGATGGTGCGGACGAAGGGCGCGACCCGCTCGTCCCGCATCCAGTCGCGCTGCATCACGTCGAGGACCTCCTCGGCCACGAGGATCGCCGCGTAGGCCGCCTCACCGAATGCGAGGGTCTTGAAGGCGCGGCCCAGCTCCACCACGGGGCGGCGCGGCCGGTAGGCGGGGGCGCCGAGCTTGGCCGCGCCCCGGGCGAACATGATCGAGTGGCGGCACTCGTCGGCTATCTCGGTCAGGGCCCACTGGAACCGGGGGTCGGTGGGGTCCTTGGCGTACATGTCGCGCAGCACCATCTGCTGGAGGATCATCTCGAACCAGATACCGGTGCTGGCGACGGAGGCCGCTTCCTGGCGGGTGAGCGCCTTGCGCTGGGCGTCGGTCAGCTCCTTCCAGTACTCGGTGCCGTACAGGGTGGACCACTCGGGGCTGGCGCCGTGGTGGTCCGGGTCGAGCGGGGTCTCCCAGTCGACCTCGGCGGCGGGGTCGTAGGAGAGTTTGGCGGCCGAGTCGAGCAGGCGTCGGGCGACGTCCTGCTCGGCGAGCGGGCCCCGGCCCCGGTCCTGCTCCTGGTTCTCCGGCCGAACGGTGCTGCTTGACATGGTGCGGCTCCTTGACTCGGGAGGTCGGCCCGGCGCCGCCCGGTCCGTCCAACCCATCGCCTGTCGCGTCCGATGGGTTGGGCGGCTGCCGGGCGCCGCCCTGCTGGTCGCTGGCCACGTACCGCTTGTTAGACGCGGCGTCTAGCAAGCTTATTAGACGCAAGGTATAGCAAGAGCGGGGCGCAGGCCTAGACCCGTGCGCCACATCTGCACGGCCTGTCCACGACCCGGCGCACCGGGGCCTGTTGGGGGGACAGCACGAAGCCGGCCCGCCTCGTCGGGGTCGAGGCGGGCCGGCCGGGTCAAAGCCGTGCGGCCAGGGGGCGTGAGGGTGGTCGCGCACCGCCCGGCCCCGTGCCGCGTCAGGCGGGAACAGGGGCGTCGGCGTCCGGCCCGCCCGAAGCGGGTCCTTGCTCGGGGTCCGGCCCCCGGTCCACCCGCCCCGGCTCCTCCCCCGGTTCGCTGAGCTGCTCGCGCAGGTAGTTCCAGATCACCGCGACCAGCGCCGCCACCGGGACCGCGAGCAGGCTGCCCACCACCCCGGCCAGACTGCCGCCGAGCGTCACCGCCAGCAGGACCACCGCGGCGTGCAGCCCGAGGCCGCGGCTCTGGATCATGGGCTGGAAGACATTGCCCTCCAGTTGCTGCACCGCGATGATGATCGCCAGCACGATCAGCGCGTCGGTGAGGCCGTTGGAGACCAGAGCGATCAGCACCGCGACGAAACCGGCGAAGACCGCACCGACGATCGGGACGAACGCGGAGACGAAGGTCAGCACCGCCAGCGGGAGCACCAGCGGCACGTCCAGGATCCACAGGCCTATCCCGATGAAGACGGCGTCGAGCAGCCCCACGAAGGCCTGGGAGCGCACGAACGATCCGAGCGTGTTCCAGCAGCGCTCGGCCACCACGGGGACGTCGGTGGCGAGTCGGCCGGGGAGCTGACGGCCGAGCCACGGGAGGAACCGCGGGCCGTCCTTGAGGAAGAAGAACATCAGGAAGAGGGCGAGCACGGCGGTGATCAGGCCGCTGAACACGGTGCTCACTCCGGTGACCGCCGTGGTGACGACGCTGCCGGCGCTGTTCTCGATGCGGTCGACCGCGGCGTCGAAGGCGCCCGTGATCTGGGCGTCACTGATGTTCAGCGGCGGGCCTGCGGCCCACGCGCGCAGTCTGCCGATCCCCTCGACGACCCCGTCGGCGAGCTGGCCGGACTGGGAGGCCACCGGGATCGCGATCAGCGCCAGCACACCGGTGGCGACGAGGAGGAACGCCGCGGTCACCAGGGCCGCGGCCGGGGCGGGCCGCCAGCCGGCCCGGCGCAGGAAACGGGCGAACGGCCAGGTCAGGGTGGTGAGAAGGAGACCCACTATCAGCGGCCACACCACCGGCCAGGTCCGGCCCAGCAGCCACAGGGCGACGGTGGCCATCAACAGGACCAGCAGCAGCTCGGCCGAGACGCGGGCCGATCTGCGGAGCGCGGCCGCGGTTTTCTCGGAACTCAACGTGGCAGACATGAGGTCACCCTACGAGGGTCCCGGCCACTGCCCCGCCAGCGGCGGGGACGGTCCCCCGCGCCTGGTGGCACAGGGCCCGGAACAGGTTCGTGGGGGGGGGGGGGGGGGGGGGCGGTCCCCCCCACTGCCCCCCCCCCCCCCCCCCCCCCGCCGACCCCTCATGTTGTGGTCTTTTTTTTT